>NZ_JBIAIE010000001.1:0-267436 GCF_042871185.1 Streptomyces sp. NPDC006012
AAACGCCCGGTTACATTCCGAACCCGGAAGCTAAGCCTTACAGCGCCGATGGTACTGCAGGGGGGACCCTGTGGGAGAGTAGGACGCCGCCGAACTAATTTTGGGGAATCCCCCGTGCTTTTGGGCACGGGGGATTTCTGCGTTCAGGGCCCGGTCTGCCGGGGCCCGATATCCGGGCGGAATTTCCGGCAGAGTATCTGGTGGTCAGAGTCGGCCCGCCGCTTTCAGGGCGAGGTATGCATCCGCCAGTGCCGGGGCCAAGTCGTCCGGTGTGGCATCGACGATCGTCACGCCGTGACGGCGTAGTTGTTCCGCCGTGCGGTGCCGTTCGGTCTGTGCCTGAGCCGCCGAGGCCGCCTCGTAGACCGCGTCGACGTCTCCCCGGGCGGTCGCCATCTCGGCGATATGGGGATCGGCGACCGATGCCACCACCATCGTGTGCCGCTGAGTGAGTTGTGCCAGCACGGGAAGCAGCCCCTCCTCGACCGGCGCGGCATCCAGGGACGTGAGCAGGACGAGCAGAGAACGGCGAGGCGCCGTATGGAGCGCTGTGGCGGCCAGCCCTCGGGCGTCCGTCTCGACGAGTTCGGGTTCGAGCGTCGCCATCGCGGCCACCAGGGACGGGAGGACATCGCTTGCCGTACGCCCCTGGACCAGAGCCCGTACCCGGCGGTCGTAGGCGAGGAGGTCCACCCGGTCGCCGGCGCGGGACGCGAGCGCTGCGAGGAGCAGGGCGGCGTCAATGGAGGCGTCCAGGCGCGGGGCGTCGCCGACGCGACCGGCCGAGGTACGGCCGGTGTCCAGCACCATCAGGAGGTGACGGTCGCGTTCCGGGCGCCAGGTGCGGACGGCCACGGCTGTGTGGCGTGCCGTCGCCCGCCAGTCGATGGAACGGGTGTCATCGCCGGGGACGTATTCGCGCAGGCTGTCGAACTCGGTGCCCTCACCACGGGTCAGGACGCTGGTGCGGCCGTCGAGTTCGCGCAGTCGCGCAAGCTTCGACGGGAGGTGCTTGCGGCTGGTGAAGGGCGGCAGGACCCGTACCGTCCATGGCACCCTGTGGGTGCCCTGGCGGGAGAACAGGCCAAGGGGGCCGTAGGAGCGGATCGTGACGCGGTCGGCCTGGCGGTCGCCGCGGCGGGTGGGGCGCAGCCGGGTCGTGACGCGCCGACGTTCGCCCGGGGGCACGGTGAGGCGGTGGCGGGAGGCTGCGATCTCGGTGCCCGGCTGCCAGCTGCTGGGTGGCCAGGCGTCCCTCAGCCGGGCCCGGAGTGGACGGCGCGAAGGGTTGGTGACGGTCAGCGTCACGTCGGCGGTCTCACCGAGGCGCGCGGACGTGTCGCCGGAGCGGCTCAGGATCAGGCGCCGTACGGGTGCGGCGAGGGCGAAGTCGCAGGCGCAGGCCACGGCGAGCGGGCCGTTGACCGCGAGAATGCCCGTCCAGTCGGGAGCCCAGATGCCGACGGGGACGGAGCCGAGGGCCGCCAGCAGGGCGGTGCGTCCGGTGAGCGGCATCAGCGGGGAACCGGGACGTGGGCGAGGATGGCGTTGATGACGGAGTCGGCCGTCACTCCCTCCATCTCGGCCTCGGGGCGTAGTTGCACACGGTGCCGGAGGGTCGGCAGGGCGAGGGCCTTCACGTCGTCGGGGATGACGTAGTCGCGGCCCGTCAGCCAGGCCCACGCGCGTGCGGTGGCGAGCAGGGCGGTGGCGCCGCGCGGCGACACGCCCAGGGTGAGGGAGGGCGACTCGCGGGTGGCGCGGCAGACGTCCACGACGTAGGCGATGATCTCGGGCGAGAGGGTTGTCTTGGCGACCGCTGCGCGGGCGGCTTCGAGGGCGGCCGGGCCGGCCACGGGGCGTACGCCTGCGGCGCGCAGGTCGCGCGGGTCGAAGCCGGCCGCGTGCCGGGTGAGGACGTCGATCTCGTCCTGCCGGGCGGGCAGCGGGATCGTCAGCTTGAGCAGGAAGCGGTCGAGCTGGGCTTCGGGGAGGGGGTAGGTGCCCTCGTACTCGACGGGGTTCTGGGTGGCCGCGACAAGGAACGGCTCGGGGAGCGGCCTGGGGGTGCCGTCGACGGTCACCTGGCGTTCCTCCATCGCCTCCAGCAGGGAGGACTGGGTCTTCGGAGGCGTGCGGTTGATTTCGTCGGCGAGCAGCAGGTTGGTGAAGACCGGGCCGTGCTGGAAGGAGAACTCGGCGGTGCGGGTGTCGTAGACGAGGGAGCCCGTGACGTCGCTCGGCATGAGGTCGGGGGTGAACTGGACGCGCTTGGTCTCCAGGTCGAGTGCGGAGGCGAGGGCGCGGACCAGGAGTGTCTTGGCGACTCCGGGGACGCCTTCCAGCAGGACGTGTCCACGGCACAGCAGGGCGACGACGAGACCGGTCACGGCGGGGTCCTGGCCGACCACGGCTTTGGCGATCTCGGCGCGCAGGGTCTCCAGGGCGGCGCGGGCGTCGCCCGGACCCCCGGTCTTCCCGGCGTTGTCAGTGGTCGGGTCCATCATGGACGGCGTACCTCTCTTTCGAGGGCGTCGAGTCGGTCGGTGAGGGCGATGAGGGCTGCGTCGTCGCCGGGCGGGGGTCCGAAGAGGAGGGGGTGCAGGTCCTGTGCGTCACCGTGGAGGTGGGCGGACAGGACGGGCAGCAGGGCTTCGGGCGCGTGCGCCTGGGCGACGGGGACGCCGACGAGGGGGGCGAGGCGGGTGCGGGTGGTGGAGCGGAGAGCGGCGGCGGCGCGGTCACGGGCGTCGGCCTTGCGGTAGAGGCGGGCGCGGCCTTCGACGGTCTCGGAGGCACGGATCGCGACCGGAAGTCTTTCGGGTACGAGGGGGCCGAGCCGGCGTGCCCGCCAGAAAGCGGCGAGGACCGCTGCGATGAACAGTTGCAGCGTGCCCCAGAGCCAGCCGGAGGGAAGCAGGTCCAGGAAGTCCTTCTGGCCGCCCGTGCCGGTGGCCGAGGCGTCGGAGAGCGAGGGGAGGTACCAGACCAGATGGGGGCGGGAGCCGAGGAGCTGAAGGGCGAGCGAGGCGTTGCCCTGCTCGTCGAGGCGGTCGTTGTAGAGGATGTCGGGTGCGCCGAGGGCGACGGTGTCGCCGTTGCCGGAGGCCGCGGGGACTCGTACCAAGGTGGCCAGGCGACGGCTGGGGTAGCAGGTGTCGGCGTCGAGGCGCGTGGTGGTGTAGCGGATGCCGCCCGTGTCGGCCGCGCCCGCGCGGACGGCGGCGGGCAGGACGCACTCGGGGGAAAGGGCGGTGCCGAAGCTGGTGGCGGGGTCCGCGGTCACGCCGGGTGCGAGGCGTTCCACGGAGGGACTGCCGGCGGCGACGAGGAGGGTGCGTCCGCCGGACCCGGCGGTGGCGGAGTGCAGCGCGGTCTGCTGGCCGGGTGTGAGCAGGTCGGGCGCCGCGAGAAGGAGGGTGGTGTCCGGGCCGGCCGCGGTACGGGCCTGGTCCAGCGTGGTGACCACACGTGTGGACACGCCGTGGCCGGCGAGCAGTTCGGCGATCGCGCGGCTGCCGTAGGGGTCGGCGGAGCGGGGGTCGAGGGCGCCGTGCCGGGCGTCGGAGCGGACGAGGGCGATCGCGACGGCCCCCGCGAGCAGCAGGACGAGCGCGAGGACGATGCCCCGCGTGCGGGTCCACACCTGGCGGGTGGTGGGCGAGGCCGAGGTGGACGGGAGGGGGGCCCCGGTGGTCATCCGGCGGCCCCCTGGCTGCTGCTGTGCGCTGTGCTGTGGCTGCCGGCGGCGAGGGCCGGTTTGGTGCGCTCCAGGTCGTGGTCGAGTGCGGTGAGCCGGTCGTACGCCTGCCGGTGTGCCTGGCGGCCGCCGTACGTGACGTCGTCGAACTCCCGGGCGGCGGCGTGCAGTCGGCCGGTGTGCGAAGGCAGTGCGCGGCCGGCCTCCGCGGCGGCCTCGTCGGCGGTGCGGCCGGGCCGGGGGTCGAGCAGGGCGCGTTCTTCGAGGGCGCGGACGACGGCCCGCATGCGTTCCTGGACGGCCTGGTTCCAGTGGCCCTGGGCGGCATGTGCCTCGGCGGCGGCGCGGTGCTCGGCGGCGCTGCGGGGGCGGTCGTCGAAGAGGGCGGGGGCGGAGACCGGGCGGCGGTGCGGGGTGCCCAGGCGCCACCACAGGGCGGCCAGTACGGCGACGACGGCCAGGACGACCACGACCAGGCCGAGCGTCCCTCCAGGTGTCGCCGAGGAGGCGGCGTCGAGCACCCTGCCGAGCCAGTCCCAGAAGGCGTTCAGGGCCCGTTGGAGCAGGCTGGGGTCGTTCTCGTGGTACATCCCCTTGGACAGTTCGCGCCGGGCGGCCTCCCGCGCGGGATCGCGCGGGGTGGTCACCGGCGGCTCGTCTCCCGAGCGCGCCAGTGACAGCAGGGTCGTGTCGCCCGCTCGCAGCAGGCTTCGGACGGCCGGGCGGACGCCGTGCGGCAGCACCGGCACCGTGCTGAGTACTCCCCCCGGCAGGTTCACCGCGTCAGCTCCCCGGGGTGGCGCCCGGCGCGGGCACGCCGTAGTCCTGGACCCCGGCGGCACGGGCCAGTTCGAGGTCGAGGGCCTCGCGGCGGATGCGCTGGTCGATGTAGAGGAGCACGCCGGCGCCCGCGCTGATCGGGAACGTGACCGTGGAGCCGATCACCGAGCCGATGCCGCTGACGATGAGGAACGTCCAGCCGACGCCGCCGGTCCCGCTGAGGAAACCGGAGAAGCCGTCGCCGCTCAGTGCGGCGCCGATCAGGGCGAAGGGGATGATGACGATCGACGCGATGATGTTCGCGATGATCCCGGCGAGCAGTTGGATGCCGAAGACCCGCCACCAGGAGCCGCGGACCAGCTTGGCGGAGCGGCTCATCGACTTCAGGATGCCCTGCCGCTCCAGCATCAGCGCGGGCGAGGCCAGCGAGAACCGGACCATGAGCCAGACCACGACGACGAACGCCGCGAGCAGGCCGAGGGTGAGGAGCGGGAAGACGGCGGCGTCCCCTGCGCCGGCGACGGCCACGAGTATGCCCGGCAGCGCCCCGCAGAGCATGATGCCGAGGGAGATGAGAGGCAGCAGGCAGATCAGGCCGAACAGCCTGCCGAGCTGCGGGCGGGCGTCCCGCCAGGCCTCTCCGGAGGTCACGGGCCGGCCCAGGACGGCGCGGCTGGTCACGGTCGTCAGCAGAGCGGTGGCGACGATGGTGCCGATGAAGGAGATCAGCAGGACGGCGGCGGAGCTGAGCATGGACTCGCCCATGGCGCGGGAGAGTTCGTCGAAGCTGGCGCTCGGGTCGGTGAGGGCGTCGGTGGTCGCCGTGTCGTCGAGGACGAGGCCCTGGAGGAGGACGACGACGATCTCCGTGACGACCGCGACGGTCAGCGAGATCCCCAGGACCGTGCGCCAGTAGGTGCGCATGGTGGAGACGGCGCCGTCGAGGATCTCGCCCACCCCGAGCGGGCGCAGCGGGATGACGCCGGGCTTGGCGGCGGGCGGGGGGCCGCCCCAGCCTGCGCCCCAGCCTCCGTATCCCGCCGGGCCTCCGTAGCCGCCGTGACCTCCCTGGCCGCCCGGGTGCGGGCCGCCCCAGCCCGGGCCGGGCGGTGCGGGCGGCGGTGCCTGGCCCGGGGCCGGGGCGCCGGTGGGCGCGGACCACTGACCCGGTGGCG
Source organism: Streptomyces sp. NPDC006012 (assembly GCF_042871185.1). NCBI lineage: Bacteria > Bacillati > Actinomycetota > Actinomycetes > Kitasatosporales > Streptomycetaceae > Streptomyces > Streptomyces sp. NPDC006012. Next base: position 5,656 of record NZ_JBIAIE010000001.1, read on the forward strand.
GCTGCTCCTTGGACCACTTCGAGCTGTGGGCCTGTGGGTCCGCGCCCGGCTGGTCGGCGGGCTGTGCGGGCACCGGCCGGCCGGCGGGTTCGGCAGGACCGGACGCACCGGGTTCCTGTCCGTTGGACGGGGTGGATCCGGGCGAGGCCCAGCCCGGAGTGTCGTTCATCGAAGCTCCTTCTCGGTGCTCGTCCGCGGTCGCGGCGGCAGGTTGGCAGCCATCGTGCCATGGGGCGGTGGCCGGGGGACCGGCTGCGCCAAGGGCTGCACACCTTCAATTGTCCGTGGGGTACGGGGCAGACTGACCGCATGGCTGATCAGGACGCGCACACCGGCGAGGGCAGGCACGCGACCGAGATACTGGCGATCCGTTGGGAGGAGCCGCCCGAAGGGCCGGTACTGGTCCTTCTCGACCAGACCAGACTGCCGGCCGAGGAGGTCGAGCTGGTGTGCACCGACGCGCCGGCTCTGGTCGAGGCGATCCGTACGCTCGCCGTGCGCGGGGCGCCGTTGCTCGGCATCGCGGGGGCGTACGGCGTCGCGCTCGCCGCCGTGCGGGGTTTCGACGTGGACGAGGCCGCGGGCGCGCTCCAGGCTGCCCGGCCCACCGGGGCGAACCTGTCCGTCGGGGTGCGCAGGGCACAGGCCGCCCACCGGGCCGCGCTCGCCGAGAGCGGGGACCCGCAGCGGGCGGCGGCGGCCGCGTTGGCCGCCGCGCGGGCGATGCACCGGGAGGACGCCGAGGCGTCCGCCCGGTTGGCCGGGCACGGGCTGGCGCTGCTGGAGGAACTGCTTCCCGGCGGCGGACACCGGATCCTCACGCATTGCAACACCGGGTCACTGGTGTCGGGTGGGGAGGGGACGGCGTTCGCCGTGGCGCTCGCCGTGCACCGGCAAGGGCGGCTGCGCCGGCTGTGGGTGGACGAGACACGCCCGCTGCTGCAGGGCGCGCGGCTGACGGCGTACGAAGCGGCCCGCTGCGACATGGCGTACTCCTTGCTCACCGACAGTGCGGCCGGATCGCTGTTCGCGGCGGGAGAGGTGGACGCGGTGCTGATCGGCGCCGACCGCATCGCGGCCGACGGGTCGGTGGCGAACAAGGTGGGCAGCTATTCGCTCGCGGTGCTTGCGCGGTACCACCATGTGCCGTTCATCGTGGTGGCGCCGGTGACGACGGTGGATCCGGACACGCCGGACGGGGCGTCCATCGAGATCGAGCAGCGTCCAGGACATGAGGTGACCGAGATCACTGCGCCGCGGGCTCCGGCCGGGACAGCGGGCGGCGGCGGGGTCGCGGTGGCGCCGCTGGGAACGCAGGCGTACAACCCCGCGTTCGATGTGACGCCGTCCGAACTGGTGACGGCGATCGTCACCGACGCGGGCGTCGTCTCGCCCGTGACGGGCACCGCGCTCGCGGAGCTGATCTCCGGTTCGGGCGGTCAGCCGATGGCGGAGTGAGAGAGGAGGGGAGGAGGGGCCGAGAGGGGGCGGCACAGGGACGCGGTCGTGCTGCGGCTCGCCCGAGCGGGGTTGCTCCGGTTCGCCGCAGCGGTCCTGCTTCGGTTCGGCGAGGGGTTTCCCTCTTCGCCGAAGCGGGGCTGCTCCGGGCTTCCGTACCGCTCTGACTCCCCGTATGAGTGCGGGCCGTAGTCGTACGGCGCCTGTGATGCACCAACGCTGGGCACAGGCCGACACTGCCTGTGACCACCACGCCGACGGCGGCCGGGCGGACCGGGACAGGCTCCGCCGCTGCCGGGGCGACATCCGCCGCTGTCAGCGGTGACATCCGTTGCTGACAGTGGCGCCGAAAGACGGGGGCAGACAGTGATGGTCCCGTACGACTATCGTCACTGGCCGGTGACGATGCTCACCTGCGCCGCTTTCGCCGTTATGAGAATGGGATGATGTCGTTTATGAAGGGACGAGTCCTCGTCGTCGATGACGACACCGCGCTGGCCGAGATGCTCGGCATCGTGCTGCGAGGCGAAGGTTTCGAGCCGTCTTTCGTGGCCGACGGCGACAAGGCGCTCGCCGCTTTCCGCGAGACCAAGCCCGATCTGGTGCTGCTCGACCTGATGCTGCCCGGTCGGGACGGCATCGAGGTGTGCCGGCTGATCCGCGCGGAGTCCGGTGTGCCGATCGTGATGCTCACGGCCAAGAGCGACACCGTCGACGTGGTCGTGGGCCTGGAGTCGGGCGCCGACGACTACATCGTCAAGCCGTTCAAGCCGAAGGAACTGGTGGCCCGGATCCGGGCGCGGCTGCGCAGGTCGGAGGAGCCGGCTCCGGAGCAGCTCACCATAGGTGACCTGGTCATCGACGTGGCCGGGCACTCCGTGAAGCGGGACGGGCAGTCGATCGCGCTGACGCCGCTGGAGTTCGATCTGCTGGTGGCGCTGGCCCGCAAGCCGTGGCAAGTGTTCACCCGTGAGGTCCTGCTGGAGCAGGTGTGGGGCTACCGGCACGCGGCGGACACGCGGCTGGTGAACGTGCACGTGCAGCGGTTGCGGTCCAAGGTCGAGAAGGATCCGGAGCGGCCGGAGATCGTGGTGACCGTCCGTGGCGTCGGTTACAAGGCCGGACCGAGCTGACGTGCCGGGAGACAGTGCCGCTCCGGCTCCCGGCGGTCCCGGGGAACGCCCGGGGCGGCCTGTCGGCCGGAAGACGGCAGGGTCGGGCTGGGGACGCCTCCTCGAAGGCGGGCTGCTGCAGGGCGGAGTGCGGCGCAGCCCGGTGCTGCGCCTGTTCATGCGCTGGGTGCACCGGCCGCTGTTGCCGGTCATGCGGCTGTGGCGGCGCAACATCCAGCTCAAGGTCGTCGTCACGACGCTGCTGATGTCGCTGGGCGTCGTTCTGCTGCTCGGTTTCGTCGTCATCGGGCAGGTGCGCAACGGCCTGCTGGACGCCAAGGTGAAGGCGTCGCAGAGCCAGGCCACGGGCGGGTTCGCAGTGGCCAAGCAGCAGGCGGACGAGGCCGGGAGCAGCACCGGTGACGACACCTCGGCGGTCGACGGCCGGCAGTCGCAGAACGTCATCCAGTGGATGAGCGACCTCGTCGAATCGCTGTCCAGCGGTGGCCAGGGCGCCTTCGACGTGGTGACGCTCCCGGCGGGCGACGACAGCGGCGGCGGGCGCAGCCCGCGCGGCTCCGGGTACGTCGACCCGTCCGCCAGCGTGCCCGTGGACCTGCGCGCGCGGGTCCACACCAGCACGACGGCGGCCCAGAGCTACACCCGTGTCGTCTTCAGCAACGGCAAGGCGTCCCAGCCCGCACTGGTCATCGGCAAGCAGCTGAACGACCCGAACGAGGACCCGTACGAGCTGTACTACCTCTTTCCGCTGACGCAGGAAGAGAAGTCGCTGAGCCTGGTCAAGGGCACGCTCGCGACCGCGGGGCTGTTCGTCGTCGTACTCCTCGGAGCCATCGCGTGGCTGGTGGTGCGGCAGGTCGTGACGCCCGTGCGGATGGCGGCCGGGATCGCGGAGCGGCTGTCGGCGGGTCGTCTGCAGGAACGGATGAAGGTCACCGGCGAGGACGACATCGCGCGCCTCGGGGAGGCGTTCAACAAGATGGCGCAGAACCTGCAGCTGAAGATCCAGCAGTTGGAGGACCTGTCGCGGATGCAGCGGAGGTTCGTCTCCGACGTGTCGCACGAACTGCGCACCCCGCTGACGACGGTCCGCATGGCCGCCGACGTGATCCATGAGGCACGCGAGGACTTCGATCCGGTGACCGCCCGTTCGGCGGAACTGCTCGCCGACCAGCTGGACCGCTTCGAGTCGCTGCTCGCCGACCTGCTGGAGATCAGCCGGTTCGACGCGGGTGCGGCGGCGCTGGAGGCCGAGGCGATAGACCTGAGGGAGGTCGTACGGCGGGTCGTCAGCGGGGCCGAGCCGCTGGCCGAGCGCAAGGGCAGCCGGATACGTGTCGTCGGCGACCAGCAGCCCGTGGTCGCGGAGGCGGACGCCCGGCGCGTGGAGCGGGTGCTGCGCAACCTCGTCGTCAACGCGGTGGAGCACGGCGAGGGCAAGGACGTCGTCGTCAGGCTGGCCGCGGCCGGTGGTGCCGTCGCGGTCGCGGTGCGCGACTACGGCGTCGGGCTCAAGCCCGGTGAGGCGACCCGGGTCTTCAGCCGTTTCTGGCGGGCCGATCCGGCACGCGCGCGTACCACGGGCGGTACGGGCCTGGGGCTGTCCATCGCCCTGGAGGACGCGCGGCTGCACGGCGGCTGGCTCCAGGCGTGGGGCGAGCCGGGCGGCGGATCGCAGTTCCGGCTGACGCTGCCGCGGACCGCGGACGAGCCGCTTCGGGGCTCGCCGATACCGCTGGAGCCGAAGGACTCGCGGCGCAACGCGGGACAGGTCGGGGCCGGTGTGCCGCACGGCGGCGAGGAGAGGCGGGCCCTGGTGCCGGCGCAGCCCTCGGGCGGCCAGGTGCCGCTGTCGCCGCGCGCTCCGATCGCGCAGCGGCTGGCCACCGTGGCTCCGGCCGCCGATCCGACCGCGCTGCCCGGCAACGGGGCGCGTGTCGTGCCCCGGCAGACCGGGACCGTCCGGCACAGGGACGACGCGCCCGCGCCCGCGGACACGACCGTCGACACGACCGCGGACGCCGTGCCGGACGCGAGCCGGGACACGGCCACGGGAGCGGGGGACTCGAAGACTTCAGGGGAGGCATTTCGTGGGCGCTGACCGCGAGGGGGGCGCCCGGATCCGTCCGGCGCGCGCGGTGGCGTACGCCGCCTGCGGTGCCGTACTGCTGGCCGGGTGCGCCTCGATGCCGGACAGCGGTGACCTGAGGGACGTCGAGTCGACGCCCCGGCAGGACACACAGGTGCGGGTTTTCGCCATGCCGCCCCAGGAGAACGCCGCGCCCGGTGAGCTGGTGCAGGGCTTCCTGGAGGCGCTGACCAGCGACGACCCGAGCTATGACACGGCCCGCAAGTACCTGACCCCGGCGGCCGCGCGGAAGTGGCGGCCGGAGCAGGGGACCACGGTGCTCGCCGACGGGCCGAGCACCGAGTCCGACCAGGGTGCCGCCGCGCGGGAGGACCCCGGCAGCCTCACCTACGTACTGGCCGGGACCAGGGTGGCCACCGTCGACGCGCAGCAGGCGTACGCACCGGCCGACGGGCCGTACGCGAAGCGGCTGCACCTGACCCGGGACGCCACGAGCGGGCAGTGGCGCATCGACACGCTGCCGCAGGGTGTGGTGATGGGCAAGTCCGACTTCCAGCGGAACTACACCTCGGTCAACAAGTACTACTTCGCGTCGGACACCTCGGTCGGGCCCGGCGCGGAGCCGGTGGCCGTCGCCGAACCGGTCTTCCTGCGCACACGGGTGGACCCGATGACCCAGGTGGTGCGCTCGCTGCTGAACGGGCCCACGAACTGGCTCGGGCCCGTGGTGCGGTCGAGCTTCCCGACGGGGACGGCGTTGCAGAAGGGCGCGAGCGCGCTGTCGCCCGATGACCAGAACAGACTGACGGTCCCGCTGAACGGCCGGGCGGCCCGGGCCGGCAAGCCGAAGTGCACCGAGATGGCGACGCAACTGCTGTTCACACTGCGGAGCCTGACACCCACCGTGGACTCGGTCGAACTGCAGGGGCCGGACGACAAGACGCTGTGCGAACTGAGCGCGGACCGGGCCGAGACCGTCGCCTGGCACAGCACCGCCAAGGGTCCCGGCTACCTGTACTTCTTCGACAGCAAGCACCGGCTGGTGCGGATCGCGGGCGGCAGCACGAGCACCACCGCGGTGCCGGTGCCGGGCGCGCTCGGTGAGGGCGACAAGGAACTGGGATCGGTGGCGGTCTCGCGCGACGAGCGCACCGCTGCCGGGGTCAGCAGCGACGGGACGTCGCTGTACGTCACGGCGCTGACCCCCGGGGGTTCGCTCGGTTCCGCCGTCGTGACCAGCAACGGGACCACCAAGGACGATCGGCTCGCCACGCCGACCTGGGACGCACAGGGTGATCTTTGGGTGGCCGACCGCAATCACCAGGCTCCACGGCTGCTCATGCTGAAGCAGGGCGCGGGGAAACCGGAGCCGGTGCGGGTCCCGGGTCTTTCGGGTCAGATCAAGGACATCCGGGTGGCCGCCGACGGGGCGCGGATGGCACTGGTCGTGGCGAAGGACGGCCGGCAGTCCCTGCTCATCGGACGGATCGAGCGGGACGACACCTCGGGCGAGGGGCCGGCGGTCGTCGAACTGCGATCCGCGGCTCCGGGGTTGGAAGAGGTCACCGCCATGTCGTGGGCCGGTGACAGCCGGCTGGTGGTGGTCGGGCGCGAGCAGGGGGGCGTGCAGCAGATGTCCTACGTCCAGGTCGACGGCTCCGTGCCGGAGGGCCAGGCGCCTGCGGCCCTGACCGGCGTGAAGGCGATCACCGCGGTCGAGGACGAGCGGGTGCCGCTGGTGGCGTACTCGGAGGACGGGATCGTGCGCCTGCCGACCGGGGCGCAGTGGCAGAAGGTCGTCAAGGACGGGATGGCGCCGATCTATCCGGGGTGATGGGGCCGATCTGTCCGGGGCGAGGGGTGCGTGCCTCCGGGCCCGGGCTCCGCGGGCGGCGCCGTAACCCGTGTGGGTGACTGCCGTTACGGTCTGCGCGGAGTTGTCCACAGGGCGTTTTCCACAGGGGTGGCCGGGGTGGCTCCTGCGTTGGCACAGTGGTGCGCATGCGGGGGTGGTGGCAGGACCTCACCGACCTGGTGCTGCCGACCGAGTGCGCGGGCTGCGGCAGGTCTCGCACGGTGCTCTGCCCAAAGTGCCGTGCCGCTCTGAGCGGAGCCGCACCGCGCCGGGTGCGGCCGGTGCCGGAACCGCCCGGGCTGCCGGTCGTGCTCGCGGCGGCTCCGTACGCGGACGAGGTGCGGGCGACCCTCCTCGCGCACAAGGAACGCGGCGCGCTGGCACTGGCGCGGCCCCTCGGCGCCGCTCTCGCCCGGGCGGTGCGCGCGGGGTGCGGGCGGCGGGACGGGTCCGTGCTGCTCGTCCCGGTGCCGTCCGCGCGGCGGGCGGTGCGGGCGCGTGGCCACGATCCGGTGCGCCGGATCGCCCTCGCGGCCGCCGGTGAGCTGCGGCGGGGCGGACAGCGGGCGCGGGTGGCAGCCGTACTGCGGCAGCGGCGGGCCGTGGCCGACCAGTCGGGGCTCGGCTTCCGGCAGCGCCAGGGCAATCTCGCGGGCGCGCTGGAGGTCACGGCGGGCGGTGTCCGGCTGCTCGCCGGCGGTCGCCTGGTGCTGGTCGACGATCTGCTGACGACCGGCGCCTCGCTCACCGAGGCGGCACGGGCCGTGCGGGAGGCGTCGGCCGAGGAGATCAGGAGAAGGATTGTGTACGAGCGCGCAACTCGGGAAGGAAGGGAGGAACGGATCGGCGGATCGCGAGAAGAGAGACGCAACGCGACATACGAGGGAGCGGGAATGGCGGACACGGACGGCGCCGGACGATTGATCCGCGCCGCAGTGATCGCAGCCCCGCCTGATTCCTTCGAAATAATTCGGTACTGACTCCAGACTTACGTTGTTGCAGGTAGGAAGAGGGTCTATTCAACTGATCGGAGGTACGCCGCAGTAGAGGGTGACGACATCCGTACGGGCGAGATATGTTCGGTTGTGAGGGAAAGTCGCAGGCCATACCTCCGATATTCGATTGCCGTGGCCGCGGTTATCCCTAATGATCCGCGCCGCGGAGGCGGAGATCTTGCCCATGGGGAGGAGGTGGACGTCACCGAGTCCGAAGTTCCGGGGTTCCGGATTCACCGGAGCCTGATGCAAAGGGAGTAGCTCCGCCGTCGCAGCGGAGCGATCCGGGAACGGAGTTCTGCGTGGACATCGTCGTCAAGGGCCGCAAGACCGAGGTGCCCGAGCGGTTCCGCAAGCACGTGGCCGAGAAGCTGAAGCTGGAGAAGATCCAGAAGCTCGACGGCAAGGTGATCAGCCTCGACGTCGAGGTGTCCAAGGAGCCCAACCCCCGACAGGCCGACCGCTGTGACCGAGTGGAGATCACACTTCGCTCCCGCGGTCCGGTGATCCGGGCGGAGGCAGCGGCCAGCGACCCGTACGCGGCACTCGACCTGGCGGCGGAGAAGCTGGGTGCCCGGCTGCGCAAGCAGCACGACAAGCGGTTCTCGCGTCGCGGCGCCCGCCGGGTCCCGGCCGCCGAGGTCCCCGACCACGTCCCGGGAGCGGCGACGCTCAACGGGAACGGCCACCCCGTCCACGAGGAAGAGACGGACGGAGTGCCCACGAAGAAGATCGGCCCGCTGGAGGTGAAGGGTGAAGGCCCCCTCGTCGTCCGCGAGAAGACCCACGTGGCCTCCCCGATGAGCCTTGACCAGGCCCTCTACGAGATGGAACTGGTCGGTCACGACTTCTATCTGTTCGTCGACTCCGAGACCAAGGAACCGAGCGTCGTCTACCGGCGGCACGCCTACGACTACGGGGTCATCCACCTCAGCACGGACCCGATGATCGCGCGGGCTGCATACCCCGCGGCTGGTGGCACGCTGGGCGGCTGACGCACCCGGCCGACGGTTGAGCGGGTGCCCCTGGAGCGCGTGTGCGCCCCCAGGGGCACCGGTGTGCGACCACTTCGCGCCCTGCTCGTCACCGCAGCGTCGGCCAGACATGAAATCATGGTCGTACCGGCCCAACCGGTGGGCTGTTGCCTTGGGTTGGCGATGGCACAGGACCACAGGCCACAGCCTTCAGGGGGAGGAACGATGGCGGACAGCTTCGGACCGATGCGGGACGCGGATGCCGACGGCGTCGTCGGTACGGGCCCGGACGCGGGCTCTCCACGCAAGGAACCGATCAGAGTCCTGGTCGTGGACGACCATGCCCTCTTCCGCCGTGGTCTGGAGATCGTGCTCGCCGCCGAAGAGGACATCCAGGTCGTGGGGGAGGCGGGCGACGGCGCCGAGGCCGTCGACAAGGCCGCCGATCTGCTGCCCGACATCGTGCTCATGGACGTGCGGATGCCCAAGCGCGGCGGGATCGAGGCGTGCACCTCCATCAAGGAGGTGGCGCCCAGCGCCAAGATCATCATGCTGACGATCAGCGATGAGGAGGCCGACCTCTACGACGCGATCAAGGCGGGCGCGACCGGCTACCTCCTCAAGGAGATCTCCACGGACGAGGTGGCCACGGCCATCCGCGCCGTGGCGGACGGACAGTCGCAGATCAGCCCGTCCATGGCGTCGAAACTGCTCACCGAGTTCAAGTCGATGATCCAGCGCACCGACGAGCGCCGGCTGGTGCCGGCGCCGCGGCTGACCGACCGCGAACTCGAAGTGCTCAAGCTCGTGGCCACGGGGATGAACAACCGCGATATCGCCAAGGAGTTGTACATCTCCGAGAACACCGTGAAGAACCACGTGCGCAACATCCTGGAGAAGCTGCAGCTGCACTCCAGGATGGAGGCCGTGGTCTACGCGATGCGGGAGAAGATCCTGGAGATCCGCTGACGCTCAGCCGAGCAGGCGGGCGAGTTCGCCGACGAGCGGTCCGCGCAGCTCGGCCGCGTCCACCCGTTCCACCCGGACGTCCGTGCAGTCCACCCAGCTCGCCGCCTCGACCAGGGCCTGGGCCACGCCCGGGACCGCTTTCGCGCCGTCCAGGGTGACCTGCTTGGCGACCAGGGTGCGGCCCTCGCGGGCCGGGTCGACACGGCCGACGAGCCGGCCGCCGGCCAGCACCGGCATGGCGAAGTAGCCGTACACCCGCTTCGGCCTGGGGACGTACGCCTCCAGGCGGTGGGTGAAGCCGAAGATCCGTTCCGTGCGGGCGCGCTCCCAGATCAGCGAGTCGAACGGCGACAGCAGCGTGGTGCGGTGGCGGCCGCGCGGCGGTGTCCTGAGCGCCGCCGGGTCGGCCCAGGCCGGTTTGGACCAGCCCTCGACCGCGACCGGGACCAGACCCGAGTCGGCGATCACCGCGTCCACCTGTTCGCCCTTGAGACGGTGGTAGTCGGCGATGTCGGCGCGGGTGCCGACGCCCAGGGACTCGCCGGCCAGGCGGACCAGGCGGCGCACGCACTCCGCGTCGTCCAGTTCGTCGTGCAGGAGGGCGTCCGGGATCGCGCGCTCGGCCAGGTCGTACACCCGCTTCCAGCCGCGGCGCTCCACGCACACCACCTCCCCGTACATCAGCGCGCGCTCGACGGCGACCTTCGAGCCGGACCAGTCCCACCACTCGCTGGTGCGCTTCGCGCCGCCCAGTTCCGTGGCCGTCAGCGGGCCCTCGGCACGCAACTGCTTGACGACCTGCTCGTAGGTGCCGTCGGGGAGTTCGTGGTTCCAGTGCGGGCGGGCGCGGTAGGCGCGGCGGCGGAAGGCGAAGTGGGGCCACTCCTCGACGGGGAGCACACAGGCCGCGTGGGACCAGTACTCGAAGGCGTGCGTGTCGGTCCAGTAGGCCCGCTCCACGCTCTTGCGGCCGACCGCGCCGAGACGGGCGTACGGCACGAGTTCATGGGAGCGGGCGAGGACGGAGATCGTGTCGAGCTGGACCGCACCCAGATGACGGAGGACACCACGGACGCCTGCTCTGCGGTCGGGGGAGCCGAGGAAGCCCTGTGCGCGCAGGGCGATGCGGCGGGCGTCGTCCGCGGAGAGCTCTGCGGTGGGGCGCGGAAGGGTCGTCATGCTTCCGCACGATAGACGTCGGCACTGACAATGCGGTCTGACCTGCGAATTCGTGCCACATCTGCGGCTGTCGCCACGTCTGCGGGGCCGCCGCTGCGGTCGCGTCGGTGGATCACCGCCGGCGTCGGCGGACGCGGGTCACCGTTGCGTCGGCAGATACGGTGCGGTCGACGGCAGGCCCAGGTCCGAGGGAAGCAGCGAGCCCACCCAGCAGTCGCGGCGTACGCCCTTGTTGTTGATCGCGGAGCGCAGGGTGCCCTCGATGGTGAAGCCGGCGCGTTCGACCACCGCGCGGGAAGCGTGGTTGCCGACCTCGGCACGCCATTCGACACGGTCGACACAGAGGTCCGTGAAGGCCCAGCGGGAGGCGGTGACGGTGGCCTCGGTGATGTAGCCGCGGCCCCGGTGTTCCCTGGTGGCCCAGAACCCGACCTCGGTCACCCCCAGGGTCCGCATGGTCAGACCGAGCATCCCCGCCAGGTCACCGGAGGGGAGAAAGACGCCGAAGGTGTACATGGAACCGTTCGCCCAGCCCTCGGGGACCTGCTGCTCCGTGAAGCCGCGGGCGTGCTCGGGGAGGTACGGCGAGGGGATCGTGGTCCAGCGCTGGATGTCGGGGTCCTGCGCGGCGCCGTGGACGGCGTCGTTGTCCCGCGGGCCGACGGTGCGCAGCAGCAGGCGGGCGGTGGTGAGGGTGACGGGGTCCATCGGCCGATTCTGGCCGCGGGGTCTGTCGAAAGCCATCCGTTTGCGGTGCGTGAGCGAGTGATCACAATTCGCGCAATTCGATGCCCGAGTACGGCACTATCCAGGGGCTCCGACCGTTGTCCCTATGTGAAGGCGTTGCCCCACGACAGGGCTCCCGGCTCGGCGGGGTCCTCGCATACGATGGCCGTTGCTCAGTTCAATTGGAATACCGACCGTCCCAGGCCCGACCGGCAAGGAGACCAACCCAGTGTCCGTCCTCACGAAGATCATGCGTGCAGGCGAAGGCAAGATCCTGCGCAAGCTGCACCGCATCGCGGACCAGGTCAACTCCATCGAAGAGGACTTCGTCGACCTCTCCGACGCCGAGCTGCGGGCCCTCACCGATGAGTACAAGCAGCGGTATGCCGACGGGGAGAGCCTGGACGACCTGCTTCCCGAGGCGTTCGCCACCGTGCGTGAGGCCGCCAAGCGCGCCCTCGGCCAGCGGCACTACGACGTGCAGATCATGGGTGGCGCCGCCCTCCACCTCGGCTACGTGTCCGAGATGAAGACCGGTGAGGGCAAGACGCTCGTCGGCACCCTGCCCGCGTACCTCAACGCCCTCTCCGGAGACGGCGTCCACATCGTCACGGTCAACGACTACCTGGCCGAGCGCGACTCCGAGATGATGGGCCGCGTCCACAAGTTCCTGGGCCTGAGCGTCGGCTGCATCCTGGCGAGCATGACGCCGGCCGAGCGCCGTGAGCAGTACCTCTCCGACATCACGTACGGCACGAACAACGAGTTCGGCTTCGACTACCTGCGCGACAACATGGCGTGGTCGAAGGACGAGCTGGTCCAGCGCGGCCACAACTACGCGATCGTCGACGAGGTCGACTCCATCCTGGTCGACGAGGCTCGTACGCCGCTGATCATCTCCGGCCCCGCCGACCAGGCCACCAAGTGGTACAGCGACTTCGCCAAGCTGGTCACGCGCCTCAAGCGCGGCGAGGCGGGCAACCCCCTCAAGGGCGTCGAGGAGACCGGCGACTACGACGTCGACGAGAAGAAGCGCACGGTCGCCATCCACGAGTCCGGGGTCGGCAAGGTCGAGGACTGGCTGGGCATCGACAACCTCTACGAGTCGGTGAACACCCCGCTGGTGGGCTACCTGAACAACGCCATCAAGGCCAAGGAACTGTTCAAGAACGACAAGGACTACGTCGTCATCGACGGCGAGGTCATGATCGTCGACGAGCACACCGGCCGTATCCTCGCCGGCCGCCGCTACAACGAGGGCATGCACCAGGCGATCGAGGCGAAGGAAGGGGTGGACATCAAGGACGAGAACCAGACGCTCGCCACGATCACCCTGCAGAACTTCTTCCGCCTCTACAAGAAGCTGTCCGGCATGACCGGTACGGCGATGACCGAGGCCGCCGAGTTCCACCAGATCTACAAGCTCGGCGTGGTGCCGATCCCGACCAACAAGCCGATGGTCCGCAAGGACCAGTCGGACCTGATCTACCGCACCGAGGTCGCCAAGTTCGAGGCGGTCGTCGACGACATCGCCGAGAAGCACGAGAAGGGCCAGCCGATCCTGGTCGGCACCACCTCGGTCGAGAAGTCCGAGTACCTTTCGCAGCAGCTCAGCAAGCGCGGTATCCAGCACGAAGTGCTGAACGCGAAGCAGCACGACCGCGAGGCCATCATCGTCGCCCAGGCCGGCCGCAAGGGCGCCGTCACCGTGGCCACCAACATGGCCGGCCGTGGTACGGACATCAAGCTCGGCGGCAACCCCGAGGACCTGGCCGACGCGGAGCTGCGGCAGCGCGGCCTCGACCCCGAGGAGCACATCGAGGAGTGGGCCGCGGCGCTGCCCTCCGCCCTGACCAAGGCCGAGCAGGCCGTCAAGGCGGAGAAGGAAGAGGTCGAGGAGATCGGCGGCCTCTACGTGCTGGGCACCGAGCGGCACGAGTCGCGCCGCATCGACAACCAGCTGCGCGGACGCAGCGGCCGACAGGGCGACCCGGGCGAGTCCCGCTTCTACCTGTCGCTCGGCGACGACCTGATGCGCCTGTTCAAGGCCCAGATGGTCGAGCGCGTGATGTCGATGGCGAACGTGCCCGACGATGTGCCGATCGAGAACAAGATGGTCACGCGCGCGATCGCGTCCGCCCAGTCGCAGGTCGAGACGCAGAACTTCGAGACCCGTAAGAACGTCCTGAAGTACGACGAGGTCCTCAACCGCCAGCGCGAGGTCATCTACGGCGAGCGGCGCCGCGTCCTGGAGGGCGAGGACCTGCGCGAGCAGGTGCAGCACTTCATGGACGACACGATCGCCGCCTACGTCGGCGCGGAGACCGCCGAGGGCTTCCCGGAGGACTGGGACCTGGACCGGCTGTGGGGCGCCTTCAAGCAGCTCTACCCGGTGAAGGTCACCGTCGACGAGCTGGAGGAGGCGGCCGGCGACCGGGCCGGGCTGACCGCCGAGTTCATCATCGAGTCCATCAAGGACGACATCAACGGGCAGTACGAGTCGCGTGAGGAGCAGCTCGGCTCCGAGATCATGCGTGAGCTGGAGCGCCGGGTCGTGCTGTCGGTCCTGGACCGTAAGTGGCGCGAGCACCTCTACGAGATGGACTACCTCCAGGAGGGCATCGGCCTGCGCGCGATGGCGCAGAAGGACCCGCTGGTCGAGTACCAGCGCGAGGGCTTCGACATGTTCACCGCGATGATGGACGGCATCAAGGAGGAGTCCGTCGGCTATCTGTTCAACCTGGAGGTCCAGGTCGAGCAGCAGGTCGAGGAGGTCCCGGTCGAGGACGTCCAGCCGGAGGGCGAAGGCGGCGGCGTTCAGGACGCGGTGTCGGCCCAGGCGGGCTCCCGTCCGGAGATCCGGGCCAAGGGCCTCGACGCGCCACAGCGGCGGGACCTGCACTTCTCCGCGGCGACGGTGGACGGCGAGGGCGGCATCGTCGAGGGCGACTTCATGTATGACGACGACGAGCCGGTGCGCTCCGAGTCCGACGGTCTGACGCGTGCGGAGCGTCGCCGCCAGGCCAAGGGCGGCCGGCGCCGCAAGAAGTGACGGCGCCCGCGACGCCGTAGCGTCCAGTCCGGAGGGCCGGTCCACCCAGGGGGTGGTCCGGCCCTCCGGCGTTCGCCCCGGGGGTGGGGCACTCAGTGGCCGGTGTGCGGGGCGCGGGGGCCGCCCAGTTCCACCGCCGTGCAGCGCCAGCGCAGGTCGGGGCCCCTCTCCAGGCGGAAGGCCATGGCGCGCAGCTGGTCGCCCGCGCCGATGCGCGCGAACGCTTCGATGGCGTCCCTGCGAGGGACGTAATAGCCGATGTCGCGGACGACCGGGCGGGTGCCACGGGTGCGCAGCGGCCCGCGCTCCGCGAGCCGGGCCAGTTCGTCGTAGGCGCGGCCCGCGGTGTGCCGGAGCATCCAGTGGACGGGCCGCTGGCCGCTCAGCACGGCCAGGAGCCGGTCCGCGAAGAGGTCGGTGGGACGTGGGGGCGCGGCGGCCGGGACGGGGGCCGTACGGCTCGCGGGCGGGCCGGTAACGGCCGCGGAAGGGGGCGCGGGGGCGACAGCGGTGGCAGAGGCTGTGGCGGCTGCGGGCGTGCCAGGGGCCGCGGGGGCCGGGGCCTGCGGTGTCGTGGCGCGGGCGGATGGGGTGCGGGCGGCAGTGGCGCTGGTGGCCGCTGTGTGGGCGGACGGGGCGCTGGTGGCCGCTGCGCGGGGCGAGGGAGTGCGGGGCGGGGCGGTGCCGGGGCGGCGGGAGTCGTGGCGGCCTGGCGGGCGGGTGCCCGGTCGGCGCTGGGCGGTCCTGGTCATGACCTTGTTCATGGGGCTCCCCCGTTCGGCGGCCCGGTGAATACCGGGCGGTAACTTGCTGCTGGGGATCTTGTACGGGGCCGTGGGCGGTACGGGCAAGGCTCCGCGGGCCCGCGCCGAGGGCGCGTGGGATTCACCTATCCGGGTGATCGAGGGGGTGGAAATCCAGCGGTGACGGGGCGGTGCCGGGTGATCCGACGGGCGCCGGGTGGACGCGCTCGCGGGTCCCGGCGGTGACCCGAAGGGGGACCCGGACGGTGACCCCCACGTATCCTGAAGGCGCTCCGGGAGGCGCGGGACCGCCCTCCTCGGTGCCACAGCGGAGCGTCTACCACGAAAAGAGCGGCCGGCCATGCGCGTCTACGTCCCCCTGACTCTCCCCGGTCTCGCCGAGGCGCACAGGACGGGGAAGCTGGGGAGCGGGCCGCTCGTCGCGTACGCCGTCACACCCGCGCTGCGCGAGTGGTATCTCTCCGACGACATCGAGGAACTGGAGTACGCGGCGCTCAGCCGCGCCGCGCTGGCCTCGCTGCGGCAGTTGGCGGCGGGGGAGCCGGGTGCCCTGCGGCGCCGGGTCGTGGTCGCCGTCGACGTGCCCGACGGCACCGCGATGCCCGACCCGGACCGCGGGCTCGACCCGGCGGCCCTGGGCGAGGTACGGGTGACCGGGCCGGTGCCGCTGGCCAAGGCGGCGGCGGTGCACGTCGACGCGGCGGACGCGGAGACGGACGTGGCCGCGGCGATCACGGCACTCCGGGCGGCGGACGACGGGGACGACGACGCGCAGTTCGTCGTGGACGGGGCCGAGGACCACGAACTGCTCTGGTACGCGACCCAGGAGATTCCCGCTCTGGTGGGGCTCGCCTAGCCGGTAGGGCGCGTTTCGCACGGAGTGTCGGCCCCGGCGGGACTTTCGAAGCCCGGTCCTGGCCACGGTGACCGGGGGTGACCTGGCGTTCAGCTGATTGTCAGTGGCGCGAGGTACGTTTTTCGGCATGGGGACGCACGGGAGCGCACACATCGTCTGGGACTGGAACGGGACGCTGTTCCACGACAACGAAGCGATCATCGGGGCGACGAACGCCGCCTCCGCCGAACTGGGTCTTGAGCCGATCACGCTGGAGCAGTACCGGGCGATGTACTGCGTGCCGGTGCCGAAGTTCTACCAGCGGCTGATGGGGCGGCTGCCCACCGAGGCGGAGTGGGAGGCCATGGACGTGGTCTTCCACCAGTACTACAGCGAGCACCGGACGCGGTGCTCGCTGACCGAAGGGGTGGCCGACCTGCTGGCGGGCTGGCGGTCGGCGGGCCGCAGCCAGTCGCTGCTGAGCATGTACGGCCACGAGGAACTGGTGCCGCTGGTGCGCGGGTTCGGAATCGAGACGCACTTCATACGTGTCGAGGGCCGGACCGGCCCGTCCGGGGGCAGCAAGGCCGAGCACATGGTCCGGCACCTGGAGGCGCTCACCGGTGTGGAGCCCGCGCACACGGTGGTGATCGGGGATGCCGCCGACGACGCGGTGGCGGCACGGCACGTGGGGGCGCGGGCCGTGCTCTACACCGGGGGTTCGCACAGCCGGGCCAGCCTGGAGGAGGTGGGCGTGCCCGTGGTGGACACGCTGGCCGAGGCCGTGGCGGAGGCGGAACGGCTGGCGGCCTGACCCGGCCGCCGGGCGCGAAGCTTGCCGGGCCAGTCGTCCGCGGACCCGGGATCAGCGGTCCGTGGGCCCGGGATCAGCGGTCCGTGGGCCACGGGGCCGCCGTCCCGCGGACCCGGCGTCGCCGTCCCGCGGGCCGCGGCCGGGGCTCAGGTCACCGGGGCCTTCGAGCGCAGCACGGTCAGGAACTCCCGCATCCAGCGGGAGTGGTCCGGCCAGGCGCGGGCGGAGACCAGCGTGCCGTCCACGACCGTCTCGGCGTCCTGGAAGACGGCGCCGGCGGACTGCATGTCCAGTTCCAGGGCGGGATAGGCCGTGACACGCCGGCCGCGGAGGCTGTCGATCGCGGCGGTCAGCAGGGGGCCGTGGCAGATCTGGGCGACCGGTTTGTCCGCGTCGAAGAACGATTTGAGGATCTTGCGGAGTTCGGGGTCGTTGCGGAGATATTCGGGAGCCCGGCCGCCGGGGATCACCAGGGCCGCGTACTGGCCGGGGTCGACCTCGGCGAAGGCCAGGTCGGCGGGCCAGGTGTAGCCGGGCTTCTCGGTGTAGGTGTCGAAGCCGGGTTCGAAGTCGTGGACGACGAACTGGAGCTTCTTGCGGGTGGGGGCGGCGATGTCGACGTCGTAGCCCTCCTCGCGCAGGCGCTGGTACGGGTACATGACCTCCAGTGACTCCGCTGCGTCGCCGGTCACGATGAGGATCTTCGGGGGCATGGCGGGCGGCTCCTCTCGGGCGTGCACCGGTCACGTGGCCGGTGCGCTCTCCGTAGTCGGTGGCGCGCTGTTCCTGGTCGACGTGGATCCAGCCTGCCGCGCGGGCAAGGGGTTGCGCCACTTCCGTCCGCCCTCGGGTCTGCGTTCTGGCCGGGGGTCTGCGTGTCGTCCGTGCGTTTGCGCGCCGTCCGTGGGGCGCGCGGGCTGTGTGCGGGCGTGCCGTCCGTGGCGCGTGCGGCCCCCGTCCGCGCGTCTGCGTGCCGCCTGTGTGTCCGCCGTCCCGTCCGTGTGCTTGCGCGTCCCGTCCGTGGGCCTGAGTCCCGTCCGTAACGCCTGAGAGTGCAGCCTGCGGGCTTCTCCGTCCCGTCCGTGGGCCTGCACGCCGTACGCGGGCCTGCACGCCGCCCGTGCGTCTGCTCGCCGCCCACGGGGCGCTCGGGTGTGCGAGGGCGTTTCGTCCGTGGACCTGTGATTCGTCCCGTGGGGCGCATGGGCTGTGCGGAGGGCGTTTCGTCCACCGGGCCTGCGTCCCGGCCCGGCGGGCTTTGTCCGGTTCCAGGGTCCCGTGGCCGGTTCGATGCTGTGCAGAACGTCAAAGTTTGACTCTCGGATTTGTACACATACGGCTCATGACGGGCCCTGGGGGAGGAGCGATAGCCTTGGGGAGTGATCAGCGCGATAGTTCGCGGGGGCACTTCTGCTGCCCCTGTCCTGCGCCCGGAGAGCACGGAGGACATCCGTGTCCGGGTGGCGGTCGCTGGTCCTTGTGGGCGGGCCCGGGGCGCAAGGAGTCCCGAGGCGCCACGCACGTCCCGGGTCAGGACGTCACGGAGAGCAGCGTCACACCCGTCGAGCGCGTGGACATTGGCAAAAATCACCCCGCTCATCTCGCCTCGCGGCATAGCGTCGAAGCGAACCGGACACCCCGGGCCGTGGCGTTACGCCGGAGGGGAAGAGACCCTTCTTTCTACGTCACGCAACGGCGCGCGACAGGAGCCAGAGGACAATGCAGACCAAGCTGGACGAAGCCAAGGCCGAGCTGCTCGAACGGGCCGCCCGGGTAGCTGAGAACAGCCCGGCCGGGGGGTACCTACCGACCGGGACGACGGACGAGGGCACGACGGACCACGAGTCCGTGCTCGCGTTCCTCCAGCGTTACTACCTGCACACCGCACCGGAGGACCTCGGCGACCGTGACCCGGTCGACGTCTTCGGAGCCGCGTTCTCGCACTACCGACTTGCCGAGACCCGTCCCCAGGGCACGGCCAACGTGAGGGTGCACACCCCGACCGTCGAGGAGAACGGGTGGACCTGCAGCCACACCGTCGTGGAAGTCGTCACCGACGACATGCCCTTCCTCGTCGACTCCGTCACCAATGAGCTGAGCCGCCAGGGGCGCGGCATCCACGTAGTCATCCATCCCCAGTTCGTCGTCCGGCGGGACCTCACCGGCAAGCTCATCGAGGTGCTGCCCGGCCCGTACACCGGCGGCGACCTCCCGCACGACGCGCACATCGAGTCCTTCATCCACGTGGAGATCGACCGCGAGACCGACCGCGCCGATCTGAAGCAGATCACCGCCGATCTGCTGCGCGTCCTGTCCGACGTCCGCGAGACCGTCGAGGACTGGGAGAAGATGCGGGACGCGGCCCTGCGCATCGCCGAGGGGCTGGCCGAGGAGCCGCTCCCGGCCGACCTGCCCGAGCCGGACGTGGAGGAGGCCCGCGAGCTGCTGCGCTGGCTGTCCGCCGACCACTTCACCTTCCTCGGCTACCGCGAGTACCAGCTGTACGGGGACGACTCGTTGGCCGCCGTGCCCGGCACCGGCCTGGGCATCCTGCGTGCCGACCCCCAGCACTCCGGTGAGGACAGCCACCCGGTCAGCCCCTCCTTCGAGCGGCTTCCGACCGACGCCCGGGCCAAGGCCCGTGAGCACAAGCTGCTGGTGCTGACCAAGGCCAACAGCCGGGCCACCGTGCACCGGCCGTCGTACCTCGACTACGTCGGCGTCAAGAAGTTCGACAAGGACGGAAACGTCGTAGGCGAGCGCCGTTTCCTCGGGCTGTTCTCCTCGGCCGCGTACACCGAGTCCGTGCGCCGCGTGCCCGTGATCCGGCGCAAGGTGGCCCAGGTGCTCAAGGGCGCCGGGTTCTCGCCCGACAGCCACGACGGCCGTGACCTGATGCAGATCCTGGAGACCTACCCGCGCGACGAGCTGTTCCAGACGCGCGTGGACGAACTGCGCTCCATCGCCACCTCCGTGCTGTATCTGCAGGAACGCCGGCGGCTGCGGCTGTATCTGCGGCAGGACGAATACGGACGCTACTACTCCGCCCTCGTCTACCTCCCCCGCGACCGCTACACCACCGGCGTCCGGCTGCGGATCATCGACATCCTCAAGGAGGAACTGGGCGGCACCAGCGTCGACTTCACCGCCTGGAACACCGAATCCGTCCTCTCCCGGCTGCACTTCGTCGTCCGCGTCGCGCCCGGCACCGAACTGCCCGAGCTGTCCGACGGTGACCGGGAGCGCATCGAGGCCCGGCTCGTCGAGGCCGCCCGCTCCTGGGCCGACGGATTCGCCGAGGCGCTGACCGCGGAGTGCGGCGAGGAACGCGCCGCCGAACTGCTGCGCCGCTACGCCAACGCCTTCCCCGAGGGCTACAAGGCCGACCACACCCCGCGCGCGGCGGTCGCCGACCTGGTCCACCTGGAGCGGCTCAGCGACGAGGCCGGCAAGGACTTCGCGCTCAGCCTGTACGAACCGGTGGGCGCCGCCCCCGACGAGCGCCGCTTCAAGATCTACCGCGACGGCCCCGCGATCTCGCTGTCCGCGGTGCTGCCGGTCCTCAACCGGCTCGGCGTGGAGGTGATCGACGAGCGGCCGTACGAACTGCGCTGCGCGGACCGGACGACCTCCTGGATCTACGACTTCGGCCTGCGCATCCCCAAGTCCCTGGGCGGCGGGAACGGCGACTACCTGGGCGACGACGGCCGCGAGCGCTTCCAGGAGGCGTTCGCCGCGACCTGGACCGGCAAGGCGGAGAACGACGGCTTCAACGCCCTCGTGCTCGGCGCCGGGCTGACCTGGCGGCAGGCGATGGTGCTGCGCGCGTACGCCAAGTACCTGCGGCAGGCCGGATCCACCTTCAGCCAGGACTACATGGAGGACACCCTCCGGACGAACGTCCACACCACCCGGCTGCTCGTCTCCCTCTTCGAGGCCCGGATGGCGCCCGAGCGCCAGCGGGCCGGGCACGAACTCGTCGACGCCCTGCTCGAAGAGGTCGACGCCGCCCTCGACCAGGTGGCCAGCCTCGACGAGGACCGCATCCTGCGTTCCTTCCTCACCGTCATCAAGGCGACGCTGCGGACCAACTTCTTCCAGGACGCCGCCCGGGGCCGGCCGCACGACTACGTGTCCATGAAGTTCGACCCGCAGGCCATCCCCGACCTGCCGGCGCCGCGCCCGGCGTACGAGATCTGGGTGTACTCGCCGCGGGTGGAGGGCGTCCACCTGCGCTTCGGCAAGGTCGCGCGCGGCGGTCTGCGCTGGTCCGACCGGCGTGAGGACTTCCGCACCGAGATCCTCGGCCTGGTCAAGGCCCAGATGGTGAAGAACACCGTGATCGTGCCGGTGGGCGCCAAGGGCGGCTTCGTCGCCAAGCAGCTGCCCGATCCGAGCGTGGACCGGGACGCGTGGCTGGCCGAGGGCGTCGCCAGCTACAAGACGTTCATCTCGGCGCTGCTCGACATCACCGACAACATGGTCGCGGGTGCGGTCGTCCCCCCGCCGGACGTGGTGCGGCACGACGAGGACGACACCTATCTGGTGGTGGCGGCCGACAAGGGCACGGCGACGTTCTCCGACATCGCCAACGAGGTCGCCCAGTCGTACAGCTTCTGGCTCGGCGACGCCTTCGCCTCCGGCGGCAGCGCGGGCTACGACCACAAGGGCATGGGCATCACCGCCCGCGGCGCCTGGGAGTCGGTGAAACGACACTTCCGCGAGCTGGACGTGGACACGCAGGCCGAGGACTTCACGGTCGTCGGCATCGGTGACATGTCCGGTGACGTGTTCGGCAACGGCATGCTGCTGAGCGAGCACATCCGCCTGGTCGCCGCCTTCGACCACCGGCACATCTTCATCGACCCCGAGCCGGACGCCGCCACCTCCTACGCCGAGCGCCGCCGGCTGTTCGAGCTGCCCCGCTCCAGCTGGGCCGACTACGACACCGCGCTGCTGTCGGCGGGCGGCGGGATCTTCCCGCGCACGGCCAAGTCGATCCCGGTCAACGCGCACGTCCGCGAGGCCCTCGGCATCGAGCCCGGCGTGGTGAAGCTGACCCCGGCCGACCTGATGAAGGCGATCCTGAAGGCGCCGGTCGACCTGCTGTGGAACGGCGGCATCGGGACGTACGTCAAGGCGAGCAGCGAGACCCACGCGAACGTCGGCGACAAGGCCAACGACGCCATCCGGGTGGACGGCCGGGACCTGCGGGTCAAGGTGGTCGGCGAGGGTGGCAACCTGGGCCTGACCCAGCTGGGCCGGATCGAGTTCGCCACCCAGGGCGGCAAGATCAACAATGACGCGATCGACAACAGCGCGGGCGTGGACACCTCGGACCACGAGGTCAACATCAAGATCCTGCTCAACGGCCTGGTCACGGACGGCGACATGACCGTCAAGCAGCGCAACAAGCTGCTCGCCGCGATGACCGACGAGGTCGGTGCCCTGGTGCTGCGCAACAACTACGCGCAGAACACGGCGATCGCCAACGCGCTGACCCAGTCCAAGGACATGCTCAACGCCCAGCAGCGGTTCATCCGCCACCTGGTGCGCGCGGGCCACCTCGACCGGGCGCTGGAGTTCCTGCCCGCCGACCGTCAGATCCGCGAACGGCTGGCTCAGGGACAGGGCCTGACCGGTCCGGAGACCGCGGTGCTGCTGGCGTACACGAAGATCACTGTCGCCGAGGAGCTGCTGCGCACCTCGCTGCCGGACGACCCCTATCTGCGCGGCCTGCTGGGCGCCTACTTCCCGAAGGAGCTGCGCGAGCGGTTCCCCGAGCGGATCGACAGCCACCCGCTGCGCCGCGAGATCACCACGACCGTGCTGGTCAACGACACGGTCAACACCGGTGGTACGACCTATCTGCACCGGCTTCGGGAGGAGACCGGTGCCTCGCTGGAGGAGATCGTCCGGGCGCAGACCGCGGCCCGCACGATCTTCCGGTCGGCGCCCGTGTGGGACGCGGTGGAGGATCTGGACAACAAGGTCGAGGCGGCCGTGCAGACCCGGATCCGGCTGCACTCGCGCCGGCTGGTCGAGCGCGGCACGCGCTGGCTGCTGAACAACCGGCCGCAGCCGCTCCAACTCGCCGAGACCGTCGAGTTCTTCGCCGATCGGGTCGAAAAGGTCTGGCAGCAGCTGCCGAACCTGCTGCGCGGCGCGGACCTGGAGTGGTACCAGCACATCTACGACGAGCTGACCGGCGCGGGCGTCCCGGGTGAACTGGCCACGCCGGTGTCCGGGTTCTCCGCCGCGTTCCCGACGCTCGACATCGTCTCGGTCGCCGACCGCACGGGCCGCGAGCCGCTGGAGGTCGCCGACGTGTACTACGACCTCGCCGACCGGCTCGCCATCACCGAGCTGATGGACCGGATCATCGAGCTGCCCCGCGCCGACCGCTGGCAGTCCATGGCCCGCGCCTCCATCCGCGAGGACCTGTACTCGACGCACGCCGAACTGACCGCGGAGGTGCTGGCCGTCGGTGACGGGGGCGCGACGCCCGAGCAGCGGTTCAAGGCGTGGCAGGAGAAGAACACGGCGATCCTGAGCCGGGCCCGTACCACCCTGGAGGAGATCCGCGGTTCGGACTCCTTCGACCTCGCCAACCTGTCGGTGGCGATGCGGACGATGCGGACGCTGCTGCGCTCGCATTCGTAGGGGGGCGCGGCACGGCAGCCGGGAGGTCGCCGTGCCGGAAGGCTGTACCCGGAGTGCCGAACCCGGGGTGCCGCACTTCGAGTGCGGAGCCCCGGGTTCGGCAGTCAATTGGGGCATTTCGGATAGGGTCTGCGGTGTGACAGCGAAGCTCGCGCATCTCACCGGGCCCCGTCCGGCGGAGGCCGTCCCCATCCAGGCCCGGCCGGCCGCGGATGCGCGTCGCGCGGCCTAGCGGAGGCGCTGCTGCGGCAGTCGGCCGGGCCGTGGCGCCGGCCGCCGTCGCGCTCGTCCTGGTCCTCCTGCTCCTGGTGATCGTCCGCCTGCCCTGGGCGGGCGATCTCGGCATGCACGCGGCGACCCTGCAACGGCTGCGGCACAGCCTGCTGCACCCCGGCAATCCGCTGGTCGCCGCGGACACGCCGAGCCCCTACTACTCGCCGTGGATGCTGGTGCTCGGCGGTGTCGCCAAGGCCACCGGTCTGTCGGTGTTCGTCGTGCTGCGCATCGGCGCGCTCGCCGGGCTCGCGCTGCTGGTGACGGGCGTGTGGCGGTATGTGCGCACGCTGAGCGACCGGCCGGCGGCGCCCGCCGTCGCGCTGCTGTGTCTGCTGTTCCTGTGGGGTCCGCTGCTGTTCGAGTGGAGCGGCTTCCTCGGACTGAACTCGCTCGCGCTGACGGTGTCGTATCCGAGCGTGTTCGCGCTCGGGCTGGCCTTCCACCTCTGGGCGTGGCTGGGCCCGGCGCTGCGCCGCGGCGCGGGCTGGGGGGCGTGGCTGGGGATCGGGGCGCTGTGGGCGGCGATCCTGCTGGTTCATCAGTTCTCGGGGGTCGTGGCCTCGCTCGGGGCGCTCGCCGCCGTCGTCGCGGCGCGGCCCGGCCGAGCGGTGCTGCTGAGGCTCGGCGCGGCCGTGCTGCTGGGGCTCGCGGTGCTGTGGGCGTGGCCGTACTACGACTTCTTCGCGCTGTTCTCCGCCGGGGCGGAGTTGGAGGCCGTGCACCGGCCGCTCTACCGGGATCTGCCCGGCCGGTTCGGGCTGGTGCTGCTCGGAGTGGTGGCGCTGGGGCTGCGCCTGCGGCGGCACCGGTGGGACCCGTTGGTGATCTTCTTTGTGCTGGGCGCGGTGGTGTTCGCGGCGGGCGGGCTGAGCGGGCACTACTCATGGGGCCGGGCGCTGCCCGCCGCGCTGATCCCGGCCCAGCTCGCGGCGGCGCTCGAAGTCGTCCCGGCCGGGCGGCGGACCGCGCGGACGGCGTGGGCGTGCGTGCTCGGCGCCGCGCTGCTGTCGGGGGCCTGGACGCAGGCGGGGACGCTGGGTTACGTGGCGGGGCGGGCGGCGCTGCCCGGGGCGGTCGCGGCGAAGTACCGGGCGCCCTGGACGGGATACCACTGGATCACCCCGTGGGTGAGGTACGGGGACGTGGTCATGGTGCGCACCTTCCCGGCCCGGCAGGTCCCGGCGTACGGGCCGTACACGGTCGCGCCCGGGTACCCCGATGTGTTCCTGCCGGACGCGGACCGGCGGGAAGCGGCGGTGCGCCGGTACTTCGCGGCCGGAACCCCGGCCGGTGACCGGCGTGGGATCGCCCGGGAGTACGGGGTGCGCTGGGTGGTGGACCGGGCGGGCGAGGCACGGGACCCGGACCTGCGGAAGGTGGCCGACGGGCCGGGCGGGCAGGTGCTGTACGCGGTGCGCTGAGCTTGAGCGGTGAGGGTGGGGGTGAGTGGTGAGGGGGGTGGTGAGCCCGTGTGACGGTGGTACGGCGGCCCGTGTCGCACCGTCAGGCGGATCAAGTGCCTTCGGGTGGATGCGCGTGCCGTCGGCCGGAAGTCAGCGCAGCAGTCCTGCCAGGAGCCGGCCCGCCCGGCGTACCGTCGGGCGGGCCAGCCGTCGTGCCAGTGGCCGGGTCACGTGGGCCGTCACGCCCGCCGGACGCCAGCGGATCTGCAGCCGGCCCGGATTGTGGCCCTCCGGTTCGATCGTGAGGACGTGCGGGGCGGTGCCGGAGCGGTAGCCGACGCGGGTGGTCAGCGCGGGGAAGGACAGGGGGGCCAGGAGCACGGACGCGTTGGCCGTTCCCTGGTGGTCGATGCGCAGCACCGGGTGGCGGACGCCGGCGAAGCCGTGCAGCGGGACCGGGGCCGTCGCCAGGTCGAGCCGGACCTCGCCCTCGAAGATGCCCGGGCGGACCGGGGTGAGCCGGAACGGGACCGTGAGCCGGCGCCGGCCCGGCGTCAGCAGCAGCGCGGCCCGCTGCGGGCCGACCGGGAGCCGCAGCCCGGGGTCGTACGTACGGATCCGCAGGTGCAGACAGGCGCCCGGTTCGGCCGTCACCTCGGTCGTCTCGTGGCGGAACAGGGCGCTCGGGAACGGGCGGGCGGCCAGCTCCAGGTCGGTCACCTCCAGTTCGCGCCGGGCCCAGCCGGTGGCCGGGATCCGCTCGCCCCAGTAGGTGCCGCCGCCCTCCGGGTCTGCCGTCACCCGCCGCGGTGCCACCCCGTGCCCCAGACCCCGTGCGGCCAGTTGCGCCTCGGCGAGCCGGCCCTCGCGGACCAGTTGGAGCACCACGCGTTCCGGGCGGGGCAGCCGGGCGAACGCGCCGGGGGCGAGCTGCGAGACGTACGGGACGGTGATCTCCGCGAAGGACCGCAGCCATGCCTCGTCCCGGTGGGGCAGGTCAGCGGCGTACAGCCGGAAGTCGTGCTTGAGGAACTTGTAGTCCTTGTCCTCCCGCAGTGCCGCGTGCCCGCTGTCGGTCAGGAAGGCGTCGATCAGCCGCTGCACGTGGATGCGGTCGCGGACGTTGTCCAGCCGGTGCCGCTGGTTGGAGATGGACGCCGAGTCGGCTGTCGCGAACGGGGCTGTGTACCAGTGGTACACCGGCTCCGGGATGATCGTGAACGCTTTTGCCAGGCAGTACGCCTGCGCGGTGAAGAGCTGGTCCTCGTAGTGGATGCCCTCGGGGAAGCGCAGGTCGTGGCGGTCCAGGAAGGCGCGGGCGTACATCTTGCTCGTGGCCAGGTGCTCGAAGAAGAGGCGCGGGTCGTCCTCGATGCCGGCCAGTGTGCGGCGTTCGGCGACCAGGTGCGGCATCCAGGTCGAGCGGCGGCCGTTGTCCGCCCGTATCCGGCGCACCGCGCCCATCGTGAAGTCGACCTCGCGTTCGCGGTGCGCGGCGAGCAGCGACTCGACGGCGTTCGCCGGGAGTTCGTCGTCGCTGTCGAGGAACATCAGGTAGGGCGCGCGGGCGGTCTCCAGGGCCCGGTTGCGCGGGGCGCTGCAACCGCCGCTGTTGCGGGCCAGCCGCAGACAGCGGATGCGGTCGTCCTGCGCGGCCAGTGCGCGGGCCACGAACGGGGTCTCGTCGGTGGAGTGGTCGTCGCTGATGACGATCTCGATGTTCGCGTGGGTCTGCCGGCGCACGGACGCCACGGCTCTCGGGAGCCGTGCCGCGTCATTGTGGACGATCACCGTCACCGTGACGTCGGGGGTCATGCCGTGGCCTCCTCGGGGTTCGGTGCCGGGGTGCGGTCCGCCGGCGGGACCACCGGGGGCAGCGCCTGGTCGTTCTCGCCGAGGAACACCCGGCGTACGACCCGTTCGGCGGCATGCCCGTCGTCGAACTCGCAGAACCGGCGCCGGAAGACGGCGCGGGCCTTCGCCGCGGCCTCGTCCCGCCAGGCGCCCGAGGCGAACACCTCGGCCAGGTCCTCCTGGGTGCGGGCGACCTGGCCCGGCGCCTCGGACGGCAGGTCGAAGTACACGCCCCGGGTGGTCGCGTACGTCTCCCAGTCGTCGGCGTAGATCACGATCGGGCGGTCGAGGTTGGCGTAGTCGAACATGATCGACGAGTAGTCCGTGATCAGGGCGTCGGCGGCGAGGCACAGGTCCTCGACGGGGGAGTAGGACGAGACGTCGATGACCCGGCCGGTGTGGCGCAGGCCGGCCAGGGCGGTGGCGGCCGTGCCGTAGAAGTAGTGGGCGCGCACCAGCAGCACCGTGTTCTCGCCGAGCCGGTCGGCGAGGGCGGCGAGGTCGAGGCGGGGGGTCCAGCCGGCCTCGTAGTCGCGGTGGGTGGGGGCGTAGAGGACGGCGGTGCGGCCCGGGGCGATGCCCAGGCGGTCGCGGACCGCGCGGACGTCGGCGGCACCGGCGCGGTAGTAGACGTCGTTGCGCGGATAGCCGTAGTCCAGGGAGGCGTAGCGGGACGGGTAGGCGCGCTGCCACCTGCGGGTGGTGTGGCTGTTGGCCGAGATGCTGTAGTCCCATTTGTCGACGCGGGCCAGCAGCTTGGCGAAGTCCATGCCGCGGGCGGCGGTCGGGTACCGCGTCTGGTCCAGGCCCATCCGCTTCAGCGGGGTGCCGTGGTGGGTCTGCAGGTGGATCGCGTCCGGGCGTTTGACGACCGCGTCGGGGAAGTTGACGTTGCTGGTCAGGTACTTGGCGGTGGCCAGCACCTCCCAGTAGCGGCGGGTGCCGGGAAGCACGTGGTCGGTGCCGGGCGGCAGCAGCGGGGCGTTGTCCTTCGTCACCACCCACACCGGGTGGATCCACGGGGCGCGGCGGGCCAGTTCGGCGGCGATGGCGGCCGGGTTGCAGGCGACCCCGCGGTTCCAGTACGCGGAGAAGACGGCGAGGTCGGGATCGACCCGGCGGCCGAGGGCCCGGCGGTACTGCTGCTCGCGGACCTTCACCCCCAGCCGGCTCTTGCGGGTGCGCACCGCCTTTCCGGCCGCCCGGCGGGTGCGGCCCGCGGCCTGGAAGGCGCGGTACCTGGTGTACGCGCCCTCTTCGAGCAGGCAGTGGCGGACGCCGTCGAGCCCGCCGGGACGGAGGTGTCCCGCGGGGCGGTGGCGGACCGCCGCGAGGGAGGCCCGGCGGAAGAACTCACGGGCCACCGGGTCGGGCATGTCCTCCTGGGTGAAGGCGCGCAGCAGGTCGCGGACCATGACGTCGTAGAGGACCGCGTGCGGGGAGGGGCGGTCCTTCACCAGCGCGAGGAGCGTTTCGTAACGGTCGACGACGGCGTAGTGCCGCTCGGCGGTGACCGGCGGCAGGCTCTCGGGGCGCGGCGGGCGCCGGTCGTACCCGATCTGGTTCAGGCAGGCGACGCGGCGGGCGTGCAGGAGGGCGGCGTACGCGGTGAACGCCTCGTCGCCCGCGGCGAGCCGGTCCTGGTGGGCCCGCCAGAAGGCGGCGCGCAGGACGCGGTTGCCGAGCAGCGGGGCGAGTCGCAGCAGGTCCGCGGCGGTGTCGAGGGCCGGCTCGGTGCGGCCGGTGCGGGCCAGCAGCGGGCCGTCGGCGGAGCGGACGCCGGTGGTCCGCCAGGTGCTGGAGATGTGGTCGAGGAGCAGCACGTCCACGGTGTCCGGCAGTTCCGCGGCGCGCTCGGCGACCAGGCGCGGGGCGCCCGCGGGCAGGCCGTCCCCGGCCGCTACGAAGTGCAGCCAGCGGCCCCTCGCCCGCGCGGCCCCCGCCGACCGGGCCGCCGCGTCGCCCGTGCCGTCCGGCAGGGGCAGCACCACCGCGCGGGCGGCGTGCCCCTCGGCCGTCTCGCGGGCCCAGTCGCCGACCGCGGCCACGATCACCTCGGTGTCCGGCAGGGGGCGGGCGGCGAGGGAGTCGAGCAGCTCGGCCAAGTGCCCCTGCGTGTCGGGCCCGTGGACGATGATGCTCAGCTCGGGCATCGCGGGCACTCTCCTTCGCCTTGTCTCCAGGCCGCACCATTTCAGGTCATAGTGTCACTGATCGGAAGAATGGGGCGGCCCGGATTGCGCCGGCCGTGGATCAGGAGGGCTGCGCAGCGACCTTCTTGTCCTGCGGCTTGTCCTGCGGCTTGTCCTGCGCCGGCACGGACGCCTTCGGCTTCGGCGCGGGCTTGGCCGGCTTCTTGTCGCCGGTGAACGCCTCGTACGCCTTCATGACCTCCTCTGTCGGCCCGTCCATGCGCAGTTCGCCGCGCTCCAGCCACAGGACCCGCTCGCAGGTGTCGCGGATCGACTTGTTGTTGTGGCTGACCAGGAAGACGGTGCCGGCTTCCTTGCGCAGCTCGCGGATGCGTGCCTCGGAGCGCTTCTGGAAGGACCGGTCGCCGGTCGCCAGTGCCTCGTCGATCAGCAGGACGTCGTGGTCCTTGGCGGCGGCGATGGAGAAGCGCAGCCGGGCGCCCATGCCCGAGGAGTACGTCCGCATGGGCAGGGTGATGAAGTCGCCCTTCTCGTTGATGCCGGAGAAGTCGACGATGTCCTGGTAGCGGTCCTTGATCTCCTCGCGGGACATGCCCATGGCGAGGCCGCCGAGGTAGACGTTGCGCTCGCCGGTCAGGTCGCCCATCAGGGCCGCGTTGACGCCGAGGAGGGAGGGCTGGCCGTCGGTGTAGATGCGGCCGTTCTCCACCGGGAGCAGGCCCGCGACGGCCTTCAGCAGCGTCGACTTGCCGGAGCCGTTGGTGCCGATGAGGCCGACCGCCTCGCCCTTGTACGCGACGAACGAGACGCTCTTGACCGCGTGCACCTTGCGCACGCCGGCCGCCTTCTCGGCCTGCCCGCGGCGCAGCATGCGGTTGAGGGCGGCGGTGGCGGTGCCGCGGCCGGCCCCGGTGCCGTTGACCCGGTAGACGATGTCGACGCGGTCGGCGACGACGGTGGGGATCTTCGTGTCGTTCAGGTTCTCAGCCACGGCCGTACGTCTCCTCAGCCTTCCAGAAGTAGATGAAGCCGCCGATGCCCGCGAGCAGGGCCCAGCCGACCGCCGCCGCCCACACGTGCGGGGGCAGCTGGCTCGCGTGGAAGCTGTCGATCAGCGCGAACCGCATGAGGTCGATGTAGACGGCCGCGGGGTTGACCTCCAGGGCGACCGTCACCACGTGCGGCAGGTCGTCCTTGCTGGTCAGCCGGTCGATGCTCCACATCACGCCGGACACGTACATCCAGGTGCGCAGGACGAACGGCATCAGCTGGGCGATGTCCGGGGTCTTCGCGCCCAGCCGGGCCACGATCATCGAGACGCCGGCGTTGAACGTGAACTGCAGGACCAGGGCCGGGATCGCCAGCAGCCAGGAGATCGTGACCGGGACGCCGAAGCAGAGCAGGATGACGACCAGCGCGGCCATCGAGAACAGCAGCTGCTGGAGCTGCTGGAGGCAGAAGGAGATCGGCAGCGCGGCCCGCGGGAAGTGCAGGGCGCGGACGAGCCCGAGGTTGCCGGCGATCGCCCGGGTGCCCGCCATGATCGAACTCTGTGTGAACGTCCACACGAACACGCCCGTGATCAGGAACGGGACGTAGTCGGGCACGCCGTGCTTGGCGCCGAGCAGTACACCGAAGATGAAGTAGTAGACCGCCGCGTTGAGCAGCGGGGTCATGACCTGCCAGACCTGGCCGAGCTTCGCCTGGCTGTACTGCGCGGTGAGCTTGGCGGTGGAGAAGGCGGTGATGAAGTGACGCCGGTCCCACAGCTGGCGGACGTACTGGGGCAGGGTGGGTCGGGCACCGCTGACCGTGAGCCCGTGCCGGGCGGCGAGTGCCGCCAGGTCGTCGTCGGCCGGGGTGGTCGTCGGGGGCGGTGTGTGGAGGACCTGGCTCACATCCGCTGCTTTCGCTCGGGGGGGAGGGGTGCGTGCGTCCGGGGGAGGTCCGTCTCTCCGTATTTCCCTGTATGTCTCTTCACGTTCTCTTACGTCGGGACGGGACCGTATCGTCGCAACGGGAGCGTAAGCCGATTCGACGTCGGAACGCAACCGTTTCGTCGTAACGCCCTATGCTGGACGGCATGACGACGAATGCCGACGAGCCAGGCGTGCGGCCCCGCCGACGGCCTCCCGCCGGGGCGGCCGTCCTGAGGGAGGACGTGACCGAGGCCATCCGCGCCGCCGTCTTCGCGGAACTCGCGTCCGTCGGCTACGCCCGGATGTCCATCGAGGGCATCGCGCGCCGCGCGGGTGTCGGCAAGACCGCCGTCTACCGCCGTTGGCGGTCCAAGCTGCACCTGGTCCTCGACGTCGTCTCCGCGATCGCGGTGATGGGCCTGCCGACGCCCGACACCGGCAGCCTGGAGAGCGACCTGCGGCTGCTGTACGAGGTGACCTCGCGCGCCCTGCGCCACCCCGTCGCCTCCCAGGTCATCCCGGACCTCCAGGCCGAGGCCGCCCGCAACCCGGACATCGCCGAGGCCATGCAGAAGGCCCTGCGCGACGGGCAGGAGGGCGTCGCCAGCACGATCCTCGCGGCGGCCGAACGCCGGGGCGAGATCCGGGCGGGCGTCGACCGCCAACTGGCCCTCGACCTGATCTCCGGTCCCCTGTACTGGCGCTCGGTGGTCATCCGCGGCCCGAAGCTCCCGAAGGGATACCTGGCGTCCTTGACACGGGCGACCACGGAGGCCCTGCGGGCGCTGTGAACCGGGGCGCCGGCGCCCGGCCGTGGACCGGGTGACGCGCGGGGCGGCGGTCGCGCTTGCGGCGCGACCCTCCGGGCCGGCCGGGCCCGTCCGCCTCAGCGGGCGTCCGGGTGGTGGTGCTGCCAGCCCGCCCAGGCCGAGGCGAGCATGTCCTCGATGCCGTGCCTGGCCTTCCAGCCGAGTTCCGCCGCGGCGCGGTCCGCGCAGGCCACGACCCGGGCCGGGTCGCCGGGGCGGCGCGGGGCGAGGGCCGGCGGGCGGTCGTGACCGGTGACGGCGTTGATCCGGTCGATCATCTCGCGCACCGAGACGCCCTCTCCGCGGCCGATGTTGAGGGTCAGCTCACGGCCGGGGGCGGCCCGCAGGGCGCGGGCCGCGGCCACATGCGCCTCGGCCAGGTCCACCACGTGGATGTAGTCGCGCACACAGGTGCCGTCCGGCGTCGGATAGTCGTCGCCGAAGATGCGCGGCGCCGCGCCCTCGGTGAGCTTCTCGAAGACCATCGGAACCAGGTTGAAGACGCCGGTGTCCGCCAGTTCGGGGGCCGCCGCGCCCGCCACGTTGAAGTAGCGCAGCGACGCCGTCGACAGTCCCGTCGCCCGGCCCGTCGCGCGCACCAGCCACTCGCCGGCGAGCTTGGTCTCGCCGTACGGGGACATCGGCGCGCACGGCGTCTCCTCCGTCACCAGGGCGTCGTCCCCGGCCCCGGCGGGCATGCCGTACACCGCCGCGGAGGACGAGAAGACCAACGACGGGACCCCGGCCGCCGTCACCGCCTCCAGCAGGACCCGCAGGCCCTCGACGTTCTCCCGGTAGTAGTGCAGCGGACGTGCCACCGACTCGCCCACCTGCTTCTTGGCCGCCAGGTGCACGACACCGGTGACGGCGTGCTCGGACAGGGTGCGCGCCACCAGATCGCCGTCCAGGACGGAGCCCACGACCAGCGGGATGCCCTCCGGCAGCCGCGCGGCGCGGCCGGTGGACAGGTCGTCGTAGGCCACCGTCCGCTCTCCCGCCTCGGTCATCGCCCGTACGACGTGCGCCCCGATGTAGCCGGCGCCTCCGGTGATCAGCCAGGTCATCTGCGGTAGTCCCCTCCTCGGTCGGAACGCCTCCAGTGAAGCAGGCGGCGCAGCCGCGCGCCGATCACCGGCACGGCACCGCGGACGCCGGGCGCCACGCGCAGCGCCAGCGCGCCCGCGTGGGTGGCGTACGGATGGACGAGCAGCAGCCCGTGCCGGGCGCTCGGGAGGGCGCGGCGGCGCAGCCGTCCGGCGCCCGGGACGGCGTGCGCGCTCAGGTCGCGGTGCGTGCCGTCGGCGAAGCGGACCCGCAGTCGCAGATCCCAGGTGCCCGCGCCCGGCCCGCCCAGCTCGTCCAGGTCGACCGGGGCGACGGCCGACCAGGTGCCGTCGGCGGCGGGCGTGAGGGCGGCGGTACGGCGCTGGACCGGGGGCCCGTCCGCCCGGGACCGCCACTCCGTCGTCACCTCGGTGGGCTCCGCCCGCGCCACCCGCCCGTACAGCTCGTGCAGGCGCAGCCGCAGCCGGGCGCCGCGCGCGCGTGGGCGCAGTTCCGCGTCGACGGCGAGCGGCAGCAGCCGGACCGGGCGGGTCAGCAGCGCGGTGAGGGTGACCCGGGGCAGGTCCGCGGACCAGACGGGGGTGCCGTCCGGGGTGCGGGCGTAGGGCGGGCACAGGCGGGCCGGGCGGGCGGCGAGTTCCCGGAGGCGGCCCAGGTCGCGCGGCTGGGGGGAGGCCAGGACGACCCGGGCCAGCAGCGGGCCGGGCGCGGCCGGGTCGGCCTCGAAGTCGGCCGCTTCGAACCGCTCCAGGTGGGCCCGGGTGTGCGCCCACCACGCGCGCCGGTACGACGCGTCGCGCAGCGCCGGCTCGCGCGCGTACATCCGCAGGTCGTGGTCGAGGAACTTGGCCCGTGCCGCGCGCGCCAGTTCCTGGTGCCCGGCGTCCAGCAGGATGTCGTGGGCCAGCGCGCAGGCCCGGGTGCGCGCCCGCCAGTTGCCGATGTCCGCCCGGTCCAGGGAGAGCGAGAGCCGGCCGGCCGCGCGGCGCACCTGCCACACGTACACCGTCTCGGGCACCAGGGCGATGCGCGGTGCGGCGGCCAGCACGCGCGCGGTGAAGACGAAGTCCTCGTAGCGGACGGGGCCTTCGGGGAAGCGGATGCCGTGCTCGTGCAGGAAGCCGGTGCGGTAGAGCTTGTTGACGCAGAGCGTGTCGTGGACCAGGCGCGGGCGCCGCGAGGGGTGCGCGACGAGGGCGTGCGCCGCGTACAGGTCCGGCTGCCAGGGGTGTTCGCGGCCCGAGGGCAGTTCGCGGCGCACGCACCGGCCGGCCGTCACCTCGGCGCCCGTCCGGGCCGCCGCCGCGAGCAGCGCGGCCACCGCGCCGGCCGGCAGGACGTCGTCGCTGTCCAGGAACATCACGTACGGGGACGTCACCGCCGCCAGGCCGTCGTTGCGCGGGCTGCCGCAGCCCCCGCTGTTGGCCGCCCGGCGCACCACCGACAGCCGTGGCTCACCGGCGGCCAGCCGCGCCAGCAACTGCGGGCTGCGGTCCGTGGACCCGTCGTCCACGGCGACCACCTGCCGTACGGCGGGTCCCTGGGCGAACGCCGAGCGGACCGCGTCCGTCACATGGGCGGCGTCGTTGTAACCGATGACGACGACGCTCGCCGCCGGCGGCTCAGGTGTCGCGGGAATGGCCGTGGTCTCCCGTCAGGAGGTGCGTGCTCAGTGCCCGACAGGGAGAGCCGTCGCGGTCGGCCGGGGGGTCGACGGCGGGCGCGGTCGTACGGGCAGCGGCCGGGCGGAGCGCCACAGCCGGACGAAGGAGAGGCCGGCGGCGGTCACCAGCAGGCCGTTGCGCAGGACCATCAGCAGGGAGCCGGTCCAGGTGCAGCGGACGACCTCGCCGTACAGCATGGGATAGACCACGGAGCTGACCGCGGCCGCCGCCACCACCAGCGCCGCGACCGGGCGCTGGGCGGTGTGGCGCGAGGTCAGGCAGACGGCGGCCAGGCCGAGCAGCCAGATCAGGTACTGCGGGCTGATGACCCGGCTGGTCACCGTGAACAGCAGGACGGCGCACAGGGCGGCGTCGAAGGGCGTCGCCTCGCTCCAGCGCCGGGCCCGCACGCGCCACAGCAGCAGGACGCAGAAGGCGGCGGCCGTGAGCGCCAGGGAGGCCCCGGCGACCGCCGGGACGTACGGGCCGGTGAACTCCATCGCGCCGTACCGGTAGTGGACGTGCCCCGGCCAGCCGGCGTGCCGGGCCAGGCTGAGCGCCGTACCGCCCAGGGACTCGATCTGCACGCCCCGGCCGCTCTGCTGGCCCAGGAAGGACAGGGGATCGCTGAACCAGAGCGCGAACAGGCCCAGGACCACCGTGCCGGTCCCGGCCGACCACAGCCACGCGGAGCGCGTCGGCCGCCCCCGCTCCGTGCCCAGTAGCGCCAGCGCCGGCCACACCTTCACCAGCGCGCCCAGCGCCGCGAACACCCCGCACGCGCGCGTGGAGCGCGACAGCGCCAGCAGGGAGAGCACGGCGAGGGCGGTGACCTGTACGTCGTACCGGGCCAGCGGGAGGTGCAGCAGCAGCGGCAGGCCGCAAGTCCACAGCCACGCCCCGCGCGGGCTGCGGCCCGGCCGGGCGCCCGCGCGGGCCAGCGCCAGCGTGATCACCGCGTCGGCGGCCAGGGTCAGGGCCACGAACGCCTCGAAGTAGGTCAGGCCGGGCAGCAGCGCCGGGGACAGCAGCACCGCGCCCGCGCCCGGCGGGTACTGCCACAGCGTGTCGTGGGCCGGGAAGGCGCCGTGCGACAGCAGCCCGTACCAGTGCTGATAGAGGCGCCACACCTCACGGGCCACCGCCCCCCGGCCCAGCAGTGGTGCGGCGTCGTGGGTGAGCAGCCACAGCATCAGCGCGCGGGTGGTCAGCCAGAGGGCGGCGAGCGGGGCGTGGGGCGCGAGGGGGACCTGACGGCGGTTCATCATGCGGGAGCGTAAGCCGCGTGGATGGTGTATCCATGCCGATACGCCGTCAATGCCCGGCAAAGGTTGGCTAATCGCAAAAGATCGGGACCGTGGTGAACACCGTGGCGAACATCGGGCGCCTGCTGATCCGGCCGTCGAACCGTGTCCGGCGTGCCGGGGTCGTGGCCGCCCCCGCGGCTGTCATGCTCGCGCTCGGGCTGTGGGGGCTCGACCGGGGCGGCATGTGGCGCGACGAGGCCGTCACCTTCCAGGTCGCGCAGCGCTCGGTACCGCAGATCTGGCGGCTGCTGCACGACGTGGACGCGGTGCACGGCCTGTACTACCTGGCCATGCACGCCGTCCTCGCCCCCCGCCCGGGCGAGGTCCTGCTGCGGCTGCCCTCGGTGTGCGCCGCGGCGGCGACCGCGGCCCTGGTCGCCGCGCTCGGCGCCCGGCTGGTACGGCCGCGCGTCGGACTGTGGGCCGGGCTGCTGTACGCGGTGACGCCGATGGCCGGTCACTACGCGCAGGAGGGCCGCTCGTACGCCCTGGTCGCGGCCGGCGCCGCGGGCGCGACCCTGCTGCTCCTGCGGGCGGTCCGGGAAACCCCCGGTTCGGGTGAACTCCCGCGGCGGGCACCGGCCGGCCGTATCTGGTGGGCTTACGCCGCGGTCCTGGGCGTCACCTGCCTGCTGCACGAGTTCGCGGTCCTGCTGCTGCTCGCCCACGCGGGCACGCTGGCGCTCGCGCGGGTGGCGGGCCGGGTGTGGCGCCGCTGGGCCTGCGCGGCCGCGGGCGTCGTCCTCGCGATGCTGCCCATGGTGCTCGTCTCGCACGCCCAGTCGGCGCAGGTCGCCTGGTTGCGGGAGCCCGGTCTGCACAGCGCCGGGAGGCTGCTGCACGAGTTCGCGGGGCCGGCGCCCGCGGTGTTCTGGACCTGCCTGGCGCTCGCCGCGCTCGGACTGACCCGGCCGGTGGGCCGGCCCGGGGAGCTGACCTGCGCGGCGGTCGCGCTGCCGCTCGCGGTGCTGCCGCCGGCCACGCTGATGCTCGTCTCCCGCCTCTCGCCGCTGTACGTCGACCGCTATGTGCTGTACGCGCTGGCCGGGGTCCCGCTGCTGGTGGCCGCCGGGGCGGACCGGCTCGCCGGGCTGCTGTCACGCGCGCGGTCCGGCTCGCCGCTGCTCGCCGCCGCCGGTGTCCTGGCGGTCGCCGCCGCGCTCGTCCACCAGCTCCCGCTGCTGCGCGCGGACCGCTCCCCGGACCACCGCCCCGACAACCTGGCCGCCGTCTCGCGCGCGGCCGCCCGCGAACTGCGCCCCGGGGACGCCGTGTTGTTCCTGCCGGGGCCGGCTCGGGCCACCGCGCTGGCGTATCCGGCGGGGTTCCGCGGGATACGGGACGTGGCGCTGGCGACGGGGGCGCCGGTGTCGGGCACGCTCTACGGCACGGAGGTGGACCCGCGGGTCCTGCGGCACCGGCTCGCCGCGCTCGACCGGGTGTGGGTGGTCGCCGACCGGCGGGTCGTGGAGTCGCCCGGCTCTCCGCGCAACCCCGTCGACCGGCTCAAACTCGCCGTCGTCAGCGACCAGTTCGCGCTGCGCGAGCAGTCGGTGCGCAACCGGGTGCTGCTGCGGCTGTACGTCCGCCGCACGCCGGCCACGGAGTCTCCGGTCGCTGCCAAGTCTTCGGCCGCTACCAAGACCTCAGCCGCTACCGGGTCCCCATCCACCACCGGGTCCCCAGCCACTACCGAGTCCCCAATCGCTACCGAGTCTTCGGCCGCTCCCGCGAGATCGTCGCCGTAGCGGCGTCCAGTGCGCTGGTGAGCCGGTCGAGGCGGGTGCGCAGTTCGTCGATCTCGGCGAGGTCGAAGCCGGTGGCGGCGCCGATGTGCTGCGGCACCCGGAGCGCCCGTCCGCGCAGTGCGATGCCCTCCTCGGTCGGCCGCACCAGGACCGACCGCTCGTCGCGCGTGCTGCGCTCGCGCCGCACCAGGCCGGCCCCCTCCAGCCGCTTGACCAGGGGGGACAGCGTGCCGGAGTCGAGCCGCAGCAGTTCGCCCAGCTTCTTGACGGGCAGGGCGCCGTGCTCCCACAGCACCAGCATCACCAGGTACTGCGGGTAGGTCAGCCCGAGGTCCTTCAGGACCACCCGGTAGACGCCGTCGAAGGCGCGGGACGCAGCGTGCAGGGAGAAGCAGATCTGGCGGTCCAGACGGAACCAGTCCGCCTCGTCGGTGGAGGTGTCGGTGGCGGTCATGACTCCAGGATAGCTCCGGTGGGCGATTTAGTTGTGTGCAATTGAATTGTGTGCTCTACTTATCCCCGTGAGGGCGGCCGGACAGAGGCCGCTGGAACACGAACGTCACTTCGAGAGGGATGGTCTTCCATGGACGCGCTCTACACCGCCGTCGCCACCGCAACCCACGGCCGCGAGGGCCGTGCCGTCTCCTCCGACGGCCGGGTCGACGTCGCCCTGGCCCTGCCGGTGGAGATGGGCGGCAGCGGCCAGGGCACCAACCCGGAGCAGCTGTTCGCCGCCGGTTACGCCGCCTGCTTCGGTGGCGCCCTCGGCCTGGTCGGCCGCAAGGCCAAGGTGGACGTCAGCGACGCCGCGGTGACCGCCGAGGTCGGCATCGGCAAGCAGGGCGAGGGCTTCGCCCTGAAGGTGACCCTGCGGATCGAACTGCCCGACACCGTGGACGCGGAGACCGGCCGCAAGCTCGTCGAGCAGGCCCACCAGGTCTGCCCGTACTCCAACGCCACCCGGGGGAACGTGCCGGTGGAGCTTGTCGTCGAGTGACCGACGGGGTGCCGGCCGGTCCCACCCGGCACCTGTTCCGCCCGTCGCCGCAACACGGTGTGCACGCTGTCCCACGGACGGTTCGCCGGTCGGTGGCGGTCGTGTCACGGCGTCATCGGTCGTGCGGGCTCTGGCCGCTTCGGCAGCGGGGGCAGCGGCACGGCGGCCGGTTGAGCGGGTCGACGAGGCGCTCCGGGTCGGGGACGGGCCGGTAGGTCTGCCGCCGGGTGGGGCCCAGGCGTTCACCGTCCGGGCCGACCCGGTACGTCCCGATGGTCATGCGGGACGCGCCCGGCTCCGGCGGCGTACCGGCATTCACTGTGCCACCCCCGTCCTGCGGCCGTGTTCCCGAGGCCCTCGGTCCTCCGCGCACGCCCTGCATGCGTAGAAGGTGAAGCCGGGCCCGGAGTTCTGGTGCACCACCGCGATCACGACCGGCGTTTCGGTGATCACGCCGCAGCGCACGCACCTCCGCACCGGCGTGCGCGTCCCACCCGGGTCCGTCGTCGAGGGCTCGCTCATCCGGTCACCGCCTCGGCGCCGACCACATACCGGTCGAGATCGATCCCGAAGTCCGCCGCGAGGACCATGGCGACCCGGCGGTGACGCTGCCGTGCCCGCTCGTGCCGCGGCTCGTGCTGCCGCTCGGCGAGAAAGACGTACGGCCGGACCAGGACCGTCTGCTCGCCGTGCAACGGTGTTTCAAGTCCGTACGGCGTCCGGTGCGCCGGGAGTAAGAGCGCACCCGGCGCACCGGACGCCTGCGGCACGCGCGCGACGCACGCACCCGCCCGTCGCTTCCCGGTACCGGGCGCCAACACGCTCGGCCCCTGCTCCGGCGGGGGCCGTCGTGTTGGCATCGGCCACCTTGCCGGACGCTACCGCTTTCTACTGCGCTGCCCCCTCGACTTCGCGGAGGCTCCGCGCGGTCCGAGCACCACTCTCCCGTCTGCCCGGCAGGCACTGTGGAACGTGATGCGCGATCAGCACTGGGACGCCACATGACGGACATATGTCCTGTCATCAGGCATGTCCGGTGGTGCTTCTACTCCTCGCCATCCACGGCGCCGGGATCGAGATCATGCACCCACACCTGCGCCGTAGCGAGATCGGGAGCGGTGCCAACTGGTTCGTACGCGAAACCAGTCCATTCCTCCAGGACCCGCGCTTCGCCGGGGCGGAGGTGGCCGCCACCGTCATGAAGCGGGCGGTGGCGCCGGTATTGGTCCATGGGAGCACGCCGTCTCTTGACGTACGCGGCGAGCGGATCGTGAAGGTCGACGTGCGCGGTGGCGCGGGACGGCTGGTTCGGTGGCCCTGGCCGGCGATGCTTGCCCATGATTCCGATGGTCTCAGGCCGCGACTGCCGTCGGCCTCGCGGCGGCGAGGTCCCTCGCCCGTGCCCGGACCTCTTCGACCGAGAGGGTGGTCCGGTAAGGGCGGGAGGCGTCCAGCAGGGTGTTGAGCCGGGAGGCCACGAGTGCCGAGTCGATGCGGGCAGCGTCGTCCAGTGCCTGCTGGGCAGTCGTGGCGGCCTCCTCGATCTCTCCCTCGTCGAACAGCGCGGCGGCCAGTCCGACGCGGTCCATGACGCGAACCCGGTCGAAACCAGGGGCACGCAGCTTCAACGCGTCGTGGAAGTAGACGCTCGCGCGACCGTGAGGACGGCCGAGCGCGGCGAGGTCGCGGGCGGAGACGGCGCGGGCGCCGGCGTGCTCGGCGGCGTCGAAGTACGCCACCCACGTGGGTACCTCGCCCAGGCCGTCTGCGAGAAGATCGTCGGCGGTACCCAGATGCGTCTCGGCCTGATGCTCATCGCCAAGGGCCGCAAGGACCCGACCCGTCTGCGAGGCGACCAGGGCCCTTGCCGCAGGTCGGTCAGCCTTCGCAGCAGCCACTTCGAGGAGGCCGAGGGCATCACGCGGGCGACCAAGGTAGATCATCTGGTGCGACATGCGGGTAACGATCTCCACCCCGCGGTCGCGCTGACCGGCCTCGCCAGCCGCGTAGATGCCGTAGCTCCAATAGCGCTGTGCCGTCGCATACCTGCCGCAATCGTGGCTGCCCCATCCGGCGAGTGCGGCCAAGTCGGCAGTCGCGGCGAAGACCCGCGCCCGCAGTGCGGCCGGGACGCCGTCTTGAATGCGACGGGCGACTTCGGCGAGCTGGGCGACGATCGCGGAGCGGTACAAGCCCCCGCCCTTCGCGGCGTCGGCTCGGGTGAAGAACGCAGTGATCTCTTCGAGCGCAGCGACGGTGTCGGAGCCGAATCCCTGGTGGGCCCGGTTGAGAGGCCGGGCTGTGCCACCCAACATCCGCTCAGCGGCGAGGATCAGAGGGGCTCCGACAGAGAGTTTGAGGGCTTCGCGGCGGTCTATGAACAGGTCCATCTGCGTCCATCCGGCCAGGGTCTGGGCGGCTGCTTCGGTCAGCAGCGGGACTTGGATCGTATCCAGCACTGCTCCGACGGCCGTGAGGCCCAGATCGCCAGGAGTGAGCGGCTGGCCAACCGTCTCGGAAAGCACGGCAGCAAGCAATGCGGGCACCGGCGGGCGGGGGCGTTCACCGTCGATCCAGCGGCGGACGCGGGTGGTGTCCGGGGTGATCTGACGGTGATCTCGGCGAACCGCTTCGGCCGCGACCCGGCGGGCGATCTCGCCGTGGGACAGGCCGGTCGCGGCAATCCACAGGGCGAGGTGCGGGTTGTTGGTCCTACTGGCCATCGATGCTCGCTCTCCTGACGTGATGTCACAGAGTGTGGCTTTTTCGCGACGGTTCGCGACATCTACGCTACTGGTCAGAGCCCGTGCGGTGGGCAGATTCTGCTCAGGCGGGAGCATCCGGCTACCCGCCTTGTGCGAGAGATGGGGAATTCGCATGGCGACGTTTGCATCCGAGGCTCCTTGGGCGATGCGGCTGGTCACCGACCGGCTGCCGGCGGGACCGCCGCCGTACGCGGTGGTGACGCTGGACGGGGCTACGCAGGCTGCCCGCTACACCGACGCCGCCGGTCAGGTGGTGGAGATGGGCAAGCACGGCACCAACAAGACCAAGGGCACAGCTTCGGTGTCCGGCGGCGGCGACGGGCAGAACCCGCAACCGCAGACCCAGGACGACAACACCACCGACTACGAGTCGGACTGACCGGTGGCTCCCCTCGTTCTGGTCGTCACGTCCCTGGAAGACGTCACCGCCGATCTGGTCATCGCCGCACTCAACGACCGCGAGGTGCCCGTAGCCCGGGTCGACCCGGGCGACATCGGGTCCGGACTGGCCTTTGGCGCCCGTATCGGTGCCGGAGCAGCGGTATGGGGCGGGCGGCTGCGCACGACCACCCGCGAGGTGGAGCTGGGGGAGGTGGCGGCGGTGTACTACCGTCGCCCCACCCCGTACTCCGCCCGGTTCGCCCACCTGCCCGTCCAACAGCGTGACTTCGCCACCGCTGAGGCCCGGCACGGCCTCGGCGGCGTCCTGCACAACCTGAGCGGCGCCCGTTATGTGAACCACCCGGCCGCCGTCAGCCGCGCGGACTTCAAGCCCGCCCAATTGCAACGCTTCGCCGATCTCGGGCTCACCATCCCGGCGACGCTGGTCACCAACGACGCCGAGCAGGCGCGGAAGTTCGCCGCTGAACACGACCGCATCATCTACAAGCCGTTCCGCGGCCTGCCCGCAGGTGAGGACGGGCACGCAGGGGCGATCTGGGCCCAGCGCGTCGATCCGGACACCTTCGACGACTCGATCACCGTGATGCCGCACTTGTTCCAGGCCGAGATCCCCAAGACCAGCGACGCACGGGTCACCGTGGTCGGGCGGCAGGTGTTCGCCAGCCGGATCGAGGTGCCTGACGGCGCACTGGACTGGCGCCGAGGTGACTGGGACAACCTCCTCCACACACCCGTCGGTGTCCCAGCCTCGATCGAGGCCGCACTGCACAGTTACCTGTCTTCGTTCGGCCTCGCCTTCGGCTGTTTCGACTTCGCCCTCACCGGAGACGAACACTTGATCGAATCTTGGACGGCCGTTGAGTGCAATCCGAACGGCCAATGGGGCTGGCTGCCCGAAGCACCAGCCATCACCGAGACATTCGCCGACATCCTGAGCGGAAAGGAGGCGGTGACCCATGACCGTGCCCGCCGACCTTGAGGCCGACGCAGCCCGCCTGCGCGAGGCCATGACGAAAGCCCTCGCTACGGATGGCGTTCCTGCCGATCAGGCGTGGTATCAGGCGGTCGCGACAGTTCCCCGGCACCGGTTCGTGCCTGGCTTCTACCTGCCCGCTGACGCACGTGACGGGCAGGGAATGACAGTGTGGGAGCCAGTCACCGCCGAACTCGACTACGGCCGGTGGCTGACCGCCGCATACTCCGACACCACGCTGATCACCCAGTTCGACGGTGACGAAGTGGACTGGAATCAGCCGG
Source organism: Streptomyces sp. NPDC006012 (assembly GCF_042871185.1). Taxonomy (NCBI): domain Bacteria; kingdom Bacillati; phylum Actinomycetota; class Actinomycetes; order Kitasatosporales; family Streptomycetaceae; genus Streptomyces; species Streptomyces sp. NPDC006012. Next base: position 48,781 of record NZ_JBIAIE010000001.1, read on the forward strand.
CCGTCCGGCACGGCGGGGCACCGACTTCCTCATCCACACTGCCGTCGCTAGTGCTGCGAATGTGGACGGACGCGGATATCACCGAGGGACACACGGTGCTGGAGATCGGCACCGGGACCGGCTACTCCACTGCCCTCGCATGCGAGTACCTCAACTCCGCCAACCTCACCAGTATCGAGGTGGACTCCCACCGCCTGGAAACGGCGGCGAACGCATTGTTCGGCCTGGGCTACACCCCCACGCTCGCGATCGCCGATGGGCTGTACGGGTACTGGCCTGAGGCTCCTTTCGACCGGATCGTGGCCGCGTGCTCCTTCCGAGCCGTCCCTCCGGCCCTCATCTCTCAGACCCGGCCCGGAGGAAAGATTCTGCTCACCCTCGGCGGCTGGCTCTACGGATACGCCCGCGTCCTGCTGACCGTCGAAGGCGATGGCACCGCCGAAGGACAACTGCTGAGCGGAACTGTCTCCTTCATGTCCGCTCGCGCGTATGCCGCCCCGGCGTTTGGCAACCCCACCCACTGGGTCACCGGCCTCCCCGAAACCTCCCGTAATGCGCAGCACAGCCCGGAGCGGATCACCGCCTCAACAGAGGAAGCCTTCCATCTGCGGTTTCTCGCCCAAAGCGCTGCGCCGGACGCACAGATGACCATGGTCGGCGAGGTGGTGAATCTCGTCGACGTCACCACCGGATCCGCGGCCACCCTCACTCCGGACGACGGCGCATGGCAAGTGAGACAAGGCGGCCCGGTCAAGTTGTGGGACCGCATTGAGACGGTCCTGAGCGCCTACGATGTGGCGGGGCGACCGGGGCCCGAGAAGTTTCGGCTGCACGTCCAGGACGGCGGACAGCACCTCCGCCACCCGCAGATGCCGGACCTTCCCCTGCCGAGGCCCTGACTGGGCGCGTCCACTACGCCCAGGACCAGCCCGTTGGCCGCGACCTCCACAGCGACGTGTTCTCCGGGTCAGCCATGGAACTGTGGTCACGTGCCCGCGTCGGGGCAGGAATCGTTGGACGCGCTCTACACCGCCGTCGCCACCGCAACCCACGGCCGCGAGGGCCGCGCCGTCTCCTCCGACGGCCGGATCGACGTGCCCCTGGCCTTCCCGGTGGAGATGGGCGGCAACGGCCGGGGCACCAACCCGGACCAGCTGTTCGCCGCCGGTTACGCGGCCTGCTTCGGCGGCGCCCTCGGCCTGGTCGGCCGCGAGGCGTCCGCGGACGCGGTGCATGACCGTCTCACCGAGGGGCACGTCATCGCTGAGAAAGAAACCGTCGTCGTGTTCTCCTGTCGACTCCCGCTCCTTTTCCGTCAGTCCGGTTGAACCGGCCCCCTCGCCGGGACGTTGTCCCCCATGCAGGGATCACGCAGATGCGGAGGACCGGACTCCGGGCACCACGCCCGGCGCTCTCCGGTCTTCGGTGGAGTCAAGAAGGAGAGTCAGCGAAAATGGATCCGCAGGGCAGTAATTCCAGCAGTTCCGGGCAATCCGGCTATTCAGCTGAGGAGCGGCAGAAATACCTCGACAGTCTTATCCGGAGTAACAGGGTGGTTGGCTTTAGTTGGCGTTTGGATGCTAACTCCATGGATCCTGAGACGTATGACGCGATGGAAAAGAATACGGCCTCACTGCGTCATTTCTTGCTGGCCGAAGAAAGAGTCCGGAGAGTTTCCGATCGTTTCAAACTGAATTCGGATAATTATCGGCGTGACGAGCCGGAGTATCGTGAAGCTTATGACCGGCTGGTGAAGGATGGTATTGTTTTCCATGGAAGAGTTGCGGATGCGGCGAATCGCCCCGCGGAAGTAGGCTTTGCGCCCGCGCAACAGACTAGGCAGGGCCGAGCTGAACAGGGAACCGGCGGCGAGCTGACCGAATACCAAAGAGATCTCTTGCGGATGCAGGCTGAAACAGCAAATTTGCGGCTGACTCTTGAAGTACAAGAAGTACTGGAGGCCCAAAGGGGTGTAGCGCAAGCGCTGGGAGCCCAAAATTCCGGCCTCCAAAGTGAGAGGACTCGGGCGCAGCAAGGGAACAACCCCAACGACCAGTATCAGTACCGGGAACGCCTACAGAGGCAACAACCCCCCGGCAACCGCCGTGGCCACGCATCCTGATCATGCCTGGCGGTGGCCAGGTAGACGAGGTGGCACGGTCCTGGTGACCCGGCGTGCTCGCAGGCCGCGCCGCCCGCCGCTCACCCCGCCGCGTGCATCCGCCGTCTCTCCAGCCCCTGAGCGGGCAGGGGAAATGGGCGCCGTACCACCGGTTCCAGCAGCAGCGGCACCCCGATCACCGGCAGCAGCCAGGCCAGGACGATCAGCCGTTCGCCGAAGATGTTGATGTCCGGGTGCGCCGCCTGGGTCAGGAAGCCGGTGGCCGCCGCCGCCAGCAGGAAGCAGCCGAACGCGGGGCGGCGCAGCGCGCCCCACAGGCCCGCGCCCAGCGCCGCGGCCAACAGCGGCTGCCCCGGCTGCCGTCGCGCCCACTCAGCCCAGAAATTGCCTTCCAGGTGCAGGAACTCCGACCACGGGTGGGCCCGGTCCGGTCGGGCGAAGTGGTCGGTGAGCAGGTCCTGGAGGCTCTCCGACTCGGCCGGATAGTGCAGCAGCCGCGCCAGCAGCACCGTGCCCAGCGCCGCGCAGCACCCCGCCGCGGTGAGCGCCGCCACCCCGCGTCCCGGCGCCCGCCCGCGCCGCCCGCGCGCCACGGCGACGACGGCGCCCGCCCCGGCCAGGGCCAGCCCGAGGAACAGCGCCTGGGAGTGCTTGACCGGGAACAGCGTGAGCAGACAGCCGCAGGCCAGGGCGGTGCCGGCGCGGGCGCGGCCGGTCAGCGCCAGGGCGCAGCCCCACACCGCGGCCAGGGTCAGCGCCAGCATCAGGCCCTCGGCCATCGGGCGCATGGCCGTCGCGCCGCACGGCAGGACGTAGCACAGTGCCTGCCCGGTCAGCGCGAGCGGCACCCGCACGGACAGGGTGCGCAGGATCAGGAAGGCGAGGACGCCGGCGGCCACCGTGACGAGCACGCTCGTCGTCCACACGCCCCAGGTCACGCCGAGCGCCGTCACGAACGGCAGCAGGAACACCGGGTAGCCGGGCCGCGCCTCGAAGATCTGCTTGAGCCGGGGCTTCATGAACGGCGGGATGTGACCCTGCGTCTGTCCGGCGGCCAGCCGCCGGTCCACCACCTTCAGCGCCTCGGCCCGGCACTCGGCGAACTCCTGGGCGGCCGGGTCCGGCCGGTGGAAGCGCACGACGTCGACGCTCTGCCCGCGCCGCGCGAGGGAGGCCCGGCCCGCGCAGGCCCAGTCGACGGTGGCGGCGGCGGCCTCCCGCTTGCCCGCGCCGCCCAGAGTCAGCGCGTACGCCACGTAGTTCCGCGAGTCGGGGGTGTCCCGGCCGGTGACGGCGGTGAGCTGGAGCAGCGCGAACACCGCGGCCAGCAGCAGCACCCAGGCGCGCGGCCTCACGTCGACGCCAGCAGGTCGTGGCCCGCGCCCTGCCCGGGCACCCGGGTGGGGTCCGGGCCCGGCATGGTCTCGCCGAGCAGCAGCGTCCGCACCACCCGCTCGGCGGCCCGGCCGTCGTCGAACTCGCAGAACCGGGACCGGAAGCGGGCCCGCAGCCGCGCCGACTCCTCGTCCTGCCAGCGCCCGGAGGCGAACAGCTCCGCCAACTCCTCGTGGGAGCGGGAGACGTGGCCCGGCGCCTCGGCCGTGATGTCGAGGTAGGCGCCGCGGCTCGCCGTGTACGCCGCCCAGTCGTCGGCGTGGATGACGATCGGACGGTCGAGGTTGGCGTAGTCGAACATGATCGACGAATAGTCGGTGACCAGGACGTCCGCGGCGAGCAGCACCTCCTCGGTGTGCGGCTCGTCCGTGGCGTCCACCACGATCCCGCGCCGGTGCAGTTCCGCGAGGCCGAGGCCGCGCGCGGGTCCGGCCGCCAGGGCGGGGTGCAGCCGGACCACCAGGGTGTGCCCCGGGCCCAGGTCGGCGGCGAACCGGGCCGGGTCCACCCGGTCCACATGGCCGCCCCTGCGGTAGGCGCGGCGGGTCGGCGCGTACAGCACCACCCGGTGACCGTCCGGGATGCCGTGGCGCCGGCGGAACGCGGCCCCGGTGCCGGAGCCGTCGAGCGCAGCCCGGACCAGGACGTCGTTGCGCGGGCTGCCGGTGCGCGCCGAGGCGAAGTGGCACGGAAAGGCCCGCTCCCACACCAGCTCGGAGTGGCGGTTGGCGACCAGGCTGTGGTCCCAGCGGTCGGCCCGGCGCAGCATCTGCGGCACGTCGAAACCGTGCCGGGCGCCGGGCTTGCCCAGCAGGTCGGCGCCCGCGTACCCGAGCGGGGTGCCCTGATGGGTCTGGATGTGGACGCTGCCGGGCCGTTTGGGCTGGGTGCCCGGCCAGCTGACGTTGTTGACGAAGAAGCCGGCCCGGGCGGCCAGCCGGTGGTGGGCGGGGGAGCCGAGCAGTACGTGTTCCACGCCGTCCGGGACGAGCGAGGCGGCCTCGGCCGCCGCGGCGGTTTCAAGGTCGCGCACCACCCACACCCCGCGTACCTGCGGGGCGATCTCCCGGGCCGCGCGGTACACGGCTGCCGGGTCGCCGAGCACCCCGCGGTGCGAGAACGCGGAGTAGAGCACGAGGTGCGGATCCAGCGGGCGGCGCGCGTGCGCCGCCCGGACGCCGTGCTTGACGCGCCCGGCCGCCGCCTGCCGGACCTGGAGCGCGCGCCGCCCCAGCTCCCGTCCCGCCCGCTCTGCCTGCCGCCGCACCAGGTAGGCCGCGTACGGGCCGGTCAGCACGGCGGCCGGGCCCGTCACCCGGGTGTCCGCGGGCCGGTGCCGGGCGAACAGCGCGGCCGTACGCCGGAAGAACTCGGCCCGGTCGCCCGGCGGCAGCCGGTCCGGCTTGGCGAGGACGTCGAGACAGTGCTCGCCCATCTTGCGGTGCAGGTACGGCCGCCAGTCGGCCAGCCCGGGGTGCTCGTCGACGTACCCGAAGACCCGCTCGTACTGGTCGTGGATGTCGAAGTGCTTGCGGCTGGTGGTGGACAGGATGTTGCCCTGCCGGCGCTGGCGGTAGTTCAGGCAGATCCGGTCGAGCACCGCGATCCGCCCGGCGCTGAGCATGACCGGGAAGGTCCAGGGGGTGTCCTCGTAGTAGCCGGGCGGGAAGCGGAAGCCGTGCTCCGTCACGTACGCGCGGCGGTACGCCTTGTTCCACACCACCATCAGCAGGTCGAGGATCTGCGGCTGTTCGGCCGCCGTGAAGACGCCGTCGCCCGTCTGGGTCAGCACCTGGGCGAGTACGTTGCGCCGGGTGCCGCCCCACCAGTAGGTGCGCGCGTAGTCGAAGACCAGCACGTCCGGGTCGTCCGCCTCGTCCAGGCGGTCGGCGACGGCGCGCAGCGCGCCCGGGGTGAGGGTGTCGTCGCTGTCCAGGAACAGCAGGTAGTCACCCGTGGCGTGGGGCAGCGCGGCGTTGCGGGCGCGGCCGAGGCCGACGTTCTCGGGCAGGTGCAGCACCCGCACCCGGGGGTCGCGGGCCGCGTACTCGTCGAGGATCGCGCCGCAGCCGTCCGGCGAGCGGTCGTCGACGGCGATCAGCTCGATGTCGGCGAAGGACTGCTCAAGGACCGAGTCGAGGCAGGCGCGCAGAAACCCCTGCACCTCGTAGCACGGGACGATGACGCTGAAGCGGGGCACGGCGGGTCAGCTCCTTGCGGGGGTCGCGGCGGCGGGGGCGGGGAGGCGGTCCGCGAGCGGGATCACCGGCGGGATCGCCTCGGGCGCCTCGCCCAGCAGCACCCGGCGGACCACCCGTTCGGCGGCCAGGCCGTCGTCGAACTGGCAGAACCGCTCCCGGAAGGCGGCGCGCAGCGCCCGCGACCCGGCCCCCGCGTAGGTGCGGTCGCGAAAGACGCGCGCCAGCTCCTCGGGGGTGCGGGTCACCGGACCCGGCGGGGCCGCCATCAGGTCGAAGCAGACGCCCCGGGTCTCCCGGTAGACCTCCCAGTCGTCGGCGTGGATCACGATCGGCCGGTCCAGGTTGGCGTAGTCGAACATGATCGACGAGTAGTCGGTGACCAGGACGTCCGCGGCCAGGCAGACATCTTCGGCGGAGGGGTGCGCCGATACGTCGATGACGCGGCTGACGCGGCTGGCGCGGCCGTTCTGATGACCGGCTGCGGCCTCGCCGCGGTCGTAGAAGTAGTGGGCGCGCAGCAGCACGACGACGTCCTCGCCGGCCGCCGCGCAGAACGCGGCCAGGTCCAGGCCCGGTTCGAAACCGGTGTGGTGGTCGCGGTGGGTGGGCGCGTACAGGACGGCCGTCGCGCCCTCGGGCACCCCGAGTTCCCGGCGGATCCGGGCCACGTCGTGCGCGGTCGCCGTGCAGTACACGTCGTTGCGCGGATAGCCGTACTCCAGTGCCTCGTACGAGCCGGGGAAGGCGCGCTCCCACACCTGGGTGGAGTGGCGGTTGGACGACAGGTTGAAGTCCCAGCGGTCGACCCGGCCGAGCAGCTTGGCGAAGCTGCCGGTCTGCGCGGCCACCACCGGATAGGTCGACTGGTCCACGCCCATCGTCTTCAGCGGGGTGCCGTGCTGGGTCTGTACGTGCACGCTGCCCGGCCGTTTGACCACGCCCTCGGCGAAGTTGGCGTTGTTGACCAGGTACTTGGCCCGGGCCAGCACCTCCCAGTAGCGGCGGGAGCCGATCACCGCGTGGTCGACGTCCGGCGGCAGGGTGTGCTCCTGGCCCGGCTCGACCAGGAACACCGAGCGGATGTGCGGGGCGAGCGTGCGGGCCTTGGCGTGGACGGCGGCCGGGCTGCACGCGTAGCCGCGGCCCCAGTAGGCGCAGTACACGGCGAGCCGTGCATCGAGCGGGCGGCGCAGCGCGGCCCGGTAGCGCAGCCGGGTGCGCAGCATGCGGGGACGCGGGACGCGCTCCGCGGCCCGCGCCGCCGTCCGGTTGGCGGCGCGCAGTGCGCGGAACGCCGTGTACGCGCCCGCCGCCAGCAGCCGGTGCTGCACGCCCAGGCGGCCGGCCGGCGGCCTGAAGCCGGCCGGCCGGTGCCGGCGGTGGAGCCGACGGGCACGCCGGAAGAACGCGCGGTGCCCGCCGGGCAGCCGCTCGGGCCGGGACGCCGTCTTCAGGACGGCCGCGAACAGCTGCTCGAACAGCGGCCGGGCCCGGTCGGCGGGGAGCTGCCGCTCGGCGGCCCTGGTCAGCACCAGGTCCACCTGGTCGAGCAGATCGTGTTGGTGCGCGCCCGGCAGGTTGAGCCGACTGCCCTGGCGGCGCAGCCGGTGCCGGACCAGGACCCGGCGCAGCACAGCGATCCGTTCGGCGGCGAGCGTGGTGAGCCCGCCCCAGCCCAGGTCCGTGAAGTGCCCGTCGGGGAAGGCGAGCCGGTGCCCGGTGACGAAGGCGTGGCGGTAGGCGGCGGTGAAGGCCACCAGCGGTACGCCGGTCAGCCGTGGCCACTGGCCGGGCGTGAACGCGCCGTCGGGGGCGCCGGCCAGCAGCGGGCCGACGGGGTCGGTCGGCTCGCCCTCCCACCAGGGGGCCCGCTCGTGCCCGAAGTACAGCACGTCCACGTCACCGGTCTCGGCGAGCCGCGCGTCGAGCGCCGCCAGCGCCCCCGGCAGGAACAGGTCGTCGCCGTCGAGGAACAGCAGATATGCCCCGGTCGCCGCCCGCGCCCCGGCGTTGCGGGCCCCGCTCAGCCCGGCGGACGGCGGTGAGTGCACCAAAGCCACCCGGGGATCCCGCTCGGCGTACTCCCCGGCGACGTCCGCCGCCGGGGAGCGGGGGCCGTCGCAGACCGGGATCAGCTCCAGGTCGTCGAAGGACTGGGCGAGGACCGAGTCCAGCGCCTGGGACAGCCGGCCGGCGACCCCGTGGGACGGAACGATGATGCTGAAGCGGGGCATTGCGCTCTCTCTGTGGTCTTACCTGCCTCCCGGGTCGTGCGGGTCCCGGGTCTCAGGCCGTACGGACGCGGCCGGGCCGCCCCGTCGGCCGCCAGGTGGACGGCCGGCTCGGGGTGGGCCGCGAGGTGCTGCGGGGCATGGGAACTCCCGTAGGGGGAACGGCGTTCAGCGGTGTTCGGTGACGGTGAGCGGTCCGCAAGGTTGCGGAAGGGTTGCCGAGGAGGGGTGGGCGGGGGCCGAGGACGCGGAGGGGACCGGGTGGCGGCGGGCGAGCGGAGTGATGCGCGGCAGCCCCGCGGACTCGCCCAGCACCACGTGCCGGACCACCCGCTCGGCGGCGCGTCCGTCGTCGTACGGACAGAACCGCTCCCGGAACGCGGCCCGCAGCTGGGCCGAGCGCGAGCCGCGCCAGTGGCCGCTGGCGAAGATGTCGACCAGTTCGTCCTCGCCGTGCGCCAACGCCCCCGGTGGACAGGACCGCAGGTCGAAGTAGGTGCCGCGGGCCGCCTCGAACGCCTCCTGGTCGTCGGCGTGGATCACGATCGGCCGGTCCAGGTTGGCGTAGTCGAACATGATCGACGAGTAGTCGGTGAGCAGCACGTCCGAGGCGAGGCACAGGGACTCGACGCTCGGGTGGCCGCTGACGTCGATGACGCGCCCGCCCCCGGCCGGCGGCCCGGGGTGCCCGGGATGGGCGCGCACCAGCAGTACGAACCGCGGACCCAGCCGGCGCAGCAGCCGCCGCGGGTCCAGCGGAAGCGGCTGGGCCCGCCGGTAGTCGCGGTGGGTGGGCGCGTAGAGGATCGCCACCGCGTCCGCGGGGACGCCGAGCCGCTCGCGCAGCCGGGACACGTCCGCCGAGGTCGCCTTCTGGAAGACGTCGTTGCGCGGGTAGCCGTACTCCAGCGTCGTGTAGCGGCCCGGGCAGACGCGCTCCCAGGTCAGGGTGGAGTGGCGGTTGGCGGACAGGACGTAGTCCCAGGTGTCGACGTCGGCCAGGAACGCCGCCGGGTCCGTGCCGCGGGCGGCGGCCGGCCGGTCGTGCAGATCGAGGCCGGTCCGCTTGAGCGGCGTGCCGTGCCGGGTCTGCACCCGGACCTGCCCGCGCCGCTTGACCAGCCGCGGGTCCAGAGCGGAGTTGTCGATCAGGTACTTGGCGCGGGCCAGCGCCGTCCAGTAGGCCGCGGAGCCGGGCCGCAGCCGGCGCGTGCCCGGCGGGACCGTGTGCCGGTGCTCGGGCCGGGCGATCCACGCCGTGCGGACGTGCGGGGCGTACACGCGGAACGCGGCCTCCAGCGCACCCGGGTTGCAGCCGTGACCGCGACCGTCGTACGCGGCGAACACCGCCCGGTCGGCGCGCACGGGCAGACACCGCTGGACGCGGTAGTGCAGCCGCAGGACACCGGTGCGCACCGCCTCGCGGAGCCCGGCGGCGAGCCCACGCGTACGCCGGTACAGGGCCGCCGCCGCCCGGAGCGTGCGCCAGGTGCGGTGCGCACCCAGCCGGACCAGGGCGTGGCGCAGCCGGGAGCCCGGCGGCACCGGGGCGCCGGCCGGACGGTATCGGCGGTAGTGGGCGCCGGCCCGGCGCAGGAACTCGGCCCGGGCGCCGCGCGGCAGCCGGTCCGGCCTGCGGTACACCGTCGCCAGGTGGTCCACCATGCGCTGCCACAACACCGGCTGCCAGCGGGCGAGTCGGGGCCGCTCGGCGACGTACGCGAAGACCCGGTCGTACTGCTCGAAGACGTCGAAGTGCCGGCGGCTGGTGGTGGAGAGGATATTGCCGGTGCGGCGCTGCCGGTAGTGCACGCAGACCAGGTCCAGGGTCGCGATCGACCGTGCCGACATCAGCACCGGGAACGTCCAGGGCGTGTCCTCGTAGTAGCCCGGCGGGAACGCGAATCCCGCGGCCTCGACGAACTCCCTGCGGCACGCCTTGTTCCAGGCGACCATCAGGACGTTCAGCAGCCCCGGCCGGTCCGTCAGCCGGAAGGGCGCCGGGCCGTCCTCGGTGAGTTCGGCGGCGGTCCGGTTGCGGACCGTCTCGCCCGTCCAGTGGGTGCGCGCGTAGTCGTAGACCAGGACGTCCGGTTCGCCGGTCTGCTCGATCCGGTCGGCGATCGAGCCGAGCGCGCCCGGGGTGAGGGTGTCGTCGCCGTCCAGGAAGACCAGGTAGTCGCCCCGCGCGCACTCCATGCCCGCGTTGCGGGCGCCGCCCAGCCCCCGGTTCTCGGACAGGTGCACCGGCCGGACCCGCGCGTCCCGGGCCGCGTACTCGTCGATGACCGCCCCGCTCGCGTCGGGTGAGCAGTCGTCCACGACGATCAGTTCGAGATCCGGGTACGACTGCGCGAGCACCGAGTCCAGGCACGCGTGGAGGTACGCCTGGACCTGGTACGCGGGGACAATGACACTGAACCTGGGCACGGCACATCCATGGGTCGCTCGGCGCGGGCGTTCTGCCCGGGAACGGCCGGTGGAGTGACGTGGTTACGGCCCGTACGGCATACGGGGGACCTCCGCACGCACGGGGAGGCGGGCCGGCACCGGCCCGCCTCCCACAGGATCTCCGTCCGCCGTCGCCCGGCGGCTACTTGACCGCGCCCGCCATGACCCCGGACACGAACTGCCGCTGGAACGCGAAGAACACCGCCAGCGGGATCACCATCGACAGGAACGCACCGGGCGCCAGCACGTCGATGTTGTTGCCGAACTGCCGTACCTGGGTCTGCAGGGCGACCGTGATCGGCTGCGAACCGGAATCGCTGAACACCAGCGCCACCAGCATGTCGTTCCACACCCACAGGAACTGGAAGATGCCCAGGCTGGCGACCGCGGGCCCGCCGAGCGGCAGCACCACCCGGGCGAACAGCCGCAGTTCACCCGCGCCGTCCAGCCGGGCCGCCTCCAGCAGTTCCCGCGGGATCTCCGCGAAGAAGTTCCGCAGCAGGAACACCGCGAACGGCAGACCGAAGCCGACGTGGAACAGCACCACCCCGAAGATCGACCCGAACAGCCCCACCTTGCCGAAGAGTTCGGCGATCGGGATCAGCGCCACCTGCACGGGCACCACCAGCAGGCTGACCACGGTCAGGAACCACCAGTCGCGGCCCGGGAACTCCATCCACGCGAAGGCATAGCCCGCGAGCGCGCCGATGACGACGACCAGGACCGTCGCCGGGACCGTGATCAGCGCCGTGTTCACCAGGGAGCCCGTGATGTCGCCGTTCTCCAGCAACTTCTGGTAGCTGTCGAGGGTGAGCCGGGACGGCTGGGCGAACACGTTCCACCAGCCGTCCGCGCTCATGTCCTCGGGCGAGCGCAGGGACGAGACGAGCAGCCCGATGGTCGGCATCAGCCAGAACAGGCCGACCACGATCAGGACCGCGCGGACCAGCCCGCCGCTCAGCCGCTCGGCGATCCGCGAGCCGAGCGAGGGCCTGGCCCGCACCGCCGGGCCGGGGACCGCCTTGCCGACACCTGCCGCATCCGTCGTCATCGCCGCCCCTCCCGCCGCAGCCGCCGAATGTTGAACCACATCACCGGAATCACCAGCAGCAGCAGGAACACCGCGATGGCACTCGCGACGCCGGGCCGGTCCTCCGCGAAGCCCTTCCGGTACAGCTCCAGGGCCAGCACGTTCGCGTCGTCCTGGGACGAACCGGGCGCGATGATGAAGACCAGGTCGAACACCTTCAGCACATTGATCATCAAGGTGACGACGACCACGCCGAGGACCGGCGCGAGCAGCGGCACAGTGACCCTGCGGAACACCTGCCACTCATTGGCCCCGTCGACCCGCGCGGCCTCCAGCAGCTCCCGGGGCATCCCCGCGAGCCCGGCCGCGATCAGCACCATCGCGAAACCCGCCCACATCCATACGTACGACCCGATGACGGCCGGGGTCACCAGCGACGGGCCCAGCCAGTCGACGCCGTTGTAGGGCTCCTCGAAGTTGTCCGCCGGGAGCCGCAGCAGGGCGCCGTCGGCCGCCGCGGGCAGCGTGAACGTGCCGTCCGCCGCGGCCTTCGTGGCGGCCACCACCTTGCCGTCCTTCACCGCCTCGATCTTCATCCCGGCGTAGCCGAGTTCGGACGGGTCGGGGGCGCCCAGCCTGCCGACGCCCTTGCCGCGGGTGAAGTCCTGCCAGGTCGTGCCGGTGACCTTCCCCGGTTCGGGCCCGGCGGCCACCGCTCTGCGCGCGTCGCCGGGCATCCGGTCGGGGGCGACACCCACCATCGGCAGGGTGACCGGCGTACCGGCGCGGACCGCCGCCGACGTGACGAAGCCGCCGTCGTCCGGCCTGAGCGGCGACTCACGGCCCGGGTGCGCCTTCGGGAACGCCGACGACTGGGCGAAGGTGTCGTGGACACCCACCCACACGGCGTTGGCGACGCCCTTGTCCGGGTCCTGGTCGTACACCAGCCGGAAGATGATCCCGGCCGCCAGCATCGAGATCGCCATCGGCATGAAGACGACCAGCTTGAACGCCGTTGCCCAGCGCACCCGTTCGGTCAGCACCGCGAAGACCAGCCCGAGGGCGGTGGAGACGGCCGGCGCGAACACCACCCAGATGATGTTGTTCTTCAGGGCGGTGCGGATGCCGTCGTCGGTGAACAGGGCCCGGTAGTTGTCGAATCCGGTGAAACGGGCCGATCCGCCGCCCGAGGAGTCGTAGAAGCTGCGGACGAGCGAGTACCCGATCGGGTAGACCACGAGCGCGCCGAGCAGCACCAGGGCGGGCAGCAGGAAGAGGACTGCCACGGCCCTGCGGGTGCCGGTCACGCTCTTACGGCTGCGGGGAGCGGCGGGGGCCGGTGGGCCGCCCGCCGCCGTGGCCGACGCCATCGCCGGCTCAGCCGCCGTTCCCGTAGGCGGCCGCCGCGCCCTTTTCCAACTGCGCCTGGGCGCCCGCGACATCCGACGGGTTCTTCAGGAAGTCCTGGAGGGCCTTCCACTCGCCCTTGCCGGGCGTGCCGCCGAACGCCTGCGGGGCCTGGTCGGACATGTCGAAGCGGAAGTCGTCGCCGGAGGCGATCAGCGCCTTGGCGATGGTGCGCTGCACCTCGTTCGGATACGCCGAGTCCGGCACGTTCTTGTTCGGGGAGAGGTAGCCGCCGAGCTTCGCCTGGATCGTCGCCGCGTCCGCCGAGGCCAGGAAGGTGACCAGGGCCTGCGCCGCCTTCGAGTCCTTCAGGACGACGGCCGCGTCGCCGCCGGAGACCACCGGCGTGGCGTCCCCCACCGCCGGGAACGGGAACACCTTCGCGTCCGTGCCCACCTTCGCCTTGGTCTCACCGATGTTGACCTGCGCGAAGTCGCCCTCGTAGACCATCGCCGCCTTCGGCTGGTCGCCGCCGGTGAAGGTCTGGGTGACGGAGGCCGGGAACTCGGTCTGCAACGCGCCGTTCGCGCCGCCCGCGATGTAGTCCTTCTTGCCCCAGATCTGGGCGAGCGTGGTCAGCGCCTCCTTGACGGAGGGATCCGTCCACTTGATCTTGTGCTGGGCCAGTTCGTCGTACTTCTGGGGGCCCGCCTGGGAGAGGTAGACGTTCTCGAACCAGTCGGTGAGCGTCCAGCCGTCGGCACCGCCGACCGAGAACGGCGTGACCCCGGAGTCGTACACCGCCCGGGCCGCCGTCAGCAGGTCCTGCCAGGTCTTCGGCTCCTGGGCGCCCGCGTTCTCGAACGCCTTGGCGTTGTACCAGATCAGCGACTTGTTGGCGGCCTTGTAGTAGGCGCCGTACTGCTTGCCGCCGACCTTGCCGATGTCCTGCCAGCCCTGCGCGTAGTTCTTGGCCAGCTGCGCCTGCGCCTCGGCGCCCAGCGGCTTGGCCCACCCCTTGTCCACCGCCTGCTTGATCGCGCCGGGCTGCGGCAGCAGCGCGACGTCCGGCGGCTTCCCGCCCGCGATCTTCGAGCCGAGGAAGTTGATGATCGGGTCCTGCGCCGGTACGAAGGTGACCTTGGCGCCCGTGCGCTTCTCGAACTCCGCGAGGACCTGCTTGAAGTTCTTCTGCTCGCCGCCGGTCCACACGGCGGCGACCTCCAGGCTCGCGCCGTTCAGCTTCGGCAGGGTGACGGTGCTCCCGGTCCCGGCGGAACCGCCGCCGGCGCCGCCGCTTTTCTTGTCGTCGCCGCCCCCGCAGGCGGTGAGCGCGAGCGCCCCCGCGAGAAGGGCGGCGAGTGTGCTGACGGCCCGGTGTGTCCGGACGGTGCTGCTCCTGTTGCGCATCACTACCCCGTTCTTCGTGCTGCCGTTGAACGTCCGAGCGCTGTCCCGTGCCGTACGGTCTACGCCCGGCCGCTCGGGGGCGGCAAGAGCGCCTGCGGCGTCAACGGGCTGATCGTGACCGGCTCGTGATCTTGCGCCTACACACGGTTCCCGGTGTCGGGGCATCCGGGACGGATCGGCTGCGGGGCCCGTCTCCGGGGCGGCGGCGTCTGGAGCTTGGGGGTTCAGGAGGGCTCAGGGTGGCGGTTCAGGGCAGGGGTGGCCACGGCCGGTGGCGGTTCAGGGCAGCGGCGGTCAAAGGCCGTAGTGGTCCAGGGCCGTGGCGGTCAAGGCCCGTGGCGCCACGGGCGAGGGCGGCCGGAGTCACAGCAGTGACGGGACCTCCGCGGCCGACACCTCCCGGGCCGCCCGCTCCACCGCACTCGCCAGCAGCGCCAGGTCCGTGGGCCCGTTGCCCAGTTCACGCACCGGACGGCGGGCCGGCGGGTCGCCCATGCGGTGCCACTCCAGCGGGACGACCGTGGGCCGCTGGGTCGCCGTCCGCGGGATGCGCCCCGTCACCCGGCCCGCCTGGAACGCGGTGACGCGGCCGTCCGCCGTGGCCAACCGCCCGCGTCCCGGAGCCGGTTCGTCCGGTCCCGCGGACGGGGCGTCCAGGGCGACCCGGAGGGCCGCCCGCCGGGCCGGCTCCGTCTCCGCCGTACGACCGCCGGGGGCGGTCGCCGCCACCAGGTGGACGCCGAGCCGTTCGCCCTCCCGTGCCACCGCCTCCAGCGCCCGCAGCACCGAGCCCGCCGCGGGGCGGCCCGGCGCACCGAGCGCCGGGGAGACCAGTGCGTCCAGGTCGTCCACGACCACCACGAGCCGGGGCAGCGGCGCCGCCGCCCCGGCCGGCTCCCGCCGGGCCGCGGCGGTGCGCAGCCGCATCGTCGTAGTGGGCGGGGGATCGAGGTCACCGCCGTCGGGTGCGGGCCGGCCGGGCGGCGTGCGCTGGGCGACGATCCGGCCGGCCGCCCCGCCGTGGGCGTGCCACTCGGCGAACCCCGTCCGCCCCAGCAACTCGGCCCGCCGCTTCAGCTCGGCGCTCAGCGACTGCGCGAACTCCCGCATGCGCACCGGGTCGTTGGCGGTCAGATGGGTGGTGACATGCGGTATGTCGGTGCACACGCGCAGCCCTTCGCCGCCCGTTCCGGCGCCGTCCCGCCCGTCTATCAGGACGATGCCCAGCCGGTCCGGGCGTTCGGCGGCGGCCAGCGAGGCGACGAGGGCGCGCAGCAACTCCGTACGGCCGCTGCCGGGCGGGCCCTCGACCAGCAGGTGCGGGCCCTCGGCGACCAGGTCCGTGCCGAGCGGGCCGCGCGGGCCGGCGCCGAGCACCGCCCAGGCCCGGCCGCCCCGGGACTCCGTGTCGTCCGCCGCGTCCGCCCAGCGCGCCATCAACGACGCCGGGGTGGCCCGGGCGAGCCCCAACTCGT
This sequence comes from Streptomyces sp. NPDC006012, assembly GCF_042871185.1. Classification (NCBI taxonomy): domain Bacteria; kingdom Bacillati; phylum Actinomycetota; class Actinomycetes; order Kitasatosporales; family Streptomycetaceae; genus Streptomyces; species Streptomyces sp. NPDC006012. Next base: position 64,443 of record NZ_JBIAIE010000001.1, read on the forward strand.
CCAGCAGCCGCGCTGATTGGGGCAGCGGCGCCGCCACCCGCGCGCGGTGCCCGTCGACGGCGCCGTCCGTCCGCAGCGGCGCCAGCGCCCGCGCGAACCGCTCCGCCCAGGCGAGCGAAACGGCGTCGACCGCGGCGAACGCGCCGGGGCCGACCGGGACGGGTGAGCTGTGCTGCGGTGGAGCGGGTGAGCTGTGGTGGGGCGGGGCGGGCGCGGCGTGGTTCAGGGGGGCGGCCGTGCTGGTGGGGGCGGGCGCGGCGGTCGGCTGGGCGACCCGCATCAGGTGCAGCGCCGTCGCGACGTCACCGCCGAGCAGCGCTATGGCCCCGCACGCGCGAAACGCCGGCGCGACCTCGCACGCCGCCTCGTAGGCCGCCCGGTTCACCGCCTCGTTCGCCCCGGCCGCCGGGAGGGCGGTGTGCGCCGGAGCGGGCGGCGTCTCGGCCAGGCACATCACGTGCACCCCGGCCCGCGGCCCCGCCAGCGCCAGCCGCGTCACCACCTCGCGCAGGCCCGCGCCGCCCGGATCGCCGTCCACGACGACGACCGTGTACGGACCCGGGAAGCCGCCCGCCGCCTCTCCGCCGTGGCCGGAGGGAGAGGAAGAGTACGGCGCCGCCGGTCCGGCTGCGGAGGGGTGGGATCCCGCGGGGGTGTCGCCGGTACGGCTCTCCAGGCGGCGCAGCAACTCCTCCGTGCGGGCCGCGGCCTGCTCGCGGTCGTAGGCCAGCAGCAGGCGGCAGTCCTGGCCGTGGCCGGGGCGTACGTGGGGAAGCCAGCCGAGCCAGGACCACTCGGCGGTGCGCTCCGCCAGGGGGCGCGAGTGGTCCGCGCTGATCAGGACGATTTCGAGGTCGTCGGGGGAGTGCAGCGCGACGAGCTGGGCCAGTACCGCGCGGGCCAGCCCGGACAGCCGCGGGCGCGGTCCGGCCAGGCCCAGCGCCCCGGCCTCGCGCAGGTCGGCGGTGACCGGGACGGCGGGCAGCAGCGGCCCCGAGCCGTTCGGTGCCGTCCGGTCGGCCGTGCCCAGCCGGACCGTGAGCGCCTGCGGGTGGCCCGGCCCGCGCTCCCACAGCCGCGGACCGGGGCCCAGCGCGGTCAGCAGCAGCGCCGCCGGGTCCGGCCAGGTCTCCGGGCGCTGCGGGCCGCCGGGCGAGGGGTCGTCGGCGGGGCCGGGCCGCTGCGTGTCGTACGGCCCCGGGCCGCCGTCCGCCGGTTCGGGGCGCCCCCCGGCCAGCCGCCGCGCCCAGGCGCCGAGGCCGCCGCGCCTGCGCCCGCCCTGCGGCAGGTCGGTGCCGTGCACCGGGGTGCCGGTGCGGCCGTCGGCCTGCGGGGCGTCGGCGCCCGGAGCACCGGGTGCGTACGCCGCGTCCGGGCCGGTCTCCGGGTGGCCCCCGCGCGGGCGCGTGCCCGGGGCGCCTTCGGTGTGCCCGGCCCGCGCGCGCGGGTCCGGGGCCAGGCCGTCCGGTCCGCCGTGCGCCGCGGCGTACGGGTCGGGCGCCGGCCCGGATCCCGGGTCCGGGTGGCCCGGGCCGCCGGGACCGCCGAAACCGAAGCGGCCGACGTGGGTGTCCGGGCTGCGCGTCGTGCGCGCCCCGCCCCGGTTCTCGATCCGCGGTGCGCCGGCCTGCCCGGGCACGACCGGCATGTCCGCCGGGTGGTGCTCCTGGGCCCGGGGAGCCGCGCCCGGGGCACCCATGCCTGCGGTGCCGTAGGCATGCTGGGTGGCCCCGGAGGACGCGCCCGCCCCGCCGTACGCCGCACCGGCCCCGCCCGCGCGTCCCGCTCCGCTTCCGCCCCCGTGCGCCGAGCCGCCCCCGTATCCGCCGCTTACGCCGTCCGCACCACTCCCGTGCGTCGCCGCGCTCCCCGTCCGCCCGCCCGGGCCGCCCTGGCCGTTCCCCGGGAGCCCCGTACCCTCGCCGCCCGCGGTGCTGCCCGTGCGCGGGGTCACCCGTACGCAGCCCTCGCCGTCGGGTGCCGTCCGGATCCGGGCGCCCGGCCCTGCGGACGGCGTAAGCCGCAGGGCGGATTCACCGATCCGCAGCAGCGCGCCCGGCGGGAAGCCGGCCGGCCGGCCGTCCACCCGCGTGCCGCCCAGCACCGTGCCGTTCGTGGAGTCGAGGTCGGCGACGGAGACACGGCCGTCCGCGCCGACCGTGACGGCGCAGTGCAGGCGGGAGACGTCAGGGTCGTCGAGCGGGACGTCGGCGTCGGCGGAGCGGCCCACGGTGATCCGGCCGCCGTGCAGCAGATGGACCCCGCCCGCGTCCGGCCCGGCGACCACGTGCAACTGCGTCGGGGCGTCGTCCAGCTCCGGGTGGGGCTCCGGCTCGGCCGGTGTGCCCAGGGCCAGCACGGCGCCGTCGACCAGCGGCGGTTCGCCGAGGGTGCTGCGCCGGGCGTCCAGCCGCTCGGCACCGGCGTACAGCACGACCAGGGTGTTCGACGGGTCCCGGCCCGGGCCTCCGTCGCCCGCGACCGTCGCGGCCAGGGCCGACGTCACCGCGGCCAGGGCGGTGCCGGCGGGCGCCGTGACCAGCACGTCGCGGCTCGCGGCGCGGCCCCGGCGCGGAGACGGGCCCAACGGGTCTACGACGGTCAGCCGGATCTGCATCGCCGTCAGCGGTCCCTTCTGCGCGGGCGCGGACTTCCCCCCACCCCACACGAGCACATCGGCCAGTACTGCAGGCATCCTCGCACCTGCCACTGACAGCTCGCCCGCGGCCCGGCGCCAAGTGATCTTGATTGGTCGGCTCTGCCCCTAAAAGTGCCTGACCATTACTGCGCCGGAGTTCACTTGGGACCGGGTGAGATCGGCCATGTCGTGCTTCAGCGACCTTTCGGCAACCTGGAGAGCGAGAGGAGCGTCTTTCCTTCGGACCGTCGGGTCTTCGAGCTGTCGAAAATCGTTGAACCGTTGAACCGTCGGACCGTCGCATCCTCAAATCGTCGAGCCATCGAACCCACGAACCCACGAACCCTCGAACATGGTCGAGAACGCTTATGTGGCGCCTCGGTGGGCGGCACTACAGTGGTTCGGAACACCCGCAAGCAACAGGGAGCGCATGACGTGCGGCCGGTAGGCAGCAAGTACTTGCTTGAGGAGCCGCTCGGACGCGGCGCCACGGGCACGGTCTGGCGAGCCCGCCAGAGGGAGGCGGCGGGCGCTGAGGCGGCCGTGCCCGGCCAGCCCGGCGAGACCGTCGCGATCAAGGTCCTCAAGGAGGAGCTGGCGAGCGACGCCGATGTCGTGATGCGGTTCCTGCGGGAGCGCTCCGTCCTGCTCCGGCTCACCCACCCGAACATCGTCCGGGTCCGCGACCTCGTCGTCGAGGGTGATCTGCTCGCCCTGGTCATGGACCTGGTCGAGGGCCCCGACCTGCACCGCTACCTGCGCGAGAACGGCCCCTTCACACCCGTGGCGGCGGCGCTGCTGACCGCCCAGATCGCCGACGCGCTCGCGGCCAGCCACGCCGACGGGGTCGTCCACCGGGATCTGAAACCGGCCAACGTCCTGCTCCAGCAGTCCGACGGCCAGATGCACCCGCTGCTGACCGACTTCGGCATCGCGCGCCTCGCCGACTCCCCGGGCCTCACCCGTACGCAGGAGTTCGTCGGCACGCCCGCGTACATCGCGCCGGAGTCCGCCGAGGGCCGCCCGCAGACCTCCGCCGTCGACATCTACGGCGCCGGCATCCTGCTGTACGAGCTGGTCACCGGCCACCCGCCGTTCTCCGGCGGCTCCGCCCTCGAAGTCCTGCACCAGCACCTGAGCGCCGAACCGCGCCGCCCGTCCACCGTGCCCGACCCGCTGTGGACGGTCATCGAGCGCTGCCTGCGCAAGAACCCCGACGAACGCCCCAGCGCCGAGAACCTCGCGCGCGGCCTGCGGGTCGTCGCCGAGGGCGTCGGCGTGCACGCCAACTCCGCCCAGATCGCCGCCGCCGAGGGCGTCGGCGCGCTGCTTGCCGCCGACCCGTCGCCCACCGTCGTGACGGGCGTGCCCGGGGCGGCCGACCCGACCCAGGTGCTGCCGACGGGCTCGCCGGCCGGTGGGTTCGACCCGAACGGCGCGACCAGCGTCCTGCCGCACTCCGGCGGCCCGGCCGGCGCGGCCGACCCCACCGCGGTCCTGCCGAGCACCGGCGCGGCCGACCCGACCGCCGTCATGCCGCCGGTGCCCCCGGGACAACCGGGGCAACCGGGCCGGCCCGACGAGCCGCACCCCTGGCAGAACCAGCTGCGCGCGGCCCGCGACCGCAACGAGCAGACGCAGGTCCAGTACCTCGACCCGGACCAGGACCCGCTGCGCCGCCGCCCGCAGCGGCAGGTGTCCCGTCCGCAGCAGCCGCCCGGCGGCTATCAGCAGCAGCCGTACCAGCAGCCGCAGCAGTACCAGCCGCAGCCGCACGCCGCGCCGCGCCACCAGCAGTACGCGCCGCCCGCCCCGCCCGCCCCGGCCGCGCCGCAGCGCCCGGCGCCGGAGCCCCGGCAGCCGCGCCGGCGCGGCGCCAACCCGATGCGGATCCCCGGACTCGGCTGTCTGAAGGGCTGTCTGTTCACGATCATCATCCTGTTCGTGGCGGGCTGGCTGGTGTGGGAGCTGAGCCCCTTGCAGGAATGGATCGGGACCGGCAAGAGCTACTGGGGGCAGCTCACCGACTGGTTCAACACCGTCACCGGGTGGTTCAAGGATCTGGGCGGCAGCTCCGGCGGCACCTGACCGGACCGGGCGAGGCCACCGCGCTCCACGGGCGCGCATGGGGGCGCGGGAAACCGCCCGGCCGTCCACGGGTCGCACATGGACGGACAGAAGGACGACGGCACGGCACGGACGACGGCCCGGTCGGCGGCACGGCCCGGTCGGCGGAGCGTTCGGCTCTCAGTCTGGAGATTTGTCGACACCTCGCGGGTGATTTGGGCCTTCACGGTGAACACGGGCTCCGCGGACGCGTAGTTTTGTCGGCAACACGCGTCTGTAGGAGCAGTCTTGACACGGAAGATCGGCAGCCGGTACACCGCGAACCAGATCCTGGGACGGGGCAGCGCCGGCACGGTGTGGCTGGGCGAGGGACCGGACGGGCCCGTCGCCGTCAAGCTGCTGCGCGAGGATCTCGCCTCCGACCAGGAACTCGTCGGACGCTTCGTGCAGGAGCGCACGGCGCTGCTCGGCCTGAGCCACCCGAACGTGGTGTCGGTGCGCGACCTCGTCGTCGACGGCACCGACCTGGCCCTCGTCATGGACCTGGTGCGCGGCACCGACCTGCGCACCCGCCTGGAGCGGGAGCGGCGGCTCGCCCCCGAGGCGGCGGTGGCCATCGTCGCGGACGTCGCGGAGGGACTGGCCGCGGCCCACGCGGCCGGAGTCGTGCACCGCGACGTCAAACCGGAGAACGTGCTGCTGGACATGCAGGGGCCGCTCGGCCCCGGCGGTTCGCACCGCGCGCTGCTCACCGACTTCGGGGTCGCGAAGCTGATCGACTCCCCGAAGCGGACCCGCGCGACGAAGATCATCGGAACCCCGGACTATCTGGCGCCGGAGATCGTGGAGGGGCTGCCGCCGCGCGCGGCCGTCGACATCTACGCCCTCGCGACGGTGCTGTACGAGCTGCTGGCCGGGTTCACGCCGTTCGGCGGCGGCCACTCGGGAGCGGTGCTGCGCCGGCACGTGACCGAGACGGTCGCGCCGCTGCCGGGGATCCCGGACGAGCTGTGGCAGCTGATCGTGCAGTGCCTGGCGAAGGCGCCCGCCTCGCGGCTGCGCGCGTCCGAGCTGGCGGCGCGGCTGCGGGAGCAGCTGCCGCTGCTGGCCGGCATGCCGCCGCTGGAGGTGGACGAGCCGGACCAGGTGGCGCCGCCCGAGGCCGCGGAGCCCTCGCAGGAGCCACCGGCGTCCGGCGAGCGGACCCGGCGGCGCGGCTCGGTGTCGCTCGTCCCCGGCGCTCAGCCGGACTCCAACCGGGACACCCACACCTCGATGCGGGTGCCGGGGCCGGACGAGCTGGCGGGTGGCGCCCGGGGCACCGCGCGGGTACCCCGGGCCGCGGGTGCCCCGCGCCCCGGCTCGGCCCGGCACCGGGTGGCGGCCCGGCGCCGACGGGTGACGCTGGGGGTGGCGGGCGTGGTGCTCGCGGCGGCCGTCGGCGTCGGCGCCTGGCTCGCGACCTCGGGCGACGGCGCGGAGGGGACCCCCGGGAGCACCCAGACGTCAACGGCGCCGTGACCTTCCCCACCCCGGCCGATCGCCCGGCCCGCCGCGCGCCGACCGGGCGGCGGGCGGACGCGCGGCCGAGGTCGGTTGCCACAGCGGTTACGCTGGGGGCGTGGCAGTCGTCGATGTATCCGAAGAGCTCAAGTCCCTCTCCTCGACCATGGAGTCGATCGAGGCCGTTCTGGACCTCGACCGGATGAGGGCAGACATCGCCGCGCTTGAGGAGCAGGCGGCGGCGCCGTCCCTGTGGGACAACCCGGACGAGGCGCAGAAGGTCACCAGCAAGCTCTCCCACCTCCAGGCCGAGGTCAGGAAGGCGGAGGCGCTGCGCGGTCGGATCGACGACCTCGGTGTGCTGTTCGAGCTGGCCGAGGCCGAGGACGACCCCGAGACCCGGGCCGAGGCCGAGGCCGAGCTGAGCGACGTCCGCAAGGCGCTGGACGAGATGGAGGTCCGCACGCTGCTCAGCGGGGAGTACGACGCGCGTGAGGCGCTCGTCAACATCCGCGCCGAGGCCGGCGGTGTCGACGCCGCCGACTTCGCCGAGAAGCTGCAGCGCATGTATCTGCGCTGGGCCGAGCAGCGCGGCTACAAGACCGAGGTCTACGAGACGTCGTACGCCGAAGAGGCCGGCATCAAGTCGACCACCTTCGTCGTGCAGGTGCCGTACGCCTACGGCACCCTCTCCGTGGAGCAGGGCACGCACCGGCTGGTGCGCATCTCGCCCTTCGACAACCAGGGGCGCCGTCAGACCTCCTTCGCCGGTGTCGAGGTGCTGCCCGTCGTCGAGCAGTCCGACCACGTCGAGATCGACGAGTCCGAGCTGCGCATCGACGTCTACCGCTCCTCAGGCCCGGGCGGCCAGGGCGTCAACACCACCGACTCCGCGGTCCGCATCACCCACCTGCCGACCGGCATCGTGGTCTCCTGCCAGAACGAGCGGTCGCAGATCCAGAACAAGGCCACCGCCATGAACGTCCTCCAGGCCAAGCTGCTGGAGCGGCGCCGGCAGGAGGAACGGGCCAAGATGGACGCCCTCAAGGGCGACGGCGGCAACTCCTGGGGCAACCAGATGCGTTCGTACGTGCTGCACCCCTACCAGATGGTCAAGGATCTGCGCACCGACTTCGAGGTCGGCAACCCGGAGGCCGTGTTCAACGGCGAGATCGACGGCTTCCTGGAGGCCGGGATCCGCTGGCGCAAGCAGCAGGAGAAGTAGCAGCGGCAGAGACGTCGGTCTGTGCCTGTCAACTGCCGCCCATGAGGCGGCAGTTGGCTTTTGGCCGGGCTTTCGATAACGATCGCGGGCTGCAACTCCCCGTAAATGCCGTGTCCTGGGACATTGTCCACGCAGTGGCCTTGACGGTTCCTTGGAAAATAGGAAGGGTGAAGCGTGGCATGCGTATCTCTGGGGCGCATGTGAACCGGGGGGCGTGCAGGACTCGAAGGACAGTTGAAGGACGCTGACTTCACCGGCTACCTCCGTCGATCACGGCTGGCCCCATGCGCCGCACACTGACGATCAGCTACTGGGGGTAGCAACTACATGACCAAGAAGACGCGGGTCCGGGTCGCGCGGGTCGCCGCAGGTGCGGTGATCGCGGCCGGCGCCTCGCTGACCGCCGCGGGCGCGGCATCGGCGCTGGACATCGGTATCCAGGCCGGCCCGATCAAGGCCCATGTGAGCACGGACACCATCGGCGGTGCCAGCTCCGGTACGTCCGAGGGGACCAGCACGGGCACGTCCGAAGGGACGAGCACGGGCACCTCCGAGGGGACCAGCATCGGTGCGTCCGAGGGGACGAGCACCGGTACGTCCGAGGGGACGAGCACGGGCACCTCCGAGGGGACCAGCACGGGCACGTCCGAAGGGACGAGCACCGGTACGTCCGAGGGGACGAGCACGGGCACCTCCGAGGGGACCAGCACCGGTACGTCCGAGGGGACGAGCACGGGCACCTCCGAGGGGACCAGCACCGGTACGTCCGAGGGGACCAGCACCGGTACCTCCGAGGGCGGCAACGGCAACGGCGGCGGTAACGGCGGCGGCGGTAACAACGGCGGCGGCAATGGCGGCGGTGACAACGGCGGCGGTAACAACGGCGGCGGTAACAACGGCGGCGGTGGCAACGGCGGCAACGGCAACGGCGGCGGTAACAACGGCGGCGGCGGTAACGGCGGCAACGGTAACGGCGGCGGCAACGGCGGCGGCTCCAGCACCTCCGGCGGCACCACCCCCGACGGTGGCAACGACAACGTGTCCCAGGACGAGGGCTCCTCGTCCCTCACCGACACGGGCTCGGACACCACGGCCCAGGGCGGCGGCGACCAGCTGGCCGAGACCGGTGCCGGGCAGACCGCGTTCCTGCTTCTGGGCGCCGCGACGATGATCGCCGGCGGTATCGCCTTCCGCGTCCTGCCGCGGCTGGCGGGCGGCCGGGGCGGCACCGCCGCCTGACGGTGACGGAACGTAGTCACCGCCGTACGTTTCGTACGTACTGTGCATGACGAAGGGCCCGGAGCCTGGCGCTCCGGGCCCTTCGGCCGTCCTCAGCCGCGCTGCGGGCCGCTCACACGGTCTGGTGCGCCACCAGTGCCACCGCGGCGATCAGCACCACCAGGAGCGCGATCAGCGCCATCGGGTTCAGCCCCGCGAAGAAGCCGTCCTGGAAGAAGCCCTGCTGCTGCAGCCGCTCGCGGTTGGCCCGGCACACCGGGCACCGGCCCTCGCTCACAGGCGCAGCGCAGTTCGCGCACACCAACCGGTCGTACGTCATGCGCTCGCCCTCCTTGCACCGGCCGTCATCCGAACAACGCCCACGGGAACGGGAACGTTCCCCCACCACTGTGCCAGGTTCCCGCGGAGCCTGCGCGGGCCACCGCCACGGCTCGGTACGCACGGCGCCCCCCTTTTCCAGGCACAAAGCAGGAACAAAGATGTACAAGCTCCGCACAACCTCGGCGGGCGACTGCGCTTGCCCGCCGGGTTCGCGTATGGTCACGCACATCTACCCCCGGCTACCCGTGGTGCATCCGTGATCCGATTCGACAATGTCTCCAAGGTCTACCCCAAGCAGACCCGCCCCGCGCTCAGGGATGTCTCCCTGGAAGTGGAGAAGGGCGAGTTCGTCTTCCTCGTGGGATCCTCCGGCTCCGGAAAGTCCACTTTCCTGCGGCTGATCCTCCGGGAGGAGCGGTGCAGCCATGGTCAGGTGCACGTCCTGGGCAAGGACCTCGCGCGCGTCTCCAACTGGAAGGTGCCGCAGATCCGGCGCCAGCTCGGCACGGTCTTCCAGGACTTCCGCCTCCTGCCGAACAAGACCGTCGCGGAGAACGTGGCCTTCGCGCAGGAGGTCATCGGCAAGTCGCGCGGCGAGATCCGCAAGTCCGTGCCGCAGGTGCTCGACCTCGTCGGGCTCGGCGGCAAGGAGGACCGGATGCCCGGCGAGCTGTCCGGCGGTGAGCAGCAGCGCGTGGCCATCGCGCGGGCCTTCGTCAACCGGCCCAAGCTGCTCATCTGCGACGAGCCCACCGGCAACCTCGACCCGCAGACCTCCGTCGGCATCATGAAACTGCTCGACCGGATCAACCGGACCGGTACGACCGTGGTGATGGCGACGCACGACCAGAACATCGTCGACCAGATGCGCAAGCGCGTCATCGAGCTGGAGAAGGGGCGCCTCGTCCGCGACCAGGCCCGCGGCGTCTACGGCTACCAGCACTGACCCGCACGAGATCCACGGAAAGGCTTGATCCGACGCCATGCGCGCCCAGTTCGTACTGTCGGAGATCAGTGTCGGTCTCCGCCGCAATCTGACGATGACCTTCGCCGTCATCGTCTCCGTCGCCCTCTCCCTGGCCCTCTTCGGCGGTTCGCTGCTGATGAGCGACCAGGTGACCACCATGAAGGGCTTCTGGTACGACAAGATCAACGTCTCGATCTTCCTCTGCAACAAGAGCGAGGCCGAGTCGGACCCCACCTGTGCCAAGGGCGCGGTGACCGACGACCAGAAGAAGCAGATCGTCGCCGACCTGAAGAAGATGTCGGTCGTGGAGACGGTCAGCCACGAGTCGCAGGACGAGGCCTACAAGCACTACAAGCAGCAGTTCGGCGACTCTCCGCTGGCCAGTTCGCTCACCCCGGACCAGATGCAGGAGTCGTACCGGATCAAGCTGAAGGACCCGGAGAAGTACAAGGTCATCGACTCCGCCTTCTCGGGACGGGACGGCGTGCAGTCGGTCCAGGACCAGAAGGGCATCCTGGACAACCTCTTCGGACTGCTCAACCTGCTGAACCGGGCGGCGCTCGGTGTCATGGCGCTGATGCTGATCATCGCGCTGATGCTGATCGTCAACACCGTGCGGGTCTCCGCGTTCAGCCGGCGGCGCGAGACCGGGATCATGCGGCTGGTCGGCGCGTCCGGTTTCTACATCCAGGCGCCGTTCATCATGGAGGCCGCGGTCGCCGGGCTCATCGGCGGTTTCCTCGCCTGCGTCTTCCTGATCGTCGGGCGTTACTTCACCGTCGACCACGGCATGGAGCTGTCCTCGAAGCTGAGCCTGATCAACTTCGTCGGCTGGGACGCCGTGTTGACCAAGCTCCCGCTGATTCTCGCCGCGAGCGTACTGATGCCCGCGTTGGCAGGGTTCTTCGCGCTGCGCAAGTACCTGAAGGTGTGACGCACGCCAAGAGGGCCGTACGGTCAACCGGCCGTACGGCCCTTCGCGTTGTCCTAGACTCACCGGCATGTCAGGCCGTGACCCGTTCTGTCAGCCCCGCCGCTTCCGCCGCGGGGCGGCCCTGACATTGGTCTTCGCCGGTGTGCTCGTCACCGGCGCCGCGACCGGATCCTTCCCCGACCCGGACCACTCCGGCCGCAGGACCCTGCGCGACGCGGCCCGCACGGCCACCCGGTACGACGACGTCCAGGAGGCCGCCGCCGAGGCCATGGCCGACGGCAAGTCCCCCATGGAGGCCGCCGAACGAGCCGTGAGCCGCAGCGGGAACCGCTGGGACGCCGTCTACTCCGAGGGCGAGTACCAGGAATTCGAGGAAGCCCTCGACGGCGAGTACACCGGGGTCGGCCTGTGGGCGCGGCGCGAGAGCGACGGCCGGGTCGAGGTGACCAAGGTGCGGGCCGGATCACCCGCGGCGGCCGCCGGGATCCGCGAGGGAGATCTGCTGCGCAGCGTCGACGGCACCGAGGTCGACGGACGCCCGGTCACCGAGGTGGTCGCCCTGCTGCGCGGCGACGCACAGGGCGCCGCCGCCGGCACCACCGTCCGGCTCGGCCTGGAACGCGGCACGCGCGCGTGGAGCGAGACGCTGCGCCGGGCCCGGCTGTCCACCGACTCCGTGACCGTCCGCAGGCTCGCCCGGGGCGTCACGGTGATCAAGGTCGACGCCTTCACCAAGGGGGTGGGCGACGCCGTCCGCACCGCCGTACGGCAGGCCCTGGCCGGCGCCGGGATCATCCTCGACCTGCGCGGCAACTCCGGCGGCCTGGTCACCGAGGCCGTCACCGCCGCCTCCGCCTTCCTGGACGGGGGCCTGGTGGCCACCTACGACGTCGAGGGCGAGCAGCGCGCCCTGCACGCCGCGTCCGGCGGCGACACCACCAGACCCCTGGTCGCGCTCGTCGACGGCGGGACGATGAGCGCGGCCGAAATGCTCACCGGCGCCCTCCAGGACCGGGGCCGCGCGGTCGTCGTCGGCTCCCGCACCTTCGGCAAGGGCTCGGTCCAGATGCCGACCGACCTGCCCGACGGCTCCGTGGCCGAACTGACCGTCGGCCACTACCGCACCCCCTCCGGGCACGCCGTCGACGGCCGTGGCATCACTCCCGACCTCTCGGCCGGCCGGCAGGCGCTGGAGCGGGCGGAGACCGTCCTGAGCGGGCTGGGCGACCCGCCGTAGCGGGCCCCGTTTTATCGACTTCCGCCAGACCCCCTCCCTAGTGCGAAAATGGTCGGCACTATGGCTAAGGAAACAGGGCGCAAGCTGATCGCGCAGAACAAGAAGGCGCGGCACGACTACCAGATCCTCGATGTCTACGAGGCCGGTCTGGTCCTCACCGGTACCGAGGTGAAGTCGCTGCGCCAGGGACGTGCCTCACTGGTCGACGGCTTCGTACAACTCGACGCGCACGAGGCGTGGCTGTACAACGTGCACGTGCCCGAGTACAGCCAGGGCACCTGGACCAACCACACCGCCCGGCGTAAGCGGAAGCTGCTGCTGCACCGCGTGGAGATCGAGAAGCTGGAGTCCAAGGCCCAGGAGACGGGCCACACGATCGTGCCGCTCGCGCTGTACTTCAAGGACGGCCGGGCCAAGATCGAGATCGCGTTGGCGCGAGGAAAGAAGGAGTACGACAAGCGGCAGACCCTACGGGAGAAGCAGGACCGCCGCGAGGCGGATCGCGCGATCTCGGCGGTCCGGCGCCAGCAGCGCGCCTGACCGGTCCGCGGGCCGTGCGGCGCAGACAATGCGCGCCGCCTGACGGCGCCGAGGGCCGACCGGTGCAGGCAGCGTGCCTACCGCTTGGGGTCGGTGCGGCGCCGCCGAGCACCTGCCGGAGGCCCCGAGGCCGTTTGCCCCGTCGGCGGCGGTAATGCGCTGGCATGTGGGCGCGTCGGTCACGTAAGATGTCACCGCACCCCGAGGCGGGTGCACGGATTGAAAAATCAACATGGGGATGATCGGTTTCGACAGCGGTTGTCGAAGCAGGGGAAGCGTGTCGAGGAAGCGGCCATGATCTCGTAAACCACAGGCCGAAAAAAATAATCGCCAATACCAAGCGCGATTCCTCCCAGCAGGCCTTCGCCCTCGCTGCCTGATAGGCAGCAAGAGCGAGCCTCCTACTAAGGGAGTGTCAGCCCGGGGCTGTTCCCGACCCGGATCCTGGCATCAGCTAGGGGACTAAACCTTGATCCCGGTCACGGGGTGAAGAGGGAAACCAAACAGTGACTGAGCCCGTCGGAGACTTGTCCGCGTGATCTCCGGGGCTGAGAAAATCGCAGCGGACTGCACACGGAGAAGCCCTGATTCCGCACCGTTGGACGCGGGTTCGATTCCCGCCATCTCCACTCATCCCATACGGCCGAGGCCCCGTCGCTGCGAGCGACGGGGCCTTCGTCATGCGCGGCCGGGGACCGGCCCACCGGGTCAGCGCAGGTGATGGCCGAGGTTCCCGACCATGTGAAGGGTGATCCGGCGCTGAGCGAACCGCCAGGTGCCGTCCCGTCGTACGAAGCGGTCCTGGTAGCGGCCCGCGGCGATCGGCTGGAGCGGCAGTCCGTCCACCGCCTGGAAAATCGTCAGGTAGGACCGTGCGGTCGCCGTGCCGGCCTGCTCGTCGACCTCGATGCGGATATTGGTGGTGACGTGGTGGGTGCGTGGTGTGCCGTCGTCATGGATGATCACATGCTCCCGGAGCATGTTCTCGACGGCCGCACTTCCCTCGAACCGGACGCCGTCACTACCGGTGAAAACACCGTCGGCGAAAAGCCGGCCCAGACCGGCCAGGTCGCCGGTGTCGACCAGCTCTGCGTACTCGGCGATCAGATTCTCGATCTCCCGGGCTGCGGCAACTGCTGTCATGGGAAACCCTTTCGTGTTGTTCTCCGCTGCATTCCGGCACCCGCCACGTGACGCGGAGAGGCCAACCCGCCGGAACTCCGGAAGACGCTCGACTCACTTGGTTCGGGGTACATCCACGAGTTTCGCGGCGTTCTCGTGCGCCGTCTCCTCGTTCCGGCCCGCACCGGCCGGTCCCGCCGAGATGAAGAGGCAGGAGACGAGCCCGACCACGGCAGCCCCGGCCAGCAGCAGGAACGCCACCGTATAGCCGCTCTCGCCGGGGAACTGCCCGGACGTCGTGTGGGCGGCGAGGACGGCGGCGACGACGGCGGCGCCGACCGCTCCTCCGATGGTGCGGATGTTCGCGTTCATCCCGCTCGCCGCGCCCGTGTGCTCCGCGGGGACGGCGTGCACGATCGCCGCGGACAGCGCCGACAGTCCGATGCCAAAACCCACGCCGCCGATCGCGGCGGCCAGGGAGACGAGCCGGGCACTGCCGTGGAAGCCCGCGAGCAGGAGGAAACAGACGACGATCGGCACGGTGCCGATGACCAGGAGGATCTTCGTCGGCACCCTGCGCGACAGCGGGCCCGCGGCGAGGCCGCCGAGGAACTGGGTGACCGAGACCGGAAGGAAGATCAGGCCGGTCATCACGATGGATTCACCGAGGCCGTAGCCGGTACTGGTGGGCGTCTGGAGGAAGGAGGGGATGAACCCGAGGGCGGAGTACAGGGTGACTCCGAACAGGAACGACGCGAGATTCGCCGTCCACACCGGCCGCAGGCGGAACACCCGCATGTCGATCAGCGGGAACCTGGACCGCGCCTCGACGGCCACCCACACCACGCCCGCCACCACCGCGGCGGCGAACAGGCCCAGCGTCCTGCCCGAACCCCAGCCCCACTCCTGCCCCAGGCTCAGCGGCAGCAGAAGCAGCACCAGAGTCGCCGCGAGCAGGAGGCCCGCAAGCCAGTTCATCCGGCCCGTGGCCGCGGCCCCGGTGTCCGGAACGAGTGCGAGCACGGCGAGCACCATGATCCCGTTGGCCAGGGCGGGCACCCAGAACAGCCACGGCACGCCGAGATCGTCGATGATCGGGCCGGCGACGAGGACGCCGACCGCACCGCCCACGGCGCTGACGGCGGCAATCGTGCCGATCTTGGAACCGACCTGCTCAGTGGGCAGCAGGTCGCGGACGATGCCGAAGGCCAGCGGCAGGGTGGCGCCTCCCGCACCTTGCAGCAGGCGTCCCAGCACCAGCACGGGCAGGCTGGTCGCGAGCGCGGCGACCACACTGCCGATGGTCAGCAGCAACAGGACCGCGACGAGGATGCGGCGTTTGCCGACCTGATCGCCGAGCCGGCCGAGCAGGGGCGTCAGCACGGCGCTGGAAAGCAGGAACGCCGTGAGAACCCAGCTCACTCCGAGGCGGCTGGTGTGCACCTGCTCGCGCAGCGCCTCCAGCCCCGGGTTCACCATGGACTGCACCAGGGCGTAGGACACCGAGGAAACCGACAGGATCGCCACCACCGCACCGGCGCCCCGCGACGCGCGGGACTGCTGTGTCACGGTGTGGCCCGAGAAAGGTATATCGGACTTCACGGTCCAATCTTGGGTGGCCGAAATAGGACTGTCAAGTCCAGTCTTGAGTGGGGGGATGCCGGACCTCGGCGGAGAGGGGGCCCCACGTGGATCCCCTTGGTCCACTTTCAATCCCGTCAGCTCGTACGCCAGGGGGTGTGGCGGGTTGCCGTCAACCGGTAGATCCGAACCATCCGCACCACCTGAACCACCCCAACCGCCGAGAGCCCGGCCGCCGTTCGTCATGCGCGGCCGGGCTTCGGGCGGGGCCGGGTCAGCAGCCGCCGCAGTTGTAGTAGAGGACGTCCCAGTGGTTGCCCTCGTCCGCGTAGATGTTGCCGGCGCCGGACTTGTACTGGGGGGCGCCGTCGCCGCGCAGGCCGATGTAGGTGAAGGTGCCCTTGATGTAGTTGGTGACGCAGGTGTTCTTGCCGTAGTCGAGCTTGTAGCCGTTCCAGTGGGAGTACGTGCCGCTGGCGTGGCCGGTCTCGGTGCCGCCCGTGATGTTCAGCGCGCAGCCGGAGGACTGCTTGAGGGTCTGGGCGCCCTGCGCGGTGGCGAGGTTGACCTGTTCGAAGGACGTGCAGGTCGAGACGTTGCGGTTGGAGCAGTTGCCGGAGGATGACCAGGTGATGCCGACCGAGCTGAACATCGAGGTGGCGGTCGCGTGGGAGATCTTGGTGACGGCGACCGTCTGGGCACCGTCCTGGGCGGCGAGAGCGTCCCCGGCGCCGGCGAGGACGGCGAGCCCGGGGGTGAGGGTGAGCGCGAGGGCCGTGAGGGCGGAGCGGATCTTCATGGGGACCTTCCTGCTGTAGGGCCGTTCTTCCTGTGGGGCGGCTGTGCAGGTGGCGCACGGAGATGGTGCCCGAGAGCTACGCGTGTCTGCCAGGGGGCGTCACGGCCGGTGATTCCGGCGACATGTTCGAGTCGGCAGTGCGCCGCCTTTCGCTTCCCTCTACGCCGGCGGGCCGTTGCCGTTGCCGGGGCACCGGCCGGCTATGGCCTGCCGCAGCCGGGGCCGTGCGGGGTCGGGCCGCAGGCCGGTGGCCATTCTCGGCAGGCATCTGGTCCCTACGCCTACACCCAGCCTTCGGGCCCGTACGCCGCCGCCCGGCAGCCGATTCCTCCGCAGCCGTATCCCCCTCAGCCGCATCTCCAGGCCTGTCCCTGCCAGCCGCATCCTCGGCACCAGGAGGACCCGCGCCAGCAGCATCCGCAGCAGTGACCGGGCTGGCCGTCCTCGACATTCGGTGGTCGCCATGTCACCCGAATGGTCATCAACATCTATGATCGCGGGGCTTATTGACCCGCCCCGTGCCGTTATGCGCGATCCGCGCGGGCGGTGCGACTCTTTGCGCTCTGGTGTGGCCGCAGCCGATCCGGCTAGCGTATCGGCTGCTCTACCCACCCCAATCGCTGAACCAGGAGCCTGCCGTGACTCGCCGCCATCCAGACGGAACCTTCGGTGCCACTCAGGATGTCGTCGTGCAGGAGATCCAGGCCGTCAACAGGTAGAGCAGGCCCAGCGCCTCGGCTGCCGCGTCTGGTCCGCCGGGTGTACCGGAGCGGGGTGCGGGTCGCCTGTGCGGTACGGCAATTTCAAGCATTGGTGTCTTGCCGCGACAGCGGATAACGTGATGTTTCATTTGGGAAACATCGGGGGAGCGGAGCGCATGGCAGATCGACTGGCCGTCGACGATGATGAGTTGGAGCACTTCATGAAGTTGCTGAACAAGTCGAGCGACTCCCTGAAGGGCCTGCGTAAAGCGCTCAGCGATGCGACGGTCACCGGCCTCGGCGCCGACGACCTCGACTCCGCCTGCCAGGATTTCCAGGAGGACTGGAAGTACGGCACCGAGCAGATCGGTCAGCAGACCGAATCCCTCGCGAAGATCGTCGGCCAGAGCAAGGACAGTTACCAGGAGGTTGACAAGGCTCTGGAAGCCGCGCTGAGGAAAGGCGGACACGGCACGGAAGGGGCGGCACGGTGACCTTGGCTCCCGGGGTCGAGCCCGACCCGTACCCGGATTCTGCCGCGCGTCGCAGCGGCGACCCCCGCAGGGGCTGAAACCCGTGTCGTACGGTGCCAGTCTCCCGAACCCTTACACCCACCTCGGCTTCAACCCGGCTCCGGGCGACATCGACTCGGTGCGCGACCTGCACAAGAAGCTCGCCTCCTGCGTCAAGGTCTTGGAGGAGACGCACGGGCTGGTCACGAAGCTGATGGATGGCAGCTACTGGAAGGGCGACGCGGCAGTCGCCTTCCGTGAGGAACTGCAGGGCGGACCGTTGGCCCTCAACCTGAAGAACGCCGCGCGCTCGATCGGCAAGGCCGCCGTTCAACTGGATTGCTGGGAAGGCGAACTCGATGATTTCCAGGGCCAGGCCCGACGTCTGAACGAGGAAGCGCGGGACGCCCAGGACATCCTTGACAAGGCAAAGGGCGCCGCGACCAAGGCGAAGAACGACCGCGACCTGGACAAGAAGGGTTCCGCGCACGACGAGGCCCACAAGACGTTGACCCATGCCAACATCGCCGTGGAGAACGCCCGGGCCGACCTCGACCAGATCATCGGCAGGGCAAGGAAGCTGGCCGAGGAACATGAGGAGAAGGCCCGCTACCGGGCGGTGAAGATCCGCGACGCGACGAAGAAGCTGGCGCCGCATGAGCCGGGGTTCTTCGACAGCGCCTTGGACTGGATTACCGACAATCTGCCGGACATTCTCAGTTGGACGGCTGCGGCCCTCGGTGTCATCGCCCTGTTCGTGCTCTCGGGTGGAACCGCCGCGGCGGTTCTTCTGCTGGTCGCAGCGGCGTTGAGTGCGGGTGCCGTCGCGGGGCGACTGGCAGATCCGGAAGTGCGTGCATCTCTGTGGGACGGCGTCCGCCATGGAGAGTTCGACGCAGACTTCTGGAGCAATGCGCTCAGTGTTACGGCAGATGGGCTCGGGATGCTGCCTGGGCTCGGAGCGGCGGCGAAGGGAGTGCCTGCGCTGCTGCGGGGGGTCGGGGAGGCGGGGGAGGCGCTCACAGCGGCTCAGCGGCTGGCCGCCGCAGGGAGCAAGACCGTGACGAGCGCCAGGGAGTACTCCGAACTGAGTAATCCCTTCACCTCTTGGGTAGTGGAGAAAGCGCCTCGGCTGGCCAAGTCTGTTGAAGTCGTGGAGAAGGCCGCTCCCTGGGCAGGGTTTACCACAGCGTCCTACGGAGTCGCCGCGAATCTGGTTGACGCAATCGACAACCACGCAGTGGCGAACGTCGGTACGGCCGTAGACGGCTTTTTCCTCGGCCCGGTCGATGTGAGCGAAACTGTCGACTTGGCCCGCAGGGTTTTCCAATGATCGTTGATCAGGCGGTATCATCTGCCTGAACGAAACTCGAAGGCAATCTCCTATGCATTCCGCAACACATACCATGGCGTGGGAGCAAGCTCCGACACGTAACGCGTGGACGCGGCACATGATCATGAACGTTCTGGGACTCATCGGCTGGCCCGGAGTGTGGGTCGCCCTGCTGGGAATTTCGACCTACACGCCGAACTGGGTCGTGTGGATTTTCATGCCGTACTTCCTCTATGGCTTCTACCGGTTTTTCAACCAGCTCACATATTTCCGGCCTGCTTTCCGGATGCGTCGTATTCTGCGTACATATCCCTGGCAGATCCTCGAAGAAGTGCCCAGCGGGCTTGGTAAATACTCGGAAGCTCGGGACGACGGGATGTGGTTCGAATTCCTTAATCCAGCCGACTCGGACGAAAAGATCCCCTTGGTGTTCATCAAGCACCAGCGGTCTTACTGGTGGCTGAGGCGGCTTGACGGCCCTCGCACCACACCCGAACGTAGAGCCCAGATCGAACCACTTTGGTTCGCGGGTGACCCACGCTTTCTCGCTGTCGTTGCCGCCCCAGCCCGTAGCGGCAAGGCGCCCAAACGACTGCACCTTCTCTATCAACGCCCTGTCTTCGACCGGAACTGTGTACCCGAAACCTGGAAGGCCAGCGCTGCCGACATCAACCGCGCCCGCCGCGCAGGTGCCGCGTACACCGGCGACGATCCACAGCCCACGCATAGTCACGAACCCTCGAACATCTCGGACACATGACGCCGACGACACGGAATCCGGCCACTCATCCGAACACGAAGGCAGACGGGGAAAGCATCTGGTTCGCCAGCCCTCCCGGATTCACCTCGCTTCCTCTCGATGTGCTGTTGGCCCCGCCATCCTCCCCGGAGGGTGATCGGCTCCGAGAGATAGTGGAGCCGCTCCTCGCATCCGCGCCGGACGACGGGATCCGCAGGCAGTTCGCCGCCAACCTGGCCGACGTCCTGCGGATGTTCCATGTTCTGAGCAGGGAGGGCATGGTCCATTGCTCGCTGGGCCTGCACCGTGACGACACCGGTCAGGGCGATGGCGGCGGCGTGCTCCTGTCCCTGTTCACCATCGCGTGGATGGGTACGGCCTGGGGTCCGCGGGGTGTCACGGCTGCCCGGGCGGTCGCGTCGGCCGAGGGCCACACCCACATCGACTACGCCGAACTACCCTGCGGTCCTGCCACGTTCAGCGAGACCGTGCGGACTCCCACCCTGGAGTCCGGCCTGCCCGGCCGGCCGCTGCTCCAGATCCACGCTCACCTTCCACACCCGGACGGCACGAGCCTGGCGCTCCTCACGTTGAGCACGACTGCCGTGGTGCTCCGCGAGAGTTATCGGCTGGTTCTTCGTCAGATGGCAGAACTGGTCAGTTTCGACGATCCCTTCGGGCAGACCAGTAGAGAGCACGATGAGGACGGCGGACCACGGTGACCGAAGCGGCGGCGCGGTTGCCCTGAGCCGCACACCCTGCCATCAGGCACCCGCCCACTCGCCGGGCCATGCGATGGCGGCTCCTCCGGCAGGGGGCACTCCTCTTCGTGGTGTGGCCGGTGCCCATCCTGGTCGCGCCGCTCTCGGGCGACGACCGGCTCATACCGCTGTTCGCCAGGGTGGTCTTCGTCGGTATACCCGTCCTGCTGCCTCTGAACGTGTGGGCCGCAGTCACCGCTCTCCGTATCCACCGCACGCTCAGCGCGCACCCCTGGCGACGCGTCGACTGTGAGGTCGTGCCGGTCAGTTCCCATGGGTGGCGCCTCAGAGCTCACGAGGCACAGCCCGACGGCCGTGAGGTCAAGGTGCCGGCGGTCCTGCGATTCGGTGACGAGGTCCTGACGGCGGCGCCCTTCAAGAGGTACGTGGGTGTGACGGTCACCCAGGTCTGGTGTGCGAGCCATCCGCGTCACGGCGGCGTGGTGGCCGAGCCGGGCGGCGCTCGACCGTTCAGGCTTGTCCGGTACAAGGGGCGCGTCCACTGACGAGCCGGGCTCCCCTCAAAATCCGGTGAACGGGGGAGGGGGGTGCGCCACCCCCGCCGCGATGCGTCCGCTCGCGCTGTGGGGCTGCTGTGGTTCGAGATGGGCGGGCGACGGAACGGGGGTCGATGGGGGAGGGGGAGCTGAGTGACCACTGTCCGCTCCGTGACCGCTCACCCCCTCCCGCCCACGGGATCTCTCACCCGGCTCCCGCCCACGGTGAGAGCAACGTTCCTCGCCGGTCACCCGTGGCCACAGCGAGGAAACGCGTCCTCCCTACCTTCGGGACTCATCTCCGCAGCAAGGAGCACCCGAGTCCTGGAGCACCCTGGAGGCGCCATGGCAGACGCTGGTACCGCCACCGATACCGTCAGTGACACAACCAGTGACACAACCAGTGACATGAACAGTCACGTAACCAGTGACATGACCAGTGACACGGCTACTGGCACAGCCGTCGGCGGGGACGGGCCCGCCCCGACCCCCAGGCCAGGCCCCTGGATCCAAACCTGGGACCCCGAGGACGAGACCTTCTGGGCGACCACCGGCGAGCGGATCGCGCGGCGCAACCTGTTCTTCTCCGTCCTCTCCGAACACGTCGGCTTCTCGGTCTGGACGCTCTGGTCCGTCCTGGTCCTCTTCATGGGCCCGGAGTACGGCCTGACTCCCGCCGACAAGTTCCTGCTGACCTCGGTGGTCACCCTGGTCGGCGCCGTCGCCCGGGTGCCGTACACCTTCGCCGTCGCGGTCTTCGGCGGGCGGAACTGGACGATCGTCTCCGCCGGGCTGCTGCTGGTCCCGACGCTCGCCGCGTTCGCCGTGATGCGGCCGGGCACCTCCTTCGCCACCTTCCTGTGGATCGGCCTGCTGGCCGGTATCGGCGGTGGGAACTTCGCCTCCTCCATGACCAACATCAACGCCTTCTTCCCGATGCGGCACAAGGGCTGGGCGCTCGGGCTCAACGCGGGTGGCGGCAACATCGGCGTGCCGGTCATCCAGCTCGTCGCGCTCGCGATCATCGGTGCCGGCGGCGGGCCGCGCCTGCTGCTCGGGATCTACATCCCGCTGATCGTCGTCGTCGCCGTCCTCGCCGCCCTCTTCATGGACAACCTCGCCTCGGTGAAGAACGACACCGGCGCGGCCAGGGACGCCGTGCGGGAGGGGCACACCTGGATCATGTCCTTCCTGTACGTCGGCACGTTCGGATCGTTCATCGGGTACAGCTTCGCCTTCGGACAGGTGCTCACCACCCAGTTCGGCCGTACGCCGTTGCAGGCCGCTTATCTCACCTTCATCGGACCGCTGCTCGGCTCCCTCGTCCGGCCGCTGGGCGGGCGGCTCGCCGACCGGTACGGCGGCGCACGGATCACCCTGTGGACCTACGTGGCCATGGCGGCGGCCACCGCCGTGCTCATCGTCGCGGGTCAGCTGCGGTCGTTCGCCCTGTTCACGGTCACGTTCGTCGTCCTGTTCGCGCTCACCGGGCTCGGCAACGGGTCGACGTACAAGATGATCCCGGGCATCTTCCAGGCCAGGGCGCTGGCCGCGGGGCTGACCGGCGAGGCGGCCGTGCGGTACGGACGGCGGCTCTCCGGGGCCTCGATGGGGCTGATCGGAGCGGTCGGCGCGCTCGGCGGGGTCGGCATCAACCTCGCCTTCCGGCAGTCGTTCCTCAGCTCCGGCACCGGGACCGGCGCGTTCGCCGCCTTCCTCGCCTTCTACGCCGTCTGTCTCGTGGTCACCTGGGCCGTATACCTTCGCCGGCCGGCCGCCCCGGTCGCCGCCGGGGCCGCCACCGAGGAGAAGCAGCAGCTCAGCCATGCCCGGGTGTGACGTAACAATGGTGACATCGAGTCGATCCGAGCCCGTCATACGCCGTTGACAGGCTCGCTCGACAGGCAGGTACCGCACCGTCGAAACCGCCGGTCCGGCGCCTTCGCCTCCGGCACGACGAACCGATTGCGGGACGAGAGCGATGGACGAGGCAGAGCAGCGACCGGAACCCGGGCCCCCGGGATCCGGGCCGCCGGAACCCGGGCCCCTCGCGGGGTTCACCGTGGGGGTGACGGCCGCGCGCCGCGCCGACGAACTCGGGGCGCTGCTGCGGCGGCGCGGTGCCGTCGTCGTCCATGCGCCCGCGCTGCGCATCGTGCCGCTGGCGGACGACGGCGAACTGCTCGCCGCCACCAAGGAGATCATCGAGCGGGCGCCGGACGTCGTGGTGGCCGCCACCGCCATCGGCTTCCGCGGCTGGATCGAGGCCGCCGACGGGTGGGGCCTCGGCGAGCAGTTGCTCGGGCGGCTGCGGGGCGTCGAGCTGCTGGCCCGCGGACCCAAGGTGAAGGGCGCGATCCGGGCCGCGGGGCTCACGGAGAAGTGGTCGCCGTCGAGCGAGTCGATGGCCGAGGTCCTCGACCGGCTGCTGGCGGAGGGCGTCGAGGGGCGCGTGGTCGCCGTGCAGTTGCACGGGGAGCCGCTGCCCGGGTTCGTGGAGGCGCTGCGGGCCGGGGGTGCGGAGGTGATCCCGGTGCCGGTGTACCGGTGGATGCCGCCCGAGGACATCGGCCCGCTGGACCGGCTGCTGGACACTGCCGTCTCGCACGGACTGGACGCGCTCACCTTCACCAGCGCGCCCGCCGCCGCGTCGCTGCTGTCCCGGGCGGAGGAACGGGGCCTGACGGACGCGTTGCTCGGCGTGCTCCACCACGCCGTACTCGCGGCCTGCGTCGGGCCGGTGACCGCGCTGCCGTTGCAGGCGCGGGGGGTGGCCACCCTGCAGCCGGAGCGCTTCCGGCTCGGGCCGCTCGTCCAGTTGCTGTGCCAGGAACTGCCGCTGCGCGCACGGACGTTGCCGATCGCCGGCCACCGGGTGGAGATCCGGGGGCACGCGGTGCTGGTGGACGGGGACCTCAGACCGGTGCCGCCGGCCGGGATGGCGCTGCTGCGGGCGCTGACGCGGCACCCGGGGTGGGTGGTCGCCCGCTCCGAACTGCTGCGCGCGCTGCCCGGTGCCGGGCGGGACGAGCACGCGGTGGAGACGGCGATGGCCCGGCTCCGCACCGCCCTGGGCACGCCCAGACTGATCCAGACGGTGGTCAAACGGGGCTACCGGCTGGCCCTGGACCCGTCGGTGGACACCAAGTACGGCGACGGATGAACCTTCTGCCATCCGCACATATGTGTAAGCACCCGTCCACAAATGCCAATGAACATCACTGAATAACACTGAATGTCGCCGAGTGCCGCTGAGCGTTCGTCACGGCGTCCGATGTGCGCCGAGTTCGCCCGCCGCGCCGCGCGGCGGTGTCGCGCCACACCCTGCCCCCGGCCGCGCCCACGGCTTCGGCGGTGTGAGGGGTTCCGGTCGCGCCGCCGGGCAGGCACTGTGGGAGAGAGAACGGTTTCCCTGCCGCAAGCGAATCACGGCCCTTCCAGCGGAGCGCATAGGCGGTGACAGGCACATGGCACTGGGTACGGCCCCCAATGAGCTGCGGTTCCACGCCGGACGGAGTTGCCTGGATCTCCTGGCGACCGCCCATCCGGAGGAACGGCTGGCGGCGGTCGAGCCGCTGCGGGCCTGGATCGGCGGATCAGGGCTCGTTCCGCCCGGCACCCCGCTGGCCCACGTCGACGCCTCCTGGCTGGCGGGCTTCCGTGAACTGCGCTGGTCCATAGGGCAGTTGGTGCGCGGCGGGCTCGCCGGTGACGGGCGGCCGTACGATCTCGCGCTGGCCCGGGTCAACGCGGTCGCGCAGGCCGCGCCCCCGGCGCCGCGCGCGGTGCGCCGCCCGGACGGCACGCTCGTGCGGGAACTGACCGGTCCGCCCGGGTGCGCGGCGCTGCTCGCGGCCCTCGCGCGGGACGCCGTGGAACTGCTCACCGACCCCGTGGCGCGGGCGGCGGTCCGGGAGTGCGAGGGGGACAACTGCTCCATCGTGTACCTGGACACCTCCCGCGGGCGGCGCAGGCGCTGGTGCTCCAGCGAGGTCTGCGGGAACCGGGAACGGGTGGCCCGGCACCGTCGGCGAGCGGCGCTGGCCCGGGCCTGACCGCCCCGCCGCCCGGCACCCGGAGTGATGTCCGCGACAGGCCCTCCGCCCGCACCGCCGCACGGAGCCATCCGTCCGCACGCTCGCCCGGAGGGCCCGGCCGCCGCGATATGCCGGAAATGCAAAGAAGATGCGGGGGTAATGTGTGCGGATGTCCCCTCGCGGTGGCGCTCGGCGGAAATCCGCCACCGGAGGTTTGAACACGCCCCACCCGGCATCCGTACCCGTGCACGAGCGACCGGTTGGGGGAACCCCCGGACATCGGAGGTGGGCGTGCGCAAGGATCCCGTCGTGGCGAATGAACGCGGATCGAGGGCCTGGCACCGCATGTCCCGATCCTCGGAGCCCGACGAGGAGCTGATGCGTGCGCTGTACCGCGAGCACGCCGGCCCCCTCACTGCCTTCGTCCTCCGGCTGGTCGCGGGGGACCGGCAGCGCGCCGAGGACGTGGTGCAGGAGACGTTCATCCGTGCCTGGAAGAACGCCGGTCAGCTCAACCGGGCGACCGGATCGGTACGCCCCTGGCTGGTGACGGTCGCGCGGCGCATCGTCATCGACGGCCACCGCAGCCGGCAGTCCCGGCCGCAGGAGGTCGATCCGTCGCCGCTGGAGGTCATCCCCGCGGAGGACGAGATCGACAAGGCGCTGTGGCTGATGACGCTGTCCGACGCGCTCGACGACCTGACCCCGGCCCACCGGGAGGTCCTCGTCGAGACCTACTTCAAGGGGCGTACCGTCAACGAGGCGGCCGAGACGCTGGGTATCCCCAGCGGTACGGTCCGCTCACGGGTGTTCTACGCGCTGCGGTCGATGAAGCTGGCGCTTGAGGAGCGGGGGGTGACCGCGTGATGCGCGGGTACGGGGGACGCGACGGGTTCGGCACGGGTGGTCCGGGTAGGTCCGGTCCGATGAGTCCCGGCCAGAGAACTCCGGCGTCCGGCGAGCACGAGACGGTCGGCGCCTACGCGCTCGGCATCCTCGAAGAGGCCGAGGCCACCGCCTTTGAGGCGCACCTCGCCGGGTGCGAATGGTGCGCGGGGCAGCTCGACGAACTCGCCGGGATGGAGCCCGTGCTGGCCGCGCTCGCGGACCTGCCGGGAGCCGGCACACCCGGGCCCGGGGCGTCGCTGCCGGCCGGGCCCGGCCTGCGGTCGGCGGAGCAACTGCTCGACGAGGTCGCCGAGCGCCGCGCCCGGAAGCGGCGGTGGAGCATCGGCCTGGTCGCCGCGGCGGTCGCGCTGATCATCGGCGGTCCGCTGACCGTGCTGGCCGCGACCGGCGGCCCGGACAGCCCCGCGGTGGCCGCCCCGCCCGCCGGCGCCGCGTTCACGACCATGGCGGACAAGGTCACGGCGACCGACCCGGCGACACACGTCACCGCGACGGTCGCGGTGGAGAGGACGCCCTGGGGTTCGGACACCGTCCTGCAGCTGAAAAACGTCCCAGGACCGGAGAAGTGCTCGCTGATCGCCGTCGGCCGCAACGGCGAACGCGAGACGGTGACCTCCTGGTCCGTGCCGGTCCGGGGCTACGGCCTGCCGGGCGCCGGGAACGACGACGCGAAGGCCCCCCTCTACGTCCGCGGCGGGGCGGCCCTGCAACCGGACCAGATCGACCACTTCGAGGTCATGACCTTCAGCGGCAGGAAACTCGTCCAGGTCGACACGTGAGACCGTCCGGCGGGATCCCCCGGCCGGGCCCGTAGCCTCCATGGGTCCCCTTCGCGTACGGTTGACGGCTGCCCAGCACGTCAGAAGGGGGCCAGGTGGCCGCTCAGGCTCAGCAATCCGCGGTCGGTTCGGTGCACGATTCCGTACGTGACCGAGAGATCAGCGTCGAACAGGAACACCTCGACCGGGTGTACCGGCGCCTTGCGGAGAAGATCCACGAAGCCGAGTTCCTCATGGACGACGCGGCCCGGCGCGGCCAGGTCGGCACGCCCGGCGCGCTCGCCGAACGCGATGCGCAGGTCTTCCGGGCGGGTATCCACCTCAACCGGCTGAACAACGAGTTCGAGGACTTCCTGTTCGGCCGGATCGACCTGCTCCGCGGCAAGGACGGGAAGAAGGGCCCCGACGGCGCCTACACCGCCGTCGAGCCCGCCGAGGGCGCGGTGCGCGCCGACAACACCGCCGACATCGCCGAGACCCTGCACATCGGGCGCATCGGCGTACTGGACGAGGACTACGCGCCGCTGGTCATCGACTGGCGGGCCCCCGCGGCGGCCCCGTTCTACCGCTCCACGCCGGTCGACCCCGGACGGGTCGTGCGTCGGCGCGTCATCCGCTCCAAGGGGCGCCGGGTGCTGGGCG
Source organism: Streptomyces sp. NPDC006012 (assembly GCF_042871185.1). Lineage (NCBI taxonomy): Bacteria > Bacillati > Actinomycetota > Actinomycetes > Kitasatosporales > Streptomycetaceae > Streptomyces > Streptomyces sp. NPDC006012. The sequence goes on from NZ_JBIAIE010000001.1 coordinate 91,526, forward strand.
TCGAGGACGACCTGATGCGCCCCGAGCTGACCGCCTACCTGGACGGCCGGCAGCTGCCCGTGATCGGCGACGGCGCCCTGATGGCCGCGCTGAGCCAGGCCCGCGGCCACACCATGCGGGACATCGTCTCCTCCATCCAGGCCGAACAGGACCTGGTCATCCGCGCCCCCGCCGGCACGGTGACCTACGTCGAGGGCGGCCCGGGCACGGGCAAGACGGCCGTCGCGCTGCACCGGGCGGCCTACCTGCTCTACCAGGACCGGCGCCGGTACTCGGGCGGCATCCTGATCGTCTCGCCGACGCCGCTGCTGGTGGCGTACACCGAGGGCGTACTGCCCTCGCTCGGCGAGGAGGGCCAGGTCGCCATCCGGGCGATCGGCTCGCTCGTCGACGGCGCCGAGGCCACGCTGTACGACGCGCCGGCGGTGGCCCGGGCCAAGGGCTCGTACCGGATGCTGAAGGTGCTGCGCAAGGCCGCGCGCGGGGCGCTGGAGCTGGGGCCGGGCGGCGCCGCGGCGGCTCCCGCGGGACAGCTCGCCTTCGGTGAGGACGACGACGACACCGACACCCTGCCGGTCCCGTCCGGCCCGCTCGACCGCCTCCGGGTCGTCGCCTTCGGCCGGCGGCTGGAGCTGACGGCCGCCGACCTCGACCATGTCCGCCGTACCGCCCTGGGCGGCACGGCCCCGGTGAACCTGCTGCGCCCGCGCGCCCGCAGGCTGCTGCTGGACGCCCTGTACGAGCAGTCCGGCGCCGCCGCACGGCACACCGACCCGGAACTGGCCGCCGAACTGCGCTCCTCCTTCGACGAGGACGTGGCGGGCGAGGACGCCTTCATCGCCTTCCTGGACGCGTGGTGGCCCGAGCTGACCCCGAAGGCCGTCCTCGACGCGATGGCCGACGAGCGCCGGCTCGGCCGCTGGGCCCGGCGCATCCTCAACCCCGGCGAGATCCGCAAGGTGGCCCGTTCCCTGAAGCGGGACGGGTACTCCGTGCACGACATCGCGCTGCTCGACGAGTTGCAGGCGATCCTCGGGACCCCGGCCCGCCCCCGCAAGAAGCGCGACCTGGATCCGCTGGACCAGCTCACCGGCCTGGAGGAGCTGATGCCGACCCGCGAGGAGTCGCAGCGCGAGCGGGCCGAGCGCCTGGCCCAGGAGCGCACCGAGTACGCGCACGTCATCGTCGACGAGGCGCAGGACGTCACGCCGCTGCAGTGGCGGATGATCGGCCGCCGCGGCCGGCACGCCAGCTGGACCGTCGTCGGCGACCCGGCGCAGTCCTCCTGGTCCGACCCGGACGAGGCGGCCGAGGCCCGCGACGAGGCGCTGGGCACCCGCGTGCCCGGTCACCACCACCGTCCCGGCGGCGACGGCGCGACGGGCCGCTCCGCACGCGCCCGCCGCTTCCGGCTCACCGTGAACTACCGCAACCCGGCCGAGATCGCCGACCTGGCGTCGAAGGTGCTGGCCCTCGCGATGCCGGGCTCCGAGTCCCCGACCGCGGTCCGCTCCACCGGGGTCGAGCCGCACTTCACGGTCGCCCGGGACTCCCTGGAGAAGACCGTGCGGGCGGCGGCCGAGCGGTTGCTCGGCCTGGTCGACGGCACGGTCGGCGTCGTCGTCGCGATGAACCGGCGCACGGAGGCCGCGCGCTGGCTCGCCGGGCTCGGCGACCGGGTGGTGGCGCTCGGCAGCCTGGAGGCCAAGGGCCTGGAGTACGACGCGACCGTCGTCGTCTCGCCGGCGGAGATCGCCGACGAGAGCCCGGCCGGCCTGCGGGTGCTGTACGTCGCCATGACCCGTGCGACCCAACAGCTGACGGTCGTCTCCGCGGACCGCGACGAGCCGGACGAGGCCGGGGTGCCGGACCTGCTGCGGGACTGAATGCGGGATGAACTCTCCCGACGGGAATGGCAGTCGGGGATCCGTTTGTTAGCCTTGCTGTGACACCGGCTCGATCCAAGCCCCCGGGCCCAACCTTAGTCGCTACGAGCGACCACTTGCCGCGAGGCGAGCATGGCGGGTCGGTGTCATGAACGACGAGAGAGGCCCACGTCATTCGCTGACGTGGGCCTCTCTCATTGCCGGATCCCCCTGCCCGATCCCATGGCCGGATCCCCTCGCCGGATCGCTCTGCCTGAGTCGACTCCCGTATGGTGGAAGTCGTTTTCCGAACTCGCAGCACATCTGTGAACAATACGTCCGTATCCCAGGGCGGCTGGCACTTTGTCAGGGGTTGGTGCGACGATCGGACGGCACAACTTCGCGACAGTGAAAGCAGAGGAAGTCGGCCATGGCAACGGCGCCCAGCGTCTCCTACTCGATGACCATCCGGCTGGAGGTGCCCGCGAGCGGAACCGCCGTCTCGCAGCTCACCACCGCGGTGGAGTCCTCCGGAGGCTCGGTGACCGGCCTCGACGTCACGGCGTCCGGCCACGAGACGCTCCGTATCGACGTCACCATCGCCGCCACCTCCACCGCGCACGCCGACGAGATCGTGAAGAAGCTGCGCGGCATCGACGGCGTCACGCTCGGCAAGGTCTCCGACCGTACGTTCCTCATGCACCTCGGCGGCAAGATCGAGATGCAGTCCAAGCACCCCATCCGCAACCGTGACGACCTGTCCATGGTCTACACGCCCGGCGTGGCCCGGGTGTGCATGGCGATCGCCGAGAACCCCGAGGACGCCCGCCGCCTCACCATCAAGCGCAACTCGGTTGCGGTCGTGACGGACGGCTCCGCCGTGCTGGGCCTCGGCAACATCGGCCCCAAGGCCGCGCTGCCCGTCATGGAGGGCAAGGCGGCCCTCTTCAAGCGTTTCGCGGGCATCGACGCCTGGCCGCTGTGCCTGGACACCCAGGACACCGACGCGATCGTCGAGATCGTCAAGGCGATCGCCCCCGGCTTCGCCGGCATCAACCTGGAGGACATCTCCGCGCCCCGCTGCTTCGAGATCGAGGCCCGGCTGCGCGAGGCCCTGGACATCCCCGTCTTCCACGACGACCAGCACGGCACCGCGATCGTCGTCCTCGCGGCCCTCACCAATGCGCTGCGCGTGGTGGGCAAGGCGATCGAGAACGTCCGGGTCGTCATGTCGGGGGCCGGCGCGGCGGGCACGGCCATCCTCAAGCTGCTGATCGCGGCGGGCATCAAGAACGCGGTCGTCGCCGACATCCACGGCGTGGTGCACGCCGGCCGCGCGGACCTGGTGACCGCGTCCGCCGACTCGCCGCTGCGCTGGATCGCCGACAACACCAACCACGAGGGCCTCACCGGCACCCTGAAGGAGGCCGTGCACAGCGCGGACGTCTTCATCGGCGTCTCGGCCCCGAACCTCCTCGACGGGGACGACGTGGCGGCCATGGCGGACGACGCGATCGTATTCGCACTCGCGAATCCGGACCCCGAGGTCGACCCGGCAATCGCTCGTCAGACGGCCGCAGTTGTGGCCACCGGCCGGTCCGACTTCCCGAACCAGATCAACAACGTGCTGGTCTTCCCGGGTGTCTTCCGCGGCCTGCTGGACGCCCAGTCCCGCACCGTCAGCACGGACATGATGCTGGCCGCGGCGCAGGCGCTGGCCGGCGTGGTCACCGAGGACGAGCTGAACCCGAACTACATCGTGCCGAGCGTCTTCAACGAGAAGGTCGCGGGCGCGGTGGCCGGCGCGGTCCGGGACGCCGCCAGGTCGGCAGCGGGGGCGGTGTAGAGCTTCGTACCGTAGTGTGCACAGGCGTGACGTTCGACACGGCGGGCTCCGCACCGGCGCGTCGCGGAACCTCTTGGCGCCGGGCGCCCTCTAGGGTGACGGCCGAGCAGGCGCTTTTCGTGTGACTCCCTAGGGTGTTCTCACGACTCCTACGGGTGCCGGATTGGCTTTCCCGCCGCAGGTGGGGGCAGGATGCGTCTCTGGGCGCGAGCGCATCGGCTTCGCTGTGCCTGATCTGCGGCTCCGCCGCTTGGCACGCCCCAACAGTAAGAAGAACACGGGAGTAACAAAATGAATCGCAGTGAGCTGGTGGCCGCGCTGGCCGACCGCGCCGAAGTGACCCGCAAGGACGCCGACGCTGTGCTGGCCGCGTTCGCCGAGGTCGTCGGTGACGTCGTCTCCAAGGGCGACGAGAAGGTCACCATCCCCGGCTTCCTGACCTTCGAGCGCACCCACCGTGCCGCTCGCACCGCCCGCAACCCGCAGACCGGTGAGCCCATCAACATCCCCGCCGGTTACAGCGTGAAGGTCTCCGCGGGCAGCAAGCTCAAGGAATCGGCGAAGGGCAAGTAGCCCCCAGCCGTTCGTACGCCACGGGACGGCGTACGGCACACACAGTGACACGAGAGGGGCGGCCCCCGGACCGGGTGGCCGCCCCTCTCGTCGTCCCCGTGCGCGCCGTGGTCGTCCTACTCGTAGCCGTATGGACCGGTACGGGCCGGTAGCGCCCTCTGGCGCTGGTAAGGACCACTCGCCCCGCGTCAGCCGAATGCCGGCGTCAGCCGAGTGGCCCCCCGCCGGCCGCTCGTCTGCGCCGGCCGAGTGGCCCTCGTCAGCGGCTCGCTCCCGTCAGCCGAGTGGCCCCGTCAGCCGAGCGCCTTGCCGGGCAGCTCCACCTTGGCGCCGAGACCCATGAGCTTCTCCATGAAGTTCTCGTAGCCGCGGTTGATCAGGTCGATACCGTGGACCCGGGAGGTGCCCTGGGCGGCCAGCGCGGCGATCAGATAGGAGAAGCCGCCCCGCAGGTCGGGGATGACCAGATCGGCGCCCTGGAGGCGGGTGGGACCCGAGACGACCGCGGAGTGCAGGAAGTTGCGCTGGCCGAAGCGGCAGTCGGAGCCGCCGAGGCATTCGCGGTAGAGCTGGATGTGTGCGCCCATCTGGTTCAGCGCGGAGGTGAAGCCCAGCCGGGACTCGTAGACCGTCTCGTGGATGATGGACAGGCCGGTGGCCTGGGTCAGGGCGACGACCAGCGGCTGCTGCCAGTCGGTCTGGAAGCCCGGGTGCACGTCCGTCTCCAGCGCGATGGACTTCAGCTGGCCGCCGGGGTGCCAGAAGCGGATGCCCTCGTCGTCGATCTCGAACGCGCCGCCCACCTTCCGGTAGGTGTTCAGGAACGTCATCATCGAACGCTGCTGGGCGCCGCGGACATAGATGTTGCCCTCGGTCGCCAGCGCCGCCGACGCCCAGGACGCGGCCTCAAGACGGTCCGACAGCGCCCGGTGGGCGTAGCCGTCGAGCCGGTCCACGCCGGTGATGCGGATGGTGCGGTCGGTGTCCAGCGCGATGATGGCGCCCATCTTCTGCAGGACGCAGATCAGGTCCTCGATCTCCGGTTCGACGGCCGCGTTGGACAACTCCGTGACGCCCTCGGCGAGTACGGCCGTCAGCAGCACCTGCTCGGTCGCGCCGACCGACGGGTAGGGCAGCCGGATCTTCGTGCCGCGCAGCCCCTTGGGCGCCTCCAGGTACTGGCCGTCGGCGCGTTTCTCGATGACCGCGCCGAACTGCCGCAGCACGTCGAAGTGGAAGTCGATGGGCCGGCCGCCGATGTCGCAGCCGCCCAGGCCGGGGATGAACGCGTGCCCGAGCCGGTGCAGCAGCGGGCCGCAGAACAGGATCGGAATGCGCGAGGAGCCCGCGTGGGCGTCGATGTCGGCGACGTTCGCGCTCTCCACGTGTGTGGGGTCCAGCACCAACTCGCCGGGTTCCTCACCCGGACGGACCGTCACCCCGTGCAACTGGAGCAGTCCGCGGACGACCCGGACGTCCCGGATGTCCGGAACATTGCCCAGCCTGCTCGGCGCACTGCCCAGCAGGGCGGCGACCATGGCCTTCGGCACGAGGTTCTTCGCACCGCGGAGACGGATCTCGCCCTCCAGCGGGGTTCCGCCGTGGACAAGGAGGACATCGTCGGTGACGGTCATGTAACTCGCGTTCCGTGGAGTGGGTCAGGGCCAGGGGAGACAGACTAATCGCCGTACGCCCCCCTCCCGTAAGCCCGATGGGGGCCCAGTCGCGTCATAGCTGTGTCACAACACGAACCGTCCCCCGTCGGGCACATGGGGTCACCGGCCGCCGGGCGGCACCGCCGAGGCCCCGGAGAACGCCCTCACCAGGGCCGCTCCTCGGTCCCGGCGGTGATTCCCGCCCCATTCACTCGCCTACCCCCGCCCGCTCCCCACTCGGCCGGAAGATGCGGGATCATGTCTGGCATGACCGAGGTGTCCTCGCTCACAGGGCGGTTGCTCGTGGCAACACCCGCTCTGGCGGACCCGAACTTCGACCGCGCGGTGGTGCTTCTTCTCGACCACGACGAGGAGGGCTCGCTCGGCGTCGTCCTCAACCGTCCGACCCCGGTGGATGTGAGCGACATCCTGGAGGGCTGGGCCGACCTCGCCGGCGAGCCCGGTGTGGTCTTCCAGGGCGGCCCGGTGTCCCTGGACTCGGCACTCGGCGTCGCCGTCATCCCAGGTGGCAGCGGAGGCGACCGCGCCCCGCTGGGCTGGCGCCGGGTGCACGGCGCGATCGGCCTCGTCGACCTGGAGGCCCCGCCCGAACTGCTCGCCCCGGCCCTCGGCTCGCTCAGGATCTTCGCCGGATACGCCGGCTGGGGGCCCGGCCAGTTGGAGGACGAACTGGTGGAAGGCGCCTGGTACGTCGTGGAGTCCGAGCCCGGTGACGTCTCCTCGCCCTCCCCGGAGGGACTGTGGCGCGAGGTGCTGCGCCGCCAGCGCAGCGAACTGGCGATGGTGGCCACGTATCCGGACGACCCGTCTCTCAACTGATCCGGATGCCACTTCAGTACCCTGGCAGGTATGAGCACTCTTGAGCCCGAGCGCGGGACTGGTACGGGGACCCTCGTAGAGCCGACACCGCAGGTGTCCCACGGCGACGGTGACCACGAGCGCTTCGCCCATTACGTCCAGAAGGACAAGATCATGGCGAGCGCTCTGGACGGCACCCCGGTGGTGGCGCTGTGCGGGAAAGTGTGGGTGCCCGGGCGCGATCCGAAGAAGTACCCCGTGTGCCCCATGTGCAAGGAGATCTACGAGTCCATGAGCGGTGGCGGCGACGAGGGCGGCGACGGCAAGTAACCGGCCCGTCTCCGGCTGAGATCCTCACGGCCTCCGGGTGCGCTCTCGCGTACCGCGGGGGCCTTTGTCGTGTTGTGTGCGTATTTGTTGTGCTGTGGCGGGGCGGGATGTGTGTCCGCCGGTCACAGAGTGGTTCAGACCTCTTGTGGGCGTGTTCGGGTACTTCATAGCCTCCTCCTGTTGTGCAGAGCGAAATCGTCATTGCATATGTTGCAACGCTCCTCCCGGAGGGTCACGATGAAGCTGTCCGCCCGGTACGCCCCCGCAGTACTGACCGCCCTGCTCCTCACCGCCTGCGCCCCGCAGTCCTCCTCCAATTCGGCCTCCGAGAAGGACGACAAGAGCGGCACCGTGCGCGTGTGGCTGTTCCAGGAGGTCGGCAACAAGCCGAAGGAGAAGGTCGTCGACGCCGTCACGGCCGACTTCGAGAAGGACCACGACGGGGTGCGGGTCGACGTCGAGTACATCCCCGTCGAGACCCGTGCCCAGCGCGTCAAGGCCGCCTTCAACGACCCGAAGTCCGCACCGGACGTCATGGAATACGGCAACACCGACACCGCCGGCTACGTCCATGACGGCGGGCTCCTCGACGTCACCAAGGAGTTCGGCGCCTGGAAGGAGGCCAAGGACACCGACCCGATCGCCCGGCAGTCCGTCACCGTGGACGGCAAGGTCTACGGGGCGCCGCTCTACGTCGGCGTACGCGCCCTGTACTACCGCACCGACGTCTTCGACGAACTCGGCCTCGCCGTCCCGAAGACCATGGCCGAACTGGCCACCACGGCCCGCGCCGTCCGGGCCGCGCGGCCGGACCTGTACGGCCTGGCCGTCGGCGGTGTCTACACCTACGGCGCGATGCCCTTCGTCTGGGCCAACGGCGGTGAACTCGCCACCGGCAAGGGAGGCTCGTTCACCTCCGCCCTCGACAGTCCGGCCGCGCAGCAGGGCATCAAGGCGTACACGTCCCTGTTCACCGACGACAACTGCCCCGCCGCCAAGTGCGCGGGCATGGGCGGCAACGACACGATCAGCGTGTTCGCGGCCGGCAAGGCGGGCATGGCGATCGGCGGTGACTTCAGTCACGCGGCCGTGGAGGCCGGGAAGGCGAAGGGCAAGTACGCGGTGGTGCCGCTGCCCGGGGTGACGCCCGGTTCGATCGCCCCGGCGTTCGCGGGCGGCAACAACATCGGTGTGCTCAAGAGCACCGCGCACCGCAGCCTCGCCGTCGACCTGATGCAGCGCCTCGCGTCCAAGGAGACGCAGTCCTCGCTGTTCGACGCGATGGGCTTCCTGCCGACCTTCACCGACGTGCGTGACCAGGCCGCCGCCGAGCGGCCCTACGTGAAGCCGTTCGTGCAGACGCTGTCCGCGGGCGCAAAGTTCGTCCCGGCCTCGCCCGCCTGGTCCCAGATCGACTCCTCGCTGGTCCTGCCGACCATGTTCCAGGAGGTCATCAGCGGCAAGAAGAAGGTGCCGGCCGCCGCCGAAGAAGCGGCGGCGAAGATGAACGACGCGTTCGGCTCCGCCGGGTGAGCCGGCCGAACGGGCGCACCACCCCCGAGCCGGGAACGGGAGACGGCACCCCCGGGGACGGTGCGAGGGAGAGTGCCGTGGGCGGTTCCGGCGCCGGGGACCGTGCGGCACAGGGGGCCGCGGGGGATTCCGGCCCCGGCGACCGTACGGGGCAGGGGGCCGTGCGCCGTCCTGGCCCCGCCGGCGGTGCGGAGCGGGGTGCCGCGGACGGCCGGCGGGGGGATGCCGGGCGCGATGGCGCCGTGGTTCCCGGCCAGGGCGCCCGCGTGCGCACCACCGTCTCCGGCGCCTCCGACCCCTCCGTCATGACCGACATCACCTCAGCGTCCGTACCCACCTCACGCGCATCCGCGGACCACTCCGGCGGCTCCCGCGCCGGCACCCGGAAGGCCCCCGCGGGCTCCGCCGGCGCGCGGGGCCGGCGCGGGGCGCGCGGTGCCGGTGCCTGGACGCCCTGGCTCTATCTCGCCCCCGCCCTCGCCGTCCTCGGCGCGCTGCTCGTCTACCCCATCTACCAGTTGGGCCTGCTCTCCTTCTTCCGGTACACGCAGGCCCAGGTCAGCGGCGGCGAGCCGAGCTCCTTCGAGGGATTCCACAACTACGCGGAACTCTTCGGCGACAGCCAGTTCTGGCAGGTGCTGCTGGCCACGGTCGTCTTCGCCGCGGCCTGTGTCGGCGCCACCCTCGCCGCCGGCTGTGCCCTCGCCGTCCTGCTCACCCGCGTACGCGCCGTGCCCCGGCTGGCGCTGATGCTGGCCGCGCTGGGCGCGTGGGCGACACCCGCGGTGACCGGCTCCACCGTCTGGCTGTTCCTCTTCGACCCGGACTTCGGCCCGGTCAACCGGGTCCTCGGGCTGGGCGACCACTCATGGACGTACGGCCGCTACAGCGCCTTCCTCCTCGTTCTCCTCGAAGTGGTCTGGTGCTCCTTCCCGTTCGTGATGGTCACCGTGTACGCCGGGATCCGTGCCGTGCCCGCCGAGGTCCTGGAGGCCGCCGCCCTGGACGGCGCCTCGCAGTGGCGGGTCTGGCGGTCCGTGCTCGCCCCGATGCTCCGGCCGATCCTCGCGGTCGTCACCATCCAATCGGTCATCTGGGACTTCAAGGTGTTCACACAGATCTATGTCATGACGAACGGCGGCGGCATCGCGGGGCAGAACCTGGTCCTGAACGTGTACGCCTATCAGCAGGCGTTCGCTTCCTCGCAGTACGGGCTCGGCTCAGCGATCGGCGTCGTGATGCTGCTGGTCCTGCTCGCCGTCACGCTCGGATACCTGCGGTCGCTGCGCCGGCAGGGGGAGGAGCTGTGAGCGTCGTGAATCTTGTGCGCGGCTTTCCGCGCCGGCCGCGCCGCGCCGGGCGCGCGATGGCCGAGGCGACGGCCCTCCTGGTCGCCGCGGTGGTCGCCTTCCCGCTGTACTGGATGGTGCTGAGCGCCTTCAAACCGGCCGGCGAGATCGAGTCGGACCGGCCCCGGCCGTGGACGACGACGCCCTCCCTGGACTCCTTCCGACGGGTGTTCGGGCAGCAGGAATTCGGCCGTTACTTCCTCAACAGTCTCGTTGTGGCGTGCAGTGTCGTGATCGTCTCGGCACTGATCGCGTTTCTCGCGGCGACCGCCGTGACGCGATTCCGGTTCCGCTTCCGGACAACGCTGTTGATCATGTTCCTGGTGGCTCAGACGGTGCCGGTCGAGGCCCTGACGATCCCCTTGTTCTTCCTCATGCGGGACTTCGGCCAACTGAACACGCTCGGCTCGCTGATCCTGCCGCACATCGCCTTCTCGCTGCCCTTCGCGATCTGGATGCTGCGGGGGTTCGTCAAAGCGGTGCCCGACGCGCTGGAGGAGGCCGCGTACATCGACGGGGCGAGCCGCGCGCGATTCCTGTGGCAGATCCTTTTCCCGCTCGTCTTCCCGGGCCTGGTGGCCACGAGCGTGTTTTCCTTCATCTCGGCCTGGAACGACTTCCTCTTCGCCAAGTCCTTCATCATCAGTGACACCTCGCAGTCGACCCTGCCGATGGCCCTGCTCGTCTTCTACAAGCCGGACGAGCCGGACTGGGGCGGGGTCATGGCGGCCTCCACGGTGATGACGATTCCGGTGCTGGTCTTCTTCGTACTCGTACAACGGCGCCTGGTCTCCGGACTGGGCGGAGCGGTTAAGGAGTAGAGACGTGAGTGGCGACGTGACTTCCACGACGGAACTGATCCCGGCTCCCCTGACGACCCGTACCGCAGGCCCCGCGGGCGGCTTCGTGCTCGACGGGACGACGGTGATCGACGCGGGCCCCGGTACCGAGGGCACCGCCCGCTGGCTACGCGGCACGCTCGGGGCCGCGACCGGGTTCGCGCTGCCGCCCGGCGACGGAGTGGACGGCGGCGTCCTCCGGCTGCGGATCCGGCCCGACGAGACCGTCCGGCTCGGTCCCGAGGGCTACACGCTGCACGTCGGCCGGGACGCCGTCACCCTGAGCGGCGGCGGCCCTGCCGGTGTGTTCTGGGGCGCGCAGACGCTGCGTCAACTGCTCGGTCCCGATGCCTTCCGGCGTGCCCCGCTCGACCCCGGACGCCGGTGGACCGTGCCCGCCGCCGACGTTGAGGACACCCCGCGGTTCCGCTGGCGCGGCCTCCTGCTGGACGTGGCCCGTCACTTCACGGCCAAGGAAGGCGTCCTGCGCTACCTGGACCTGATGGCCGCGCACAAACTCAACGTCTTCCACTTCCATCTGACGGACGACCAGGGCTGGCGGGTGGAGATCAAGCGCCACCCGAAGCTGACCGAGACCGGCGCCTGGCGGGCACGGACCAAATTCGGTCACCGGCTCTCACCCCTGTGGGAGGAGAAGCCGCACGGTGGCTACTACACCCAGGACGACATCCGGGAGATCGTGGCCTACGCAGCCGAGCGGCATATCTCCGTCATCCCGGAAATCGACGTACCGGGCCACTCGCAGGCCGCCATCGCCGCGTATCCGGAACTCGGCAACACCGACGTCATCGACACCACCGCCCTCTCCGTCTGGGACACCTGGGGGGTCTCTTCGAACGTACTCGCCCCCACTGACAACACCCTGCACTTCTTCGAGGGAGTGCTGGAGGAAGTCCTCGAACTCTTCCCGGCGGACGTCACAGGGTTCTTGCCGTTCTCGGGGTTCATTCACCTCGGGGGCGACGAATGCCCCAAGGAGCAGTGGAAGCGGTCGCCGGTCGCGCAGGCCCGCATCAAGGAACTCGGGCTCGCCGACGAGGACGAGTTGCAGGCCTGGTTCATCGCGCACTTCGACAACTGGCTGAGGGACCGCGGGCGGCGGCTCATCGGCTGGGACGAGATTCTGGAGGGCGGGCTCGCCAAGGGCGCCGCCGTGTCGTCCTGGCGCGGCTACCAGGGCGGGATCGCCGCCGCGCGGGCCGGCCACGATGTCGTCATCTGCCCCGAGCAGCACGTCTACCTCGACCACCGGCAGGCCGCCGGCGAGGACGAACCCGTACCGATCGGCTTCGTGCGCACCCTGGAGGACGTCTACCGTTTTGAGCCCGTTCCCCCGGAACTGGACCAGCGGCAGGCCGAGCACGTGCTCGGCACCCAGGCCAACCTGTGGACCGAGGTGATGGAGAACCACGCGCGCGTGGACTACCAGGCGTTCCCCCGGTTGGCCGCATTCGCCGAGGTGGCCTGGAGCCGGCTGCCCGCACCTACGGAGCGGGACTTCGCCGGATTCGAGCGCCGGATGTCCGCCCACTACCGGCGGCTGGACGCCCTCGGCGTCGACTACCGGCCGCCGTCCGGGCCCCTGCCGTGGCAGCAGCGTCCCGGCGTGCAGGGCCGCCCCATCGACGGGCCGCCCCCGAACCGCTGATCCCCTCGCGGCCGACCGGGCCCGGCGCGGCTGACCGTGACCGGCGTGACGAACCGTCAAGGGCGTGCCCAGCCGCGGGCGGTGCGACGGCCCCGAACGGCCTGACGGTCACGCACGGCGTGGCCGGTCGCCCCTGGTGCGGTCGCCGCCGCCAGGTGCGGGAGCGGTCGGCGGCCGGCGCCGTACGGTCGGCCGCTCCCGCGCCTGGGCCGGCCGCTTCCGCACCGGCCTCGGCTGCTCCCGCGCATGGCCGGTTGTCGTCGTCGGTGTGGCCGCCCGCCGCCGCGGTGCGGCCTGCCGGCGCGGCCGTCCGGCCGGTCCCCGTGTGGCCGATTGCCGCCCCTGCCCACGGAACCCGAACACATGACGGAGAAAGACCTCAGAAATCACCGAAGAGTGTCATTCATCGCGCACCGGTGATGATGGGTGAAAACGGGTCATCTCCCCAGCGAGGCGGGCGAATGTCTCCTAGCGGACCCCTGCGTTCGGGCCCTGCGAAGATGTGCCAGAGTTGCCACGTCCGCCCTGTCAGCACGTACCGTACGGCAGCACAGGTGGGACCAGGTGGGGCAGCGGGAAGGGGCAGCCGGTTTGACCACGCACGCACCGCAGGCGGCGCAGGCCGTCACGCTGCCCACGACGCTGGACGAGGCCGTGGCGGCGCTCACCGCCATGCCGGCCGCCGTGCCCGTGGCGGGCGGCACCGACCTGATGGCCGCCGTCAACTCCGGACAGCTCAGGCCGGCCGCGCTGGTCGGACTGGGCCGGATCAGCGAGATCCGCGGCTGGCAGTACCAGGACGGTCACGCGCTCCTCGGCGCGGGCCTCACGCACGCGCGCATGGGCCGCCCCGACTTCGCGGCCCTGATCCCGGCGCTCGCCGCCGCCGCGCGCGCCGCGGGCCCGCCGCACATCCGCAACGCGGGCACCCTGGGCGGCAACATCGCCTCGGCCGCACCCACCGGGGACGCGCTGCCGGTCCTCGCCGCCCTGGAGGCCATCCTGGTCATCGCGGGCGCCGACGGGGCCCGCCGGGAACTCCCGGTGTCGCATCTGCTCGCGGGCGTGGACATGCTCCGCGGCGGCGAACTCATCGGCTACGTGCGCGTGCCGCTGCTGCACGCCCCGCAGGTCTTCCTGAAGGCGACCGGACGCACCGGACCCGGCCGGGCCGCCGCGTCCGTGGCGCTCGTCCTCGACCCCGCCCGGCGCGGAGTGCGGTGCGCCGTGGGGGCCATAGCGCCGATGCCGCTCAGGCCCCTGGAGGCCGAGCAGTGGGTCGCCGGGCTGATCGACTGGGACAACGACCGCGCGATCGTGCCCGAGGCGCTGAACGCCTTCGGGGAGTACGTCGCCGCGGCCTGCATCCCCGACCCGACCCCCGAGCAGGACGGCTCCGTACCACAGCTTCCGCCTGCCGTACTGCACCTGCGGCGCACCGTCGCCGCGCTGGCCCGGCGAGCACTGGGGAGGGCACTGTCGTGACCGACGACCAGCACGGAGAGAACCCGCCCCAGGCGGGCGGCCGCTGGGATCCGCTGCCCCAGGACGGTTACGACGACGGCGCCACCGCCTTCGTGAAGCTTCCCGAGGGGGGCGTCGACGCCCTCCGGGCCGCCGACAGCCCGCTCGCCGCGCCCGGCCACGGCTATGTGCCGCCGCCGATCACGGTGGCCCCCGCCGTGGACCCCGGCGCCGGTCCTGCGGCCACCGGCGGCTGGTCGATGCCGGCCGACGGCGTCCAGTGGGCCGACCCGAACGCCGTGCCCCAGGAGCCGGGCGCGGGCGACCGGTTCACGTACCACCCGGCGGCCACGCAGCAGTGGACCTACGAAGACCCGACCGCACCGGCCGGTCCGTCGGCGCATGCTTCCGGCCAGGATGTGACCGGCCAGTGGTCCATCCCCGTCGCCGGGGGCGACCTGCCGGACGAATCAGGCGAGTTCACCACATCCTCGCTCGTCGAGCAGTGGGGCGGCACGCCGCCTGCCACGCTCCCCGGCGGCGCCCCCGCGCCCTGGGCGACCGAGGCCGCGGGACAGCCCTGGGGCGCGCAGGCGGCCCCCGCCGACCAGCGGACGGCGCCCCCGCACACGGGCGGACAGCAGGCCGGGGGTGCGCCGCAGACCGCTCCGGAACAGTTCCTGCCCGCCGACACCTACCAGGCCGGACCGGCCCCGGCGGCCCCGCTCGCCGACCGCCCGGCGGACCACGGCCCGACAGACCACGGCCCGACAGACCACGGCCCGGCGGACCACAGCGCAACGGGACATGCCCAGGCAGGACACACCCTGCCCGGACACGGCACCCCGATCCATCCGCTCCATCCGCACGGCGGCCACGCGCCCGAGGCAGTACCCACCGGGCCGGCCGCAGCGCACCCGACTGCCCCCGCCCCCCGGCCCCCGGCCGACCACGGCACCTCCACCGCCGCCCCGGCCGACCACGGCAGCACCGCCGCTGCCCCCGCCGGATCCGGCGTGGACGCCCAGTCCGGCTCCGCTCCCGCCGCCACGGCCGAACACGCCCCCGCCCGGGCCCTGTCCGAGGCCGACGCGCCGGCCTCCCACGAGCCGAACCTGACCGCCGGAGCCGCGGGCGCGGCCGGACCCGCCGTGCTGACCGAGCCGCCCGGAACCGCCGACGCCGCCGAGGAGGCCGCTGACGGGGCCGCTGAGCCCCCCGCGGGTCCCGAGGTGGCCGGCGACACCGGAACCGGCCCGGACGACGGACAGGCGCCCGTGACGGCCGCCGGCTCCGACACCCCGTCCGGCGACGTCGAGGCCGAGGACGCCGAAGCCGCCGTCCCGGCCCCGCACGACGACCACCCCCTCGCCTCGTACGTCCTGCGGGTCAACGGCGCCGACCGCCCCGTCACCGACGCCTGGATCGGCGAGTCCCTGCTGTACGTGCTGCGCGAGCGCCTGGGGCTGGCCGGCGCCAAGGACGGCTGCTCGCAGGGCGAATGCGGCGCCTGCAACGTGCAGGTGGACGGCCGCCTCGTCGCGTCCTGCCTGGTGCCCGCCGCCACCGCGGCCGGCGCCGAGGTCCGCACGGTCGAGGGCCTCGCCACTGACGGCCGGCCCTCCGACGTCCAGCGCGCGCTCGCCGGGCGCGGCGCGGTGCAGTGCGGGTTCTGCGTCCCCGGCATGGCGATGACCGTGCACGACCTGCTGGAGGGCAACCCGGTCCCCACCGAACTGGAGGCGCGTCAGGCGCTGTGCGGCAACCTGTGCCGCTGCTCCGGCTACCGGGGCGTCCTGGACGCCGTCCAGGAGGTCGTCGCGGAACGCGCGGCGCACAACGCGCCGGACGCCGACCCGGACGCGGACGGCGCACGCATTCCGCACCAGGCGGGCCCGGGCGCCGGCGGCGTCCACCCCTCGGCGTTCGACGCCCAGGTCCCGCCCGGACCGCACGAACAGCCCTACGGCCAGGACGGAGGCCAGGCGTGAGCAACGAAGCCGGCACCGCGACCACGGTCCCGGAGGCCGCCGACGCCCCCGAGCAACCGCCGCGCGGCCTCGGCGTGTCGCTGCTGCCGGCCGACGCCCGCGCCAAGACCGAAGGCACCTTCCCGTACGCGGCCGACCTGTGGGCCGAAGGGCTGCTGTGGGCGGCCGTGCTGCGCTCCCCGCACCCGCACGCGCGCATCGTCTCCGTCGACACCTCGCACGCGCGCGCGATGCCCGGCGTACGGGCCGTCATCACCCACGAGGACGTGCCCGGCACCCCGCGCCACGGCCGCGGCACGCCCGACCGCCCGGTGTTCGCCTCCGAGGTCGTGCGGTACCACGGCGAGCCCATCGCGGCCGTCGCCGCCGACCACCCGGACACCGCGCGGATGGCCGCCGCCGCCGTCATCGTCGAGTACGAGGTGCTCGACCCGGTGACCGACCCGGAGCAGGCGTTCGAGGCCGAACCCCTGCACCCCGACGGCAACCTGATCCGCCACATCCCGCTGCGGCACGGCGACCCGGACGCGGCCGGCGAGGTCGTCGTCGAGGGCCTGTACCGCATCGGCCGCCAGGACCCCGCGCCCATCGGCGCGGAGGCGGGCCTCGCGGTGCCCCGCCCCGACGGCGGCGTCGAGCTGTACGTGGCCTCCACCGACCCGCACACCGACCGGGCCACCGCCGCCGCCTGCTACGGCCTGGCCCAGGACCAGGTGAAGATCGTCGTCACCGGCGTCCCCGGGGCCACCGCCGACCGCGAGGACCAGGGCTTCCAACTCCCGCTCGGCCTGCTCGCGCTGAAGACCGGCTGCCCGGTGAAGCTGACGGCGACCCGCGAGGAGTCCTTCCTGGGCCACGCCCACCGGCATCCCACGCTGCTGCGCTACCGCCACCACGCCGACGCCGAGGGCAAGCTGGTCAAGGTCGAGGCGCAGATCCTGCTCGACGCCGGCGCGTACGCGGACACCTCGGCCGAGGCGCTCGCCGCCGCCGTCTCCTTCGCCTGCGGCCCCTACGTCGTGCCCAACGCCTTCATCGAGGGCTGGGCCGTGCGCACCAACAACCCGCCCTCCGGGCACGTGCGCGGCGAAGGCGCGATGCAGGTGTGCGCCGCCTACGAGGCGCAGATGGACAAGCTCGCGAAGAAGCTCGGCACCGAACCGGCGGAGCTGCGCCTGCGCAACGTGCTCGCCACCGGCGACGTGCTCCCCATCGGCCAGACCGTGACCTGCCCGGCACCGGTCGCCGAACTCCTCCAGGCGGTACGGGACTTCCCGCTGCCCGCGCTCCCCAAGGACACCCCCGAGGAGGACTGGCTGCTGCCCGGCGGCCTGGAGGGCGCGGGCGAGCCGGGGGCGGTGCGCCGGGGCGTCGGCTACGGCCTGGGCATGGTGCACATGCTCGGCGCGGAGGGCGCCGACGAGGTCTCGACGGCGACCGTCAAGATCCAGGACGGGGTCGCGACCGTGCTGTGCGCGGCGGTGGAGACCGGCCAGGGCTTCAGCACGCTCGCCCGGCAGATCGTCCAGGAGACCCTGGGCATCGACGAGGTGCATGTGGCGCCCGTCGACACCGACCAGCCCCCGGCGGGCCCGGGCTGCCGCGGCCGGCACACCTGGGTCTCCGGCGGCGCGGTGGAACGCGCCGCGAAGATGGTGCGCACCCAACTGCTCCAGCCGCTGGCGCACAAGTTCGGGATGTCGACCGAACTGCTCCAGATCACCGACGGCAAGATCACCTCGTACGACGGCGTCCTGTCGACCACCGTCACGGAGGCGATGGACGGCAAGGAACTGTGGGCCACCGCCCAGTGCCGCCCGCACCCGACCGAGCCGCTGGACGACGCCGGGCAGGGCGACGCCTTCGTGGGCCTCGCCTTCTGCGCCGTACGCGCGGTGGTGGACGTCGACATCGAACTCGGCTCGGTACGGGTCGTGGAACTCGCCGTCGCCCAGGACGTGGGCCGCGTGCTCAACCCGGCGCAGCTCACCGCCCGGATCGAGGCGGGCGTCACCCAGGGGGTCGGCATCGCCCTCACCGAGAACCTGCGCACCGCCCGCGGCCTGATCCGCCATCCCGACCTCACCGGCTACGCGCTGCCGACCGCCCTGGACACGCCGGACATCCGGATCGTGAAACTGGTCGAGGAGCGGGACGTGGTCGCCCCCTTCGGCGCCAAGGCGGTCAGCGCGGTCCCCGTCGTCACCTCACCGGCGGCCATCGCCTCCGCCGTGCGGGCCGCGACCGGCAGGCCCGTCAACCGCCTCCCGATCCGCCCGCAGGCCGCGGTGGTCACCGACCGGTGAGCACACCCGGGCCCGCCGGGGGATTCGCGCCGGGCGGGGCCGCGGTGTCACCGGAGTGACGTCGGCCGGCGAGTCGGCCGTCGCCCAGGCCCTGGCCGAGCGGCTGCCGCGGGCCGTGTCCGTCCACGGGGACCTGTTCCGCCGGTGATCGTTTTCGGCCGCGAGGAGCACGTCCCCGGCGCGGGCGGCGAGGCCGCGGCCCGACTCCGGCTGCGGCACCGGCTGTCGGCGGCGTCGGTGGAAACGATCACGGCGGGGACGCAACGTGCGAGGGTCGGCTGACGTCCCTTCTCTTGGAGCGTTGTCAGTGGGGCGGCGTACTGTTGCGGTCAGTGGGGACGGCCGCTTCGGACAGCGGACCGGAGGACCGGACGTGCCCGCGTGCCCAGATCTGAACACGACCGCGCTCGCCGCCGTATGACCTGTACGACGGGCGAGGTGCACGACGGCCGAGCGGCACAGCGACCGACCGCACAGCGGTCGACCGGCACGACGACCGACCGGCACGACGACGTACGACGGTTTTTCTCGACACACGACGGCACGACGGCACGACGGCACAATCAGGAATCGCGGGGGAGCGATGACCACGACTGACACCAGGGCCGCAGCGATCACGCTGACCGAGGCCGAGCTCGACCTCTATGTCACCCACGGGCCCACGCGCGGCCTGCTCACCGGACCCGGCCTGCCGGACGACAGCGGCCTGTTGACGTTCGCGCCGCTGCGCACGGCCGGCCTGCGGACCCTCGCGGACGTCACGGACGGCCCGGCCCGCCTCGCCGGGGAGCTGCGGGACCGGCTGGTGATAGGGGAACTCCTTGGCCCGTCCGGTGCCGGGACCGAGTCGATCCTGCTCGACGGCAGCACCGGCGAGGTCACCACCGCCCACCGGTTCGCCCCCACGGACTGCCGTCCGCTCGCGCCCTCCCTGGAGACCCTGCTGCGCTTCGCCGCGGTCACGGAGGAACTGGCCGGCCTGCGCGGCCGGTTCGCCTCCTTCGCGGGCCGGCACGGCACCAAGACGGCGGCCGAGGCGTCCCGTCGCCTGCTCACCCTCTTCGAGGAGGGCACGGACGGCGAGGTGCCGCCGTACTGGAAGGCCGCCGCGCTGATCCGTCCGCTCTCCCTGGTCGCGGGCCCCGGCACGGCTGTCGGCCTCACCCTGGAGCTGCCGGGCCGGCTCCTGGACGAGGAGTTCGGACCGGGCCGGGTGGCCCGCTTCGAGGAGGTCGACTTCCCCGCCGCGCTCGTCCACGAGCCGACCCGTCGCTTCCTGCGCGAGACGGGGCTGCCCGAGGACGCGATCGTCTTCCGTCTCGACACGGACGTACCGCTGCAGACGCTGACGGAGTACTTCCGGGACGAGCGCTTCGGCGAGTACCCCTTGGCAGACCTTCCCGCCCACGCCGGCCGTCTGATACGCCTCGGTCAGCTGGCCGAGGAGCACAGCCTCGTGGTCGACGGCACGACGGGCGCGGTCCTGAACTTCAGCGAACCCGAGGCCGCGCTGTACCCGCTCAACACGGACGTCTCCACCCTCGCCTACACCCTGTGGCTGCTGCACCACGAGCGCTCGATCGACGCCCACCTCGGCCACGAGCTGACGACGGACGCCTACGACCAACTGGCCACGACGATGATCCAGACCCTCACGTCGATCGACCCGACGCCGACGACCTCGGACGCGGACTGGCACTACTGGACCGAACTCTTCCAGGACGAGGCGGGCGGCGTGCTCTGAACAGCACCGCCCGCCGAGGAGAGGCCGTGGCGGGATTCGAACCCACGTAACTCGCTTTGCAGGCGAGCCCCTGAACCACTCGGGCACACGGCCGTGTCGATGTGACGAACGTAGGGCGGGCGGGGGAGGGGAACAAGCGCGGCGTGGGGGCTGCAACGGGACTGCCATACCGCGTTCATGAAGCGGTTCGCCCGGCCCGGGTGCCGGGCCGGGCACGGGACGGCCGGTGAACCCGTTTCCCGCCGCTCGCAGGGGCCGCCGCGCCGCGGGGCCTACGACCAAGGTCGCAGGCGGGAGGCGACTCGCGACAGGGGCCAATGTCGGTGGCGGGTCTTACCCTGGCCGTCATGACCGTCCCTGAGCCGAGCGACACCGGAGTCGCGAACGAACCCGCCGGTGAGCGCGCCGACGAACCCGTGACCGCATCCGTTACGGCGCCCGTGACCGGACCCGCAGCCGAATCCGCGACCGGACTCGCGGACGGGCGCGGGGACGGTGCCGGTGAAGGTGTCCTGGGGCGCACCCACCGGGCGCTGAGCATCGGGATCGTCTCGGTGGTGCTGCTGATCGCCTTCGAGGCGACCGCGGTGGGCACGGCGATGCCGGTCGCCGCACGGGAGCTGGACGGGCTGTCCCTGTACGCGTTCGCGTTCTCCGGCTACTTCACCACGAGCCTGTTCGGCATGGTGCTCGCGGGGCAGTGGTCCGACCGCCGGGGGCCGCTCGGGGCGCTCACCACGGGGATCGCCTCCTTCGCCGTGGGCCTGGTGATCGGCGGGTCCGCCACGTCGATGTGGGTGTTCGTCCTCGGGCGGGCCGTGCAGGGCCTCGGCGGCGGGCTGGTGATCGTCGCGCTGTACGTCGTCGTCGGACGGGCCTATCCGGAGCGGCTGCGTCCGGCGATCATGGCGGCGTTCGCGGCGAGCTGGGTCGTCCCGTCGATCGTCGGCCCGCTCGCGGCGGGCGCGGTCACCGAGCACCTGGGCTGGCGGTGGGTGTTCCTGGCGATACCGGTGCTGGTGGTGCTCCCGCTGGCCCTTGCGCTGCCGCAGATACGGCGGCGCGCGGGCGGCCCCGTGGACCGCGTGGCGCGGGACGGCGACGCGGCCGGCGGTGAGGCGCCGGGCCGCCGTGACCGCCGTATCCGGCTCGCGTTCGCCATCTCCCTGGGTGCCGGGCTGCTCCAGTTCGCCGCGCAGGACCTGCGCTGGATCTCGCTCCTCCCCGCGGTGGCCGGCGCGGCCCTGCTGGTGCCGGCCGTGTTCGGGCTGCTGCCCCGCGGCACCTACCGGGCCGCGCGCGGGCTGCCGTCGGTCGTGCTGCTGCGCGGGCTGGCCGCGGGGTCCTACATCGCGGCCGAGTCGTTCGTCCCGCTGATGCTGGTGACGGAGCGCGGGCTGTCGCCGACGCTGGCCGGGTTCTCGCTGGCGGCGGGCGGCGGCACCTGGGCCCTGGGGTCCTGGGTGCAGTCCCGGCCGCGCGCCGAACCGTACCGGGAACGGCTCATGACGTTCGGCATGGTGCTGACGGCGACCGCGATCGTCACCGCGTCCAGCGTGCTGCTGCCGGCCGTACCCGTGTGGATCGTCGCTGTGGCGTGGGGCTTCGGCTGCTTCGGCATGGGGCTGGTGATCTCCTCCAGCAGCGTGCTCCTGCTGCGGCTGTCCGCCCCGGAGGAGGCGGGCGCCAACTCCGCCGCCCTGCAGATATCCGACGGCCTGTCCAACGTCGTCCTGCTCGCGGCGGCGGGCGCCGCGTTCGCCGCGCTGGGCGGCGGCAGCATGGCCGCCTCCGCGGCCGAGAGCGCCACGACCGGCGCGGCCGGCCACTCGGCCGCGTTCGCCGTGGTGTTCCTGCCGATGGCCGCGGTGGCGCTGGTGGGGGTGTGGGTGACGACGCGGCTGCGCACGGAGTCACGATGACACCAGGTAGTACCACGCGGTACCATCGATGGCATGTCTGGACTCAACCTGCGGTTCACGGATGAAGAACTCGCCGCACTGCGAGAGCGCGCACAGGCGGAGGGGCGCAGCATGCAGGCGTTCGCGCACGACGCGGTGCTGTCGGCCATAAACGAGCACTCGCGGCTGTTCAACGAGGCGGCCGAGCACGTACTCAGGGCGAGCACCGAGCTGAACCGGAGGCTCGCCTGATGCACTACTTGACTCTGCCCGAGCTGCTGAACCTCGCGAAGCGGCTGGGGGCGGACGAGGTGCGCGACTACGGGCTGCTGGATTCCGCCCTCGCCCGCCCGCAGTCGAGCGTTTTCGGGCAGGATGCCTACCCGGACGTCTGGCAGAAGGCCGCCGCACTGATGGAGTCCCTGGCTCGCAATCACGCTCTCATCGACGGGAACAAGCGCCTCGCCTGGTACGCGACCTGGGTCTTCCTGCACATGAACGGGCACCCCCTGGACCCGGACTTCGACGTCGACGAGGCGGAGCGCTTCGTGCTGGACGTCTGCCAGGGCGCCTTGGACGTACCCAAGATCGCAACTCAGCTGCCGCGCTTCGCGGGCTGACTGTGACGTGAGTCCCACCCCGGACCGACCCCACCCGGTCCGCGTACGGCCGCAACCCGGCCGCCGGTAAGGTGGCCGGGTTGTCATACGCGGCCCGGCCCCCGCACGTCACCCGGCACCACCCGGTCCGACGCGGTGGGCGGGGCCGTTCGCACCGACCACCCACCCTCCCCGGAGACCGTGACTACCACCGCCGCCAGTTCCAGCGCGTCGCACTCGCACCACCTGTCACCCGCCTTCCCCGGCCGGGCGCCCTGGGGCACCGCCGGCAAACTGCGTGCCTGGCAGCAGGGGGCGCTGGAGAGATACGTCCAGGAGCAGCCCCGTGACTTCCTCGCCGTCGCCACACCCGGCGCCGGCAAGACGACCTTCGCGCTGACCCTGGCGTCCTGGCTGCTGCACCACCACGTCATCCAGCAGGTGACCGTGGTCGCCCCGACCGAGCACCTGAAGAAGCAGTGGGCGGAAGCGGCCGCGCGGGTCGGGATCAAACTCGACCCCGAGTACAGCGCGGGCCCGCTCGGCAAGGACTACGACGGGATCGCCGTCACCTACGCCGGCGTCGGCGTCCGCCCCATGCTGCACCGCAACCGCGTCGAGCAGCGCAAGACGCTCGTCATCCTGGACGAGATCCACCACGCCGGTGACTCCAAGTCCTGGGGCGAGGCATGCCTCGAAGCATTCGAACCCGCCACGCGACGACTCGCGCTCACCGGTACCCCGTTCCGCTCCGACACCAACCCCATCCCCTTCGTGGCGTACGAGGAGGGACCGGACGGAATCCGCCGCTCCGCCGCCGACTACACGTACGGCTACGGATCCGCGCTCTCGGACGGGGTGGTGCGGCCCGTCATCTTCCTCTCCTACAGCGGCAACATGCGCTGGCGCACGAAGGCCGGTGACGAGGTCGCCGCCCGGCTCGGCGAGCCCATGACCAAGGACGCCGTCAGCCAGGCCTGGCGTACCGCGCTCGACCCGCGCGGCGACTGGATGCCGAGCGTGCTGCGCGCCGCCGACCGGCGGCTGACCGAAGTCCGCAAGGCCGTCCCGGACGCCGGGGCGCTCGTCATCGCCGCCGACCAGGACTCGGCGCGCGCCTACGCCAAGCTCATCCGGGAGATCACCGGCAGCCGGGCGACCGTCGTCCTCTCCGACGACGTGGGCGCCTCGAAGAGGATCGACGAGTTCAGCGAGAACACCGACCGCTGGATGGTCGCGGTCCGCATGGTCTCCGAGGGCGTCGACGTGCCCCGGCTCGCGGTCGGCGTCTACGCCACGACCATCTCCACACCGCTGTTCTTCGCCCAGGCCGTCGGCCGGTTCGTGCGCTCCCGGCGGCGCGGCGAGACCGCCTCCGTCTTCCTGCCGACCATTCCCGACCTGCTCACCTTCGCAGGCGAGATGGAGGTCGAGCGCGACCACGCCCTCGACAAGCCGAAGAAGGAGGGCGAGGAGGACCCGTACGCCGAATCCGAGAAGGAGATGGCGGAGGCGAACCAGGAACAGGACGAGGACACCGGCGAGCAGGACACGCTGCCCTTCGAGGCGCTGGAGTCCGACGCCGTCTTCGACCGGGTCCTCTACGACGGGGCCGAGTTCGGCATGCAGGCCCACCCGGGCAGCGAGGAGGAGCAGGACTACCTCGGGATCCCGGGGCTGTTGGAACCCGACCAGGTGCAAATGCTGTTGCAGAAGCGGCAGGCCCGGCAGATCGCGCACAGCCGCAAGAAGCCGGACACCGAGGCCGACCTGCTCGAACTGCCCGCCGAACGCCGCCCGGTGGTCAGCCACAAGGAGATGATGGAGCTGCGCAAGCAGCTCAACACGATGGTCAGCGCGTACGTCCATCAGAGCGGCAAGCCGCACGGGGTGATCCACACCGAGCTGCGGCGGGTCTGCGGCGGACCGCCGAGCGCCGAGGCGACGGCCGGTCAGCTGCGGCAGCGGATCGCCAAAGTACAGGAGTGGGCAACGCGGATGCGCTGACGGGCTGCCCGTTCGGCGTTCGGAGTATCAGGACGAAGGCGGGCACTCCGGATCAACTGCTGCCCGGATTCTGGACGAAGGCTTCCGCTCAGCGAACCTGCTTCGCTACTGTCCGGCTACGCACACGCCCCGTGGCAGTGCAGCCGCGGAGCGCAGTCGTGAAGCGACTGGGCTCGGAGCCGCCGAGCAGTCCCGCCGAACGGCGGCCACTGAAGCGCGTCGCTGACGGGACTCGGCACGCATCCACGACCAGAGGCCACCGACCTCACCACCAAAGGAGTGGGCGTCGTGACCGCGGAGACCTCTCAGACGCTCGACCGGGGACTGCGCGTCCTCAAACTGCTGGCCGACACCGACCAGGGGCTGACCGTCACCGAGCTCTCCCACCGGCTGGGGGTGAACCGGACCGTGGTGTACCGACTGCTCGCCACGCTCGAACAGCATGCGCTGGTCCGGCGTGACCTGGGCGGGCGAGCCCGGGTCGGGCTGGGCGTGCTGCGCCTGGGGCGGCAGGTGCATCCGCTGGTACGGGAGGCCGCGCTGCCCGCGTTGCGGTCGCTGGCCGAGGACGTCGGGGCGACCGCCCATCTGACGCTGGTGGACGGGGCGGACGCGCTGGCGGTCGCGGTGGTGGAGCCGACGTGGACGGAATACCACGTGGCGTACCGGGCGGGGTTCCGGCATCCGCTGGACCGGGGGGCCGCGGGCCGGGCGATCCTCTCGGCCCGGCAGGCGCCGCCCGCGGAACCCGGCTACACGCTGACCCACGGCGAGTTGGAGGCCGGGGCCTGCGGGGCGGCGGCGCCGCTGATCGGGGTGACCGGGGTGGAGGGCAGCGTCGGGGTGGTGATGCTGTCGGACTCCGTCCCGGAGCGGGTGGGCACCCGGGTCGTGGACGCCGCCCGCGAGGTCGCGGAGGCCCTGCGCTGAGCGGGACAGCGGGACAGCGGGACAGGGGAGCGAGCGGTGCTTGCGCAGCCCGCCGGCTGGCGTCGTACGTTGTCCTCGGGTCGTACGTCGCCTCGGCTGCGGACGGTGGCCTGGCGCCTGGGACGGCGGCCTGATCGGGCGGGCGGCGGCCGTATCCGGTTGTCGCGTTAGATTGACCTCGTGTTCTCTCGTCTCACGCGCCTCCAGGCCGTCGCCGTCTGCGCCCTGCCCGTCGTGGCACTGATCGCCACCGCGGTGTTCGCGCCGCTGCCGTTCGCGCTGGCGCAGCCGGGGCTGACCGCGAACGTCCTCGGCGAGAACCAGGGCAACCAGGTGATCACGATCTCCGGTGCGCCGGTCCGGCGGACGGCCGGCCAGCTGCGGATGACGACCATTGAGGCGACCTCCCCGGACACGGACGTCTCCCTCGGCGATGTGATCGACAGCTGGTTCCGCACGGACCGGGCGGTCATGCCCCGCGACTCCGTGTATCCGAGCGGGGGCAGCGTCAAGGAGATCGAGCAGCACAACGTCGAGCAGATGCAGCAGTCCCAGGACGCCGCCACCCGGGCCGCGCTCCGGTACCTCGACGTGACCGACAAGAACGTCAAGGTCGCGCTGAAGCTCGCGGACGTCGGCGGACCCAGCGCCGGTCTGCTGTTCTCCCTCGGGATCGTGGACAAGCTGGACGGCAACGGCAGCGGCGGCGACCTCACCGGCGGCCGTACGATCGCCGGCACGGGCACGATCGACGACGACGGCGCCGTCGGCGCGGTGGGCGGCGTGGCCCTGAAGACCCAGGCGGCCCGGCGGGACGGGGCGACGGTGTTCCTGGTGCCCAAGGCCGAGTGCAGCGCCGCCAAGGCGGAACTGCCGAAGGGCCTTCGGCTGGTCCCCGTCACCACGCTGAAGGGAGCGGTGGACTCCCTGGTGGCGCTGGAGAAGGGGAACTCCTCGGTCCCGAGCTGCTGAGCGTTCTGCCGGTGAGCGCGGGTGTCGGGCGTCCGTCCCGGTCCCGTACGGACGGCATCTCCCTAGGCCGGCCGGCCGCCCTCCCGGTCCTGTGACGCCTGCTCCACCAGCGGGATGATCCGCAGCGGAACGGGGTTCTCCATGACGATCGCCGTGGCGGCCCGGACGATGCCGTCGAAGCCGACCACCCGGTCGATCACCCGCTGGAGATCGGCGTTCGAGCGGGCCACCAGCCGGCACAGCATGTCCCCGGTCCCGGTGGTGGTGTGCAGTTCCAGCACCTCAGGCACGGTCGCCAGGTGCGCACGGACGTCCGGCCCCTGCCCCTGCCGGATCTCCAGCGTGGCGAAGGCGGTGACGGGGTAGCCGAGGGCCGCCGGGTCCACCTGCGGGCCAAAACCGCGGATGACCCCGTTCGCCTGGAGCCGGTCCAGTCGCGCCTGCACGGTGCCCCGGGCGACCCCCAGCCGACGGGACATCTCCAGCACGCCGATCCGCGGCTCCTGCGCCAGCAGCACGATGATCCGCCCGTCCAGACGATCGATCGCCATTCGGTCTCCCGCTGTGGTCATCGGGTGTACAAGAACTGCCGGTACGGCCGTACCGGTCAGCGTATTGCCGAGTGGATACGCGGACCACCGCGCACTTGTGCCGAGTGCCGCCGCGCATCCGCCGGTCCCGTCTAACCTGGCCGTATGGCCAGGATCAACGACGTGGGCGGCACGCAGGGGTTCGGCGCCATCGACACCACCGACGACGTGGAACCCTTCCACGCCGACTGGGAGGCCCGGGTCCTCGGTCTCTACAACGCCCTGCGCAAGCAAGGGGTCTTCACCACCGACGAGTTCCGGGACGCCATCGAGCGGATGCCCCCGGCCGAGTACCTGGGCACCTCGTACTACGAGCGCTGGTTCCGGGCGATCTGCACGCTGCTGGAGTGCAGAGGGATCCTCGCGCCCGGCGAACTGGAGGCCGGTGAGCCTGCGGCCGGTGTACCGGAGGCCGGCGATGACTGACCGGTTCCCGCCGGGCACCCCGGTGCGCGCCTTCCCCCACGATCCGCCGCACCACACCCGTCTGCCGCGGTACGCCCGCGGCAAGCGCGGCGTCGTGGTCGAACCGGAAGGCCCCGCCCCGCTCGCCGACGCCCGCGCGCAGGGCCGCGCGGACGCGCCCGTCGAACAGGTCTACGCGGTCCGCTTCCGGGCCCGTGACCTGTGGGGCGACGGCGACCACCACGTCGTACTCGACCTGTGGGAAAGCTATCTGGAGGAGGACCGGACCGATGAGCGGTGACCACTCCGACGCGACGATCGCCCGGCGGGTACGGCGCCTGGAAACCCTGCTGGAGGAGAAGGGGCTCCTCTCCGGCGGGGCGCTGGACGAGAGCATCGACGCCTTCCTCTTGGGCGCCTCCCCGGCCAACGGCGCCCATGTGGTCGCCCGCGCCTGGACCGACCCCGCCTACCGGGCCCGGCTGCTGGCCGACGGCACCGCGGCCGTGCGGGAGCTGGGCTACCTGCGCGAGGCGGCGCCGCGGCTGCGGGTGGTCGAGAACACCGAGTCGGTGCACAACGTCATCGTCTGCACGCTCTGTTCCTGCTACCCGCTCAGTCTCCTCGGACCGTCCCCCAGCTGGTACAAGTCCGAGGCGTACCGCTCCCGCGTGGTGCGCGAACCACGGGCCGTGCTCGCCGAGTTCGGCCTGCACCTGCCCGCCGGTACGGAGATCACGGTCTGGGACTCCAGCGCCGAGACCCGTTACCTGGTCCTGCCGCGCCGCCCCGAGGGCACCGGGCAGCTGACCGAACAGGCCCTCGCCGCCCTGGTCACCCGCTACGCCCTCATCGGCACGGCCGCCGTGTGAGCGCTGCACACGGCCGCCGTCCCGCAAGTCCGGCGGGCCCGTCGTGTGAGCCGCAGGCCCGCCGATCGGCTCACCAGGCCGGGGCCGTGTCCTCGGGCGGCTCGCCGAGGGTGCCCAGCGCCGCCTTCGCCTCCGCCACCCGGGTCGGGGAGAAGTACGGGTTGATCTGGAGCGCCTCCTTGAGGTGGCGGCGGGCGTATGCGTACTCGCCCAGGTTGCGTTCGATCATGCCGCGGTGGAAGACGTACAGCGCGCTGCGCACCTCGCCGCCCTTCGTCTTGTCGGTCGCCTTCTCGGCGTAATCCAGGCCCTCCAGCGGGTCCCCGGCCCGGTACAGCGCCCACCCCAGCGCGTCCGCCACCTCGATCCCCGGCTGCCGCTCCCACTCGTCGCGCAGCCGCCGCACCGCCTCCTGCGGATCCCCGTGATCCGCCTCGTACTGCCCGATGACCAGTTCGTCGTCGACCCCGCCCGCCCTGTCCCGCTCCGTGCGCTGGCGCAGCAGTTCGTACTGGGCGCGTGCCTCCTGCGCCCGGCCCTGCGATTCGTACAGCTCGCCCAGCTCCAGGGCGTACTGCGGGGACGGCTGCCCCGCCAGCGCGTGCGCATAGGCGTTCAGCGCCTCCGTCGTACGGCCCAGCGCGGCCAGCGCCCGCCCCTGCCCGGCGAGTGCCCCCCGCTGGTCCGGGTCCAGGCGGACGGCCGCCTGGAAGTGCTGCAGGGCGTCCTCCCGGTCCCCGCGCTCCCACGCCAACTGCCCGCCCCGCTCCAGGTAGGCGGCCCGCTCGGCGGCGGTGCCCGCGGTGGCCGCGGCGTCCGCCAGCTGCGCGGACGCGTCCTCGCGCCAGCCCCGGTCGCGGTAGACGGCGGAGGCCCGGGCCATCACCGCCGGGTGCACGGCGGGCGGGGTGTGCAGCTCCATCAGCTTGTCCAGCGTGTCGCGCGCCGCCTTGTAGTCGCCGAGCCCGGTGTAGGCGTCGATCAGCAGCGCGTACGTCGTCCAGCGGTTCGGGGAGACCTCCTGCGCCTGTTCGCCCTGCCACCTGGCCTCGTCGAAGTCCCGGCGCGCGAGGGCCAGCGCCGCCAGTCCCTCCAGCGCCTCGGCGTTCTCCATCGGCCGCTCCCGCAGCGAGGTCTGCAGCGCTTCGTGGGCCTTCGGGAAACTCGCGGCGTCCGCGGTGCGACGCCCGCGCTCCACATAGGCCGTCCCCAGCACCGCCCAGGCCCGCGCGTCCTGCGGATGTGTGCGCAGGAACCTCTCCCGTTCTCCGATCAGCTTCGTCAGCTCGGGCAGCGCGACCGGCACCCCGGCGGTCACCGCCGTGACCGGCCGCGGCCCCGGGGCCGGTGCGGGCCGCCGGAGGGGCGGCGGCTGCGGGGGCGGCAGCAGCATCAGCACCCCGACCCACCCGGCGGCGCCCGCGACACCGGCCGACGCCAGGGCGCCCAGCACCCGCCGCCGCACACGGGCGCGGCGCCGCGGCGCCGTGGCCACCAGGGAGGTACCCGGGCTGGACTGTTCTTTCTTCATAAGTCTTACTGTGCGTTCATCCGACGACCGCAACCCGGCAGCCGAAGGCGCGCGCCGGATGGGGTTCACACCGATGGCCCCGGGTGCGAGGCTGTGATCATGAGCCGAATCGAAGCCGCACCTGACGCAGTGATGGCCGATCTGACCGACCGGCTCCGGGCCGGCCTGCCGGCCGAGGCCGTCGTCACCGATCCCGATGTCATGACCTCGTACGCCAACGACATGGCGAGCTTCTGCCCGGCCGGCACCCCGGCCGTGGTCGTCCTGCCGCGTACGGTCGAACAGGTCCAGCACGTCCTGCGCACCGCCACCGAGCTGCGCGTCCCGGTCGTCCCGCAGGGCGCCCGCACCGGCCTGTCCGGCGGCGCGAACGCCGCCGACGGCTGCATCGTGCTGTCCCTCACCAAGATGGACCGCATCCTGGAGATCAGCCCGGTCGACCGCATCGCGGTCGTCGAACCGGGCGTCGTCAACGCCACGCTCTCCCGTGCCGTCGAGGAGCACGGCCTGTACTACCCGCCCGACCCCTCCAGCTGGGAGTCGTGCACCATCGGCGGCAACATCGGCACCGCCTCCGGCGGTCTGTGCTGCGTGAAGTACGGGGTGACGGCGGAGTACGTGCTCGGCCTGGACGTCGTGCTCGCCGACGGCCGACTGCTGTCCACCGGCCGCCGGACCGCGAAAGGGGTGGCGGGGTACGACCTGACCCGCCTGTTCGTCGGCTCCGAGGGCTCGCTCGGCGTCGTCGTACGGGCGGTCCTCGCGCTCAAGCCCAAGCCGCCGCAGCAACTGGTGCTGGCGGCCGAGTTCTCCTCGGTGGCCGCCGCCTGCGACGCGGTGTGCCGGATCATGGCGGGCGGCCATCTGCCGTCCCTGCTGGAACTCATGGACCGTACGACGGTCAAGGCCGTCAACGAACTCGCCCACATGGGTCTGCCCGAGTCCACCGAGGCGCTGCTGCTGGCCGCGTTCGACACCCCCGATCCGGCCGCCGACCTGGCCGCGGTCGGCGCGGTGTGCGAGGCCGCCGGTGCCACCGAAGTGGTCCCCGCCGACGACGCCGCCGAGTCCGAGATGCTCCTGAAGGCACGCCGGCTGTCCCTGCCCGCGCTGGAAGCGGTCAAGGGCACGACGATGATCGACGACGTGTGCGTGCCCCGCTCCCGGCTGGCCGAACTGCTGGCGGGCATCGAGCGGATCGGCGAGAAGTACCGGCTGACCATCGGCGTGTGCGCGCACGCCGGTGACGGCAACACCCACCCGACCGTCTGCTTCGACGCCCAGGACCTGGAGGAGTCCCGGCGGGCCCGCGAGTCCTTCGACGAGATCATGGCCCTCGGACTGGAACTGGGCGGCACCATCACCGGCGAGCACGGCGTCGGCGTCCTGAAGAAGGAGTGGCTGGCCCGGGAGATCGGCCCGGTCGGCGTGGAGATGCAGCGCGCCGTCAAGCAGGTCTTCGACCCGCTGGGCATCCTCAACCCGGGCAAGCTGTTCTGACGCTGCGGTGCCGGTGCCGCTGCTGCGCAGCTTCTGCCGCTTCCGCTGCCGTTCGCGGGGGCCCCGCCGTTCGCGCGGCCTCCGGTGCCGCCGGGCGGGCGGTCACTGGGCGAGCAACTGGTCGAGCGCGTGGTCGACGCCCATCTGCTCGCCCTCGGACCCCGGCGGCACCGCCCGCATCGTCCGCTCCAGCCAGGCGGACAGCTGGGCGGCCGGCGCCTCCAGCAGGGCCTCGCCGTCGGGCGAGCTGAGCGCCATCAGGACGACACTGCGGCCCTCCGCCTTGGCCGGCCACACCCGCACGTCCCCCTGTCCGCAGGGCCGGAACACCCCCTCCACCAGCAGTTCACGGGCGAACGTCCAGTTGACGGGCTGCTCGGAGTTGATGTGGAAGGCGATGTGGACCGCGTACGGGTCGGCGACGCAGTAGGCGAGCCGCGCCGGGACCGGCACGCTGTGCTCCGGGGACAGGACGAGCTTCAGTTCCAGTTCGCGTTCCACCACGGTGTAGTGCATGGCCTGTGCTTCCTCTCTCGGGCAGGTGTACGGGACCCGAGGGAGGTCCCGTACGAGTGGAGAGCGGGCCGGTGCCCGGGCATTACGCGGGTCCGGAGAAGTTTTTTCCGCGGTCGTGAATCCGGTGCGCGGGGTTGCCCGGAAAGGGGCGGGTCCGGCAGGACTGGCGGTGCCGGGCCATCAGGTCTGATAGATGTGGAGGCCCCCAACCCACCCCCGAGCAGATACGGGACGACGGACATGAGCGCCCCCACTCCGGCCCCCGGCGACGACTGGCCTCGCGAGGGCTATTACCCGGACCCCTCCATCCCCGGCTACGTCCGGTACTGGAACGGGGCCGCCTGGCTGCCGGGCACCAGCCGGCCGGCGCCCCAGGACGGCGAACCGCTCACCCCGCCGCCCGGGGCGCGTCCGGCCGCGCCCGCGGTCGAGGAGACCGGTCCGCACTTCTTCGACGAGGACCCGCAGCCGGGACCCGGCGGGCCGGAACCGGCGTCCGCATGGGGCGCCGACCGGGCCCGGCAGACGGGCTTCGGCGGCGAACCGGACCGCCGGGTCTTCTGGGGCGCCGACCCACGGACGCCCGGCGCCGACCCACGGACGCCCGCGGACCAGCCGCCTCCGTCCGCCCCGATGCCCCCGCCGGACGGGCGGGCCACCAGCACCGACGGCACGGCGACGATCCCTCCGGCGGATTCCGGCGAACTCCCGGAGAACGGGACGTTCGTCTTCCGCCGACCCCTTCCCGGTCCGGCCGCCGTGCCCGGTCCGGCCGCCGTGCCCGGTCCGGCCGCCGTGCCCGGTCCGGCCGCCGTGCCCGGCCAGGGCTCCGGCCCCACGGACGAGGGCACCATGACCTTCCGCCCGGTACGCCCGCGCGCCGGTGAACCGGGCCCGGCAGGCTCTCCGGCGGGTCCGGCGGGTCCGGCGGGTCCGGCGGGTCCGGCGGGTCCGGCGGGTCCGGCGGGTCCGGCCGGTCCGGCCTTCGGTCCGCCTCCGGGTCCGCTCGGACCCGCCGCGGGCGTGCCGGGCGCCGCGGGACCTGCCGGGGGCCACGCGCCGGGTGCCGCCGCGTCCGCGTCCGGTCCGTTCGGCGTGCCGGGTGCGGGCGGCCCGGCCCCCGCCGGGGGGCCGGGCGGGTTCGGGTCCGGGCAGGCCGGCGCGGACCGCGCCGCCGGGGCGCAGGCGGCAGGCCGCCCGGCCGCCGCCCAGGTCGCCGCTTCCCCGCTGCCGCAGCAGTCCGGCCCGGTGACCACCGGGCCAGGGGGCGGCCAGTCCTCCTGGGCCCAGCAGGTGCACCAGCTCGCGGGCGCCGGGGACGAGCAGCCGGTGGTCCCCTGGAAGCCGCCCATGGAGGACCCCTTCCAGGCGATGGTGCGGCAGCAGTCGGCCGCCCGGCCCGCCGGGGTCGGCAAGCGGCTGGCGGCCCGGCTGATCGACACCGTGGCCGTCGGCGCGGTCACCGCGGTGGCCGCCGTACCGCTCGGTGCCAAGGCGGCCGACCACATCCAGGGGAAGGTCGACGCGGCCAAGCTCTCCGGCCACACCGCCACGGTCTGGCTGCTGGACGGGACGACGGGGGCGTACCTCGGCATCGTCCTCGCGGTCCTTCTCGTCGCCGGCGTCCTCTACGAGGTGCTGCCGACCGCCAAGTGGGGCCGCACCCTGGGCAAGCGGCTGTGCGGCCTCCAGGTGCGGGACATCGAGGGCCACGAACCGCCCGCCTTCGCCGCGTCCCTGCGCCGCTGGCTGGTCGCCACCGTTCCGGGGCTGCTGGGCATCGGGGTGATCGGCTTCGCCTGGTGCCTGTTCGACCGCCCGTGGCACCAGTGCCTGCACGACAAGGCGGCCCACACCTTCGTGGCGGGCTGACCGGGGTCCCTACGCCCGGTGCGGGAGACGGCGGTCCGCCGTTCTGTTCGCCGGATTCCGTCATCCGTACGGCCGCCCGTCGGATGCGGATCCGGGCGGTTCGCGGTCCACTCGGGCCATGAGCAGTGAACCGCCTCCCGGCGCCGGGCAGCAGCCACCGGAAGACGATCCGTTCAGAAAGCGGCCCCCGTCCGGTGAGGGGGCGGGCTCGCCGTACGACGGCCGGCAGCCCCCACCTCCGGGCGGCGAGGGCGACCAGCCGCCGCCCGGCGGCGGCCAGCAGCCCCCGCCCTATGGCGGCCAACAGCCCCCGCCCGGCGGCGGCCAGCACCTCCCGCCCTACGGCGGCGGTCCGTACGGAGCCGGCGGCCCGTACGGGGCCGGTGGTGTGCCCGGTGATCCGCTCGCCGGTATGCCCCCGCTCGCCGACAGCGGCAAGCGCACGCTCGCCCGCATCATCGACCTGATCCTGGTCGGCATCGTCGTCGGGCTGATCACCTGGGGCCTGGGGGTGGCCGAGTACCAGGTGGACAGCGAAAAGGTCGACGTCGCCAAGTCCTCCGCGCAGTCGGTGATCGCCGCCGTGCTCTACATCGCCTACGACACCGTTCTGATGTCCCGGACCGGGCAGACCCTCGGCAAGAAGTGGCTGGGCATGCGGGTCGCCAACCTGGCCGACGGCTCCACCCCCTCCGTGCCGACCATGCTGGCCCGCTCGCTGGTGTTGTGGATCCCGTTCGCCTTCTGCTGCGCCTGCATCTGGACCGCGATCTGCGGCGGCTGGAGCTTCTTCGACCGGCCCTACAAGCAGGGCCTGCACGACAAGGCCGCGAAGACGGTGGTGGTCAGCACCGGGTGAGCGCGGCGGGCCGGGTGAGGCGGCCGGTGGACGACAGCAGTCGGCGGGTCCGTGTCGCACGGACCCGCCGACTGCGTGTGTCGTTCAGCGAGCCGTGGGCTCGCGCAGCTGCTCGGCCGAGGCGGCCACCGGCTTGCGGGGCGCCGGCACCACCCGCTGGGCGGTGGCCGGCGTCGTGGCCGCGGGGGCGGCCGCAGGAGGCTTGGGCAGGGGTACCGTCATGGCGACCAGCAGCCCCAGGGCGAGCGCCGCGAGGGCGATCACGGCGATACCCAGTCCCGAACTCGTCTGCGACAGCAGCAGCATGGCGAGCGTCGAGAAGATCACGGTGCAGGAACCGTAGGCGAGCTGTGCGGCAGTCGGACGAGGCATGGCAATCGTGTCCTCGGAGGATATCGGGGGGTGAGGCGAGCAACCGGCCTGGCTTTCCGCCGGCTTCCGGGCGTTCCACTTTCGACTCTATTCGCGTGCATGCCCGAGTGGAGCGGTTGGTAAGCGTGGCCTAACCCACGGTGCCGGTGCACGGGGGGCGCACGGAGTCATGCATCCGGCAAGTGCCGTGGTGCACACGCCTGTTGGGTGCTCCGCCGGTGTCGCCCGGCCCCTCTTCATGCCGGAGTCCGTACATAGTGCAGTTGTCTTGTCCAAGTCAAGATCTGTCTTTTCTCTTAAACCTCTAGTCAAATTACGTCACTTGACTACACGCGTGAATCACGCACGGACCCTCCAAGCCGGGGACCCGTCCTGTCCGTGCGCGCAGCGCTGGGGAGGAACTCAAGTGACCAGCAGACCCTGGATGTTCAGAGCCGCCGCGGTCGGCGTCGCACTCGCGGCGGCGTCCGCCACGTTCGCGACGTTCGCCGTCGCGGAGGCGAGCACCACGGCCGCGTCGGCCGCCGCGAACCGGCACGACCCGGCGCCGGTGAGGCAGAAGACGCACGACCTCGACGGCCCGCTCAGCAAGACCCGGGACGCGCAGCGCCAGGAGGCGCTCGACCAGGTCATGGCCGGCCGGGCCAAGGTGCAGAACCGCGACGGTTCGCAGGTCGTCCAGCTCGCGAGCGGGAAGGGCGACAGCAAGTACGTCGAACTGGGCCGGGAGAAGACCGACGAGATCTTCACGATCCTGGTCGAGTTCGGCGACCAGACGGACCCCCGTTACGGCGGCTCCGTCGGCCCGCAGCACAACGAGATAGCCGCGCCGGACCGCACCGGCGACAACAGCACCGACTGGCAGGCCGACTACGACCAGAAGCACTACCAGGACCTCTACTTCGGCAGCGGCAAAGGCACCGAGTCGCTGAAGAAGTACTACGAGAAGCAGTCCTCGGGCCGCTACTCGGTGGACGGCGAGGTCTCCGACTGGGTCAAGGTCCCCTACAACGAGGCCCGCTACGGCAACAACGCGTGCGGCTCCAGCACCTGCTCCAGCGTCTGGAACCTGGTGAGCGACGGCCTGAAGTCCTGGGTCGCGGACCAGCAGGCGGCCGGCCGCTCCGCCGCCGACATCAAGGCGGACGTGGCCAAGTACGACCAGTGGGACCGCTACGACTACGACGCCGACGGCGACTTCAACGAGCCCGACGGCTACATCGACCACTTCCAGATCGTGCACGCCGGTGAGGACGAGTCCGCGGGCGGCGGCGCCCAGGGCGAGGACGCGATCTGGGCCCACCGCTGGTACGCCTACGGCACCGACGCCGGCGCCACCGGCCCCGACTACAACAAGCTCGGCGGCGCGCAGATCGGCGACACCGGCATCTGGGTCGGCGACTACACCATCCAGCCGGAGAACGGCGGCCTGGGCGTCTTCGCCCATGAGTACGGCCACGACCTCGGCCTGCCGGACGAGTACGACACCGCGGGCGGCGAGAACTCCACCGGTTTCTGGACCCTGATGTCCGCCGGCTCCTGGCTCGGCCGGGGCCAGGACGCCATCGGTGACCTGCCCGGCGACATGAACGCCTGGGACAAGCTCCAGCTAGGCTGGCTCGACTACGACATGGCGAAGGCCGGTGCCAGGTCCGCGCACCGGCTGGGCGTCGCCGAGTACAACACCAGGAACCCGCAGGCGCTGGTCGTCTCCCTCCCGGACAAGGCGGTCACCACTGAGATCGTCGCCCCGGCGCAGGGTGCGACGCAGTGGTGGAGCGGCAGCGGCAACGACCTCAAGAACACGCTGACCCGCAGCGTCGACCTGACGGGCAAGTCCTCGGCCGCCCTGACCCTGGACGGCTGGTGGGCCATCGAGGCGGGCTACGACTTCCTCTACGCCGAGGTCTCCACCGACGGCGGCGCCAACTGGAGCGCGCTCGACGGCACCGCGGACGGCCAGGCCATCGGGCGGGACGGCAGCGACAAGCCCGTCCTCACCGGGTCCTCGGACGCGTACAAGAAGCTGTCGTACCCGCTGGACGCCTACGCGGGCAAGAAGATCGACCTGCGGTTCCGCTACACCACCGACGGCGGTGTCGCGGAGGACGGCTTCGCCGCCGACCGGATCACCCTGACCGCGGACGGCGCGACGGTCTTCGCCGACGACGCCGAGAGCGCGGACCCGGCCTGGACGGCGAACGGCTTCTCCCGGATCGGCGCGTCCTTCACCAAGGACTACGCGCAGTACTACGTCGCCGAGAACCGCCAGTACGTGTCGTACGACACGACGTTGAAGACCGGTCCGTACAACTTCGGCTTCTCGACGACCCGTCCGGACTGGGTGGAGCACTACCCGTACCAGAACGGCCTGTTGATCTGGAAGTGGGACACCTCCGAGCAGGACAACAACACCGGGCAGCACCCCGGCACCGGCCTGATCCTGCCGGTCGACTCGCACCCGACGGCGCTCAAGTGGGCCGACGGCACGCTGCTGCGCAACCGGATACAGGCCTACGACTCGACGTTCGGCCTGGAGCGCACGGACGGCATCACGCTGCACAAGGCGGGCGTGCCGACCCGGATCGCGTCGTCGAAGGGGGTGTCGGTCTTCAACGACCACACCGGCACCTACTACGACGCGGCGAACCCGACGGGCGGTGTCAAGATCACTGACACCAACACCAAGATCAAGATCGACAAGCAGGCCCATGATGGCTCGACGATCGACATCCAGGTCGGCCCTGCGGTGAGGTAGCTCGTATCTCCGCAGGTCAGAGACGTATCGGCGGCGACCCCTTGGCGGGTCGCCGCCGATCGTGTTTAGGTGCGTCCTGTGGCGCTCTTATTGACACCGACCGAAACGGGGATGTGACTGAATGGCCGCTGGAGGTTTCTGCAAGCTGCCGAACGGCATGGTGGTGGTGGCACTGAACCTGCCGAGCCCCGCCGCCGACGGCGCGACCGCGGGCACGACCGCGGGTGTGGTGCGTGTGCTGGTGCACGCCCGGAACCGGGCCCGCGCTCTGACGCGGCTGCGCAACCTGGGTATGCGGGCGGTCTACCTGCGCGGGAACGCGGCGCCGCCGACGCCGGACGAGATCACGGCGGTGCTGCACCATCCGGACGGGCTGATATGGCGTACCGCGCCCGGCAACGGTGTCGCGACGGCGGACCCGGTCACCGAGCTGTGGCATCCGATCAGGGCGCTGCGGCGCGCTCGCGCTCCGCTCGGCGGGCTTTGAGGCGTCCGGTGCGGGTGCCGGAACCGGAGGCGTGGGGGCGGTGGGGCGTGAAGGACGTCGGTCGTCTGCGGGTGCTTCGTGGCCGGGCGCGCAGTTCCCCGCGCCCCTGCCGGGCGCGGCCCTCCGGGGCGGACTAGACGACCGGCTTGCCCGACAGTGCCACGCCTGCCTCTCGCAGGTCTTCGAGGGCGCGCTGGGTGGTGCTCTCGGCGACGCCCGCGGTCAGGTCCAGCAGGACGTGCGTGCGAAACCCTTCTCGCACGGCGTCCAGGGCGGTGGCGCGTACGCAGTGGTCCGTGGCGATGCCCACCACGTCCACCTCGCCGACCTCGCGGGCCCGCAGCCAGTCGGCCAGCGGGACGCCGTTCTCGTCGG
Organism: Streptomyces sp. NPDC006012; assembly: GCF_042871185.1. NCBI lineage: Bacteria > Bacillati > Actinomycetota > Actinomycetes > Kitasatosporales > Streptomycetaceae > Streptomyces > Streptomyces sp. NPDC006012. The sequence goes on from NZ_JBIAIE010000001.1 coordinate 130,055, forward strand.
TGCCCTCGAAGCCGCTGTAGGCCGCCGCGTACGCACCCTTGTCGAAGACGGCGTCGATCGCGCCGGAGGCGACCGCGGGGGCGAAGTTCGGGTGGAAGCCCACGCCCTCGGTGCCGGCGACGCAGTGCGCGGGCCAGGAGCGGACGTAGTCGGGGTCGTCGGCGAAATGGCCACCGGGTGCGATGTGGTGGTCACGGGTGGCCACCACGTGCCGGTAGCCGGCCGGCGCCTGACCGATCAGCTCGGTGATGGCGGCGGCCACATCGGCACCCCCGGCCACCGCGAGGCTGCCCCCCTCGCAGAAGTCGTTCTGCACGTCTACGACGATCAAGGCGCGGCGCATGGTCGGTGTCCTTCGACTGACGGTCCCCCGCTCGTGGCGGGCGGGGGGTGTGAAGTTACGAGCCTAGAGACTTCTGCTCCGGGGCGGGAGGGGTACGGCCGGGGCGGACGGTTGCCGGACGCCCCCGGTGCCCCGCCCGGCGGGGCACCGGAAGGGCGCTAGCTGCCCGGGCCCGCGTGGACGTACTCCGTCGCAAGGACGGGTTCCCCGCGCGACAGCTGCGTCGCGGACAGCGGCAGACCGGCACGTGCGACGGCGTGCCGGTCGCGGACGGCGTCCAGCGGCTCGCGGGCCACCACCGTGCCGCCCTTGACCAGCTCGACCAGGAGCTGCCGGTCGGCCAGCTCCGCGGGGACCGGCCCGGTGCCGATGACCTCGGCCTCCGCCACCCCGTGGGCGTCCAGCCGGCGCGCGGCCCACTTGCGCCCGCCGATGGAGGTCTTGCCGCCGGTGGAACGTTTCGCCACCGGCAGCAGCGGGGCCTGCGGGCCGGCCGACTCGGCGCGCGCCACCAGCTTGTAGACCATCGAGCAGGTCGGGTGCCCCGAGCCGGTCACCAGCTGGGTGCCGACGCCGTACGCGTCCACCGGGGCGGCGGCGAGCGAGGCGATGGCGTACTCGTCCAGGTCCGAGGTCACGGTGATCTTCGTAGCGGTCGCGCCCAGCTCGTCCAGTTGCTGCCGCACCCGGTGCGCGACCAGCAGCAGGTCCCCGGAGTCGATGCGCACCGCGCCCAGCTCGGGCCCGGCGACCTCGACGGCCGTCCGGACCGCCTCGGCGACGTCGTAGGTGTCCACCAGCAGCGTGGTGCCCCGCCCGAGCGAGTCCACCTGGGCCCGGAAGGCGTCCCGCTCGTTGTCGTGCAGCAGGGTGAAGGCGTGGGCGGAGGTGCCCACCGTCGGGATGCCGTAGCGAAAGCCGGCCGCCAGGTCGGAGGTGGTGGTGAAACCGCCGATGTAGGCGGCGCGCGCGGCGGCCACGGCGGACAGCTCGTGGGTGCGCCGGGCGCCCATCTCGATCAGCGGCCGGTCCCCGGCGGCCGAGGCCATCCGGGAGGCCGCCGCCGCGATGGCCGAATCGTGGTTGAGGATGGAGAGGATCACCGTCTCCAGGAGCACGCACTCGGCGAAGGAGCCCTCCACCCGCAGCACCGGCGAGCCCGGGAAGTACACCTCGCCCTCGGGGTAGCCCCAGATGTCACCCGTGAAGCGGTACTCGGACAGCCATTGGAGGGTGTCCTCGTCGACGATCTGCCGCTCCCGCATGAAGTCGAGGACGTCCACGTCGAAGCGGAAGTTCTCGACCGCGTCCAAAACCCGCCCGGTGCCCGCGACGACGCCGTAGCGGCGCCCGTCCGGCAGCCGCCGGGTGAAGACCTCGAACACGCTCCGCCGCCCGGCGGTGCCCGCCCTGAGGGCCGCCTGGAGCATCGTCAGCTCGTACTGGTCCGTGAAGAGTGCCGTCGACGGCACGCCCACCCGCCGGCCGCCACCGCCCCGGGGCGACGGCGCCGCGCGCCCTTCGCCCTCCGGCAGCCCAAGGTCCGCTGTGTCCATGAACCCGCATGCTACCCCCATTTCGTCAGTGTGACGATTTTTGCTGAGCATGGCAGCATGGGCGATGTGACGTCACCCGCGCCCGTAGAGATCGAACGCACCGAGTCGGCGGAGGAGGTCTTCGCCGTACCCGAGCCGGACGTCCCCTGGGTCACGATCGTGCACAACGACCCGGTCAACCTCATGAGCTATGTCACCTACGTTTTCCAGACGTATTTCGGCTATCCCAAGGACAAGGCCACGAAGCTCATGCTCGATGTCCACCACAAGGGCCGGGCGGTCGTCTCCAGCGGCAGTCGCGAGGAGATGGAACGCGACGTGCAGGCGATGCATGGCTACGGACTGTGGGCCACCCTCCAGCAGGACCGGAAGTAGCGACGCCACCGATGTCAGGACACTTCGAACCGCTCCCCGGCGGCGGCGCGGCCGTCGCGCTCGACGACGTCGAGATTTCCATCATCCGGTCGCTGGCCGTCCAGCTGCTGGAACTGATCGGTCCCGGCACCGCCCCCGCGGACGCTCCCGCCGACCCGCTCGCCGAACTGTTCACCGAGGGGCCGAGCGAGCCGCCCGCCGACCCGGTGCTGCGCCGTCTGTTCCCGGACGCCTACGGCGACCCCGGGCGGGCGGCCGACTCGCCCGCCCGGGCGGCCGAACAGGAGGCGTCCTCCGCCGAGTTCCGCCGTTACACCGAGAACGACCTGCGGGCGGGCAAGCGGGAGAACGCCCTCGCGGTGATCCGCGCCCTGGACGCGCTGGCCGCGGCGGGGGAGGACGGGGCGGTCCTCAAGCTGTCGCCCGAGGAGTCCCGGCAGTGGCTGGGCGCGCTCAACGACCTGCGGCTGGCGATCGGCTCCCGGCTGGAGATCACCGACGAGGACGACACCGAACTGCTCTACCGGCTGTCGGACGACGACCCGCGCAAGCCGATGGTGATGGCGTACCTGTGGCTGGGCGGACTCCAGGAGACCCTCGTCTCGACGCTGATGCCCTGATTCGCCCCTATTTCGCGTTCGCTCAGAGGACGCTCAAATCCGGATAACGATCCTGTCACCAAAGTGAGCTATTTTGACAGGATTGTTTGCCGTTTATCCCATTTTTCCTGTGTGGTGCGTCACAGTGCACCGGTGTCATGGCCGGGGCGGTCGTGGTAAATCTTCACGACCGCCAGGCGGACAGCAACCGTGTCCCGCCGGGTGGTGGCCCGGTCGGTCGGCTACCGGCCAGGCCAGCTCCATCAGTCGTGGGGGGACCGAAACCGGGCTGAGGCCGACCGAAGGGCCCCGGACCGGCGTGGAGAAAGGGACACCGCACATGACCCCATCGCAGGTCACCGAGGCGCCAGAAGAGGGCTACGAGCGCGGGCTCGGCAGTCGCCAGGTGCAGATGATCGCGATCGGCGGCGCCATCGGCGTCGGTCTGTTCCTGGGAGCCGGGGCGAACATCGCCAAGGCCGGACCCAGCCTCATCCTGATGTACGCCATCTCCGGCGGCATCATCTTCTTCATCATGCGGGCGCTGGGCGAGCTGCTGCTCTACCGGCCCGTCTCGGGATCCTTCGCCGAATACTCCCGGGAGTTCCTCGGCCCGTTCTTCGGTTACTTCACCGGCTGGACGTACTGGCTGATGTGGGTGGTGACCGGCATGGCCGAGCTGACGGCCGCCGCGATCTACGTCCACTACTGGTTCCCGTCCGTACCGCAATGGCTGACGGCCCTGGTCTTCCTGGTGATCCTGTTCGTGGCCAACCTGATCTCGGTGAAGCTGTTCGGCGAGATCGAGTTCTGGTTCTCGATGGTCAAGGTCACCGCGCTGATCGGCATGATCGTGATCGGTCTCGGCGTGCTCACCTTCGGCTTCAGCGCCGCCGGTGACACCGCCACGGTCTCCAACCTCTGGCAGTTCGACGGCTTCTTCCCCAAGGGCATCGGCTCCTCCCTGATGACCCTGCAGGGCGTGATGTTCGCCTACCTCGCCGTGGAACTGGTCGGCGTCACCGCGGGCGAGTCGGAGAACCCGGAGAAGACCCTCCCGAAGGCCATCAACACCCTGCCCTGGCGGATCGCGCTGTTCTACGTCGGTGCCCTCACCGTCATCCTGTGCGTGGTCAAGTGGACCGAATTCGCCGAAGGCGTCAGCCCGTTCGTGAAGGCGTTCGCCGTCATCGGCATCCCGGCCGGCGCGGGCATCGTCAACTTCGTCGTGCTCACCGCGGCCCTGTCGTCCTGCAACTCCGGCATGTACTCCACGGGCCGCATGCTGCGCACCCTCGCGGACAACGGCGAGGCCCCCAAGGTGTTCGGCCGGCTGTCGGCTTCAAAGACCCCCGCGCTGGCCATCACGATCTCCGTCGGCTTCATGTGCATCGGCGTGGTCCTCAACTACCTCGTCCCGGAGAAGGCGTTCGGCTACGTCACCTCCGTCGCCACCGCGGCCGGCATCTGGACCTGGCTGATGATCCTGATCAGCCACGTCCGCTACCGCCGTGAGGTCGTCGCGGGCCGGCTGCCCGCGTCCTCCTTCCCGGCGCCGGGCGGATCGGTGTGCAGCTGGATCGCCATCGTCTTCCTCCTCTTCGTCACCGGCCTGATCGCGTACGACGCCGACTCCCGGATCTGCCTGTACGTGATGGCGGGCTGGGCGGTCGTGCTCGGCATCGGCTGGCTGTACCTGAAGAAGCGCAATGCCGGGGCCACCGACCGCAGTGAACCGGCGCTGGAGCAGGTGGGCTGAGACCAGCCCACCGAGAACAGCACCGCCGAGGACGTCCGGCCGCAGCACGCCAGATACGGCGAGCACCGCGGCAGCCGCTCTGGACGTCCGCCATGTGGGCCGCTCCGTACCGTCCCTCGGTACGGAGCGGCCCCACTGCTTATCCTTGCCCGCATGCTGACCATCACCCAGGACCTGTACGACCGGATCGTCGCCCACGCCCGTGCGGACCACCCGGACGAGGCGTGCGGAGTGGTCGCGGGTCCGGCGGGCTCCGACCGCCCCGAGCGCTTCGTCCCGATGCTCAACGCCGCCCGCTCGCCCACGTTCTACGAGTTCGACTCGCAGGACCTCCTGAAGCTCTACCGCGAACTGGACGACCGCGACGAGGAGCCGGTGATCATCTACCACTCCCACACCGCGACCGAGGCGTACCCGTCCCGCACCGACATCGGCTACGCGAACGAGCCCGGCGCCCACTACGTCCTGGTCTCCACCGCCGACACCGACGGCCTCGGCGAGTTCCAGTTCCGCTCCTTCCGGATCCTCGACGGCGAGGTCACCGAGGAGGAGGTCAAGGTCGTGGCGGCGTACTGACCGCGGTTCGGTCGGAATTCATCCACCATGCGAGATCCCATTCCGGGAGGCGGATCGGGAATCGATACGATGTACCCATGGTTCTCCACGACGTGAGCGAGAAAGCGCCGGGCAGGCTGCTCGTGGCGCGGCTGCACGTCGATCTGTGCAGGCTGAACAGCGCCATCTGTTGACGTTTCCGTGCCGCCGTGCGGCCGTGAGCCGCGGCGCTCCCCCCACGTGCCGAAAGCCGGGGGACCCACTGTGCGCCCGATCCGATTCTTCCGACAGGAGCCCGCAACCATGGCCATCGAGGTCCGCATCCCCACCATCCTCCGCCAGTACACCGACGGCCAGAAGGCGGTGGAGGGCAACGGCGACACCGTCGCCGCGCTGTTCGCCGACCTCGAAGCCCGGCACACGGGCATCCAGGCCCGCCTCATCGACGAGACGAAGGACGGTCAGCTGCGCCGCTTCGTCAACGTCTACCTGAACGACGAGGACGTCCGGTTCGTCGACGGCATCGACACCAAGCTGTCCGACGGCGACGTCGTGACCATCCTGCCGGCCGTGGCCGGCGGGATGTCCTGACAGGCCCTGATCCACATGCGCTACGACTCCCCGCTCGCCGCGGTGGGCAACACCCCGCTGGTGTGCCTGCCGCGCCTCTCGCCGTCCGCCGACGTCCGCATCTGGGCCAAGCTGGAGGACCGCAACCCGACCGGCTCGGTCAAGGACCGCCCCGCGCTGCACATGGTCGAGCAGGCGGAGAAGGACGGCCGGCTCACCCCGGGCTGCACCATCCTGGAGCCCACCTCCGGCAACACCGGCATCTCCCTGGCCATGGCGGCCAAGCTCAAGGGCTACCGCATGGTGTGCGTGATGCCCGAGAACACCTCCCAGGAACGCCGTGACCTGCTCGGCATGTGGGGCGCGGAGATCATCCCCTCGCCGGCCGCGGGCGGCTCCAACACCGCCGTGCGCGTCGCCAGGGAACTCGCCGCCGAGCACCCGGACTGGGTGATGCTCTACCAGTACGGCAACCCGGACAACGCCGGCGCCCACTACGCCACCACCGGCCCGGAGATCCTCACCGACCTCCCCTCGGTCACCCACTTCGTCGCCGGCCTCGGCACCACCGGCACCCTCATGGGCGTCGGCCGCTACCTGCGCGAGCACAAGCCGGACGTGCAGATCGTCGCCGCCGAGCCCCGCTACGACGACCTCGTGTACGGCCTGCGCAACCTCGACGAGGGCTTCGTACCGGAGCTGTACGACGCCTCCGTGCTCACCACCCGCTTCTCGGTCGGCTCGGCCGACGCGGTCACCCGCACCCGGGAACTCCTCCAGCAGGAGGGCATCTTCGCCGGCGTCTCCACAGGCGCCGCGCTGCACGCCGCGCTCGGCGTCGGCCGCAAGGCGGTGCGGGCCGGGGAGAGCGCCGACATCGTCTTCATCGTGGCCGACGGCGGCTGGAAGTACCTCTCCACCGGCGTCTACACGGCGGCCACCACCGAGGAAGCCATCGCGGCCCTGCACGGCCAGCTCTGGGCGTAGCGCCCGCCCCAGCCCTTCGACCGCCGAGTGGCGGACCCCGGCCGGTGGAACCGGCGGGGGTCCGCAACGGATCCGGACGGCCCGGTGGAACGTCACATCCGTACCCGGTCCGACACCCCTGGCGGAAAGGCGGTCGCCCCATGCGCCGTACGACGATCCACCGCACGACGCTCGCCGCCGCGGCGGCCGTGGTGCTGCTCGCCGGCTGTGGCGGGGCGGGCGGCGGCCCGGGCACGGGGGACAGCGCGGGCGGCGGGCACAGCACGGGCAGCGGCACCCCGTCGTCGAACCCGTCCGCACCGTCGGCCCCGTCGACCCCTTCCGCATCAGGCACCCCGTCCAAGCCGGGCACGCCCTCCGGCGACTGTGTGACCCAGGCCGAACTGACCGTCGCCGACGACGGCCACAGCCTGTGCCTCACACGGGGCGCGGTGGTACGGATCGACCTGGACGGCACCGCGGACCGCCCCTGGCAGCCGCTCACCGCCACCGGCAACGCGCTCAAGGCCGTCAACGCGGGGATCGTCGTCCGGCCGGGCCACGCGCTCGCCGCCTACGAAGCCGTCGCCGCCGGCACCGCCCGGCTCACCTCGTACCGCCCGCTGTGCGCCCAGGGCAGCCCCGGCCAGGTCACCTGCCAGGGCCTGCAGAGCTGGACGGTCACGGTACGGGTCCGCTGAACCGGGGCCGGGCCTGCCCGCTGAAGTGGGGAGGGGCCCGCTGTCGAACCGGGGCCGGGCCCGCCGCTGCGGCGATGCGGCCCCGCTCAGGTCGCCAGGTGCCGCACCTGGTCCCACAGCACCGGATCGACCACGCCCACCCGGCGCCGGAAGTCCCACACCGGCACCTGGCGCAGCTCGTCCGTCTCCAGGAAGCTCTGCCGGCCCTGCGCGTCGCCTACGGAACCCGGCGGGAGCGGGATCACCCCGGCCTGTTCGTCGCGGTACCTGCTGGTGATCTCCGCGACCGTGGCCCGCTTGCCGTGCACCGCGAGCACCAGACAGGGCCGGTCCTCCGCCCGCCCGTCCCGCGCCGCCGCCCTGCCCGAGGCGCCGCGCGGAGCCGCTTCGGCCGCCGACCCCTGCGCGTGCGGCACGCTCGCCCACCAGATGTCACCCGGCCGCGGCCGGGTGGCGCCCGCCCGGGGACCCTCGTCGTATCCCAGTGACGGCGTCCTGCGCCGGGGCGGCCGGCTGCCGCGTCCCCAGCCGTCGACGAGCGTGGCGATCAGCGCGAGCAGCACCACCGCCGCGAGCGCCAGCCACCAGGACGTGTCCATAGGCTTGACGGTACCGGCGCGTGCAACCCCCCGCGCGCCCTCTACCGCATCGCCCGCGCCCCCGGTCCAGCCGAACCGGTGACACCACAGGTGAGTTCGCCCACAACCCCCCTGGCAAAGGAGCGACCCAGGCTTTCGCGCTTTACGCTCGACGGACCGCACGACCCCTGTCTGCCTTTTTCTGAAACCCATTTCGCCCCCAGTGGACCGTTCCTTCCGGTTCGGTCCAGCCGGATTCACCGCCAACGGAGGTTTCTGCTTCATGAAGCTCACCGTCGTCGGCTGCTCGGGGTCGTTTCCGTCCGCGGACTCGGCCTGTTCGAGCTACCTCGTGGAGGCCGACGGCTTCCGGCTGCTCCTCGACCTGGGCAACGGCGCCCTCGGCGAGTTGCAGCGCCACTGCGGTCTCTACGACCTCGACGCGATCTTCCTCAGCCATCTGCACGCCGACCACTGCATCGACATGTGCGCCTACTTCGTGGCGCGCTACTACCGGCACGACGGCGGACGCGCCGCCCCGATCCCCGTCTACGGACCCGAGGGCACGGAGCAGCGCCTGACCACCGCCTACGCCGACACCCCCACCGCCTCCTCCATGAGCGAGGTCTTCGACTTCCACACGATCAAGCCGTCCACGTTCGAGATCGGCCCGTTCACGGTGCACGTCGAGCGGGTGCGGCACCCCGTGGAGGCGTATGCCATCCGGGTCGAACATGGCGGGAAGTCGCTGACGTACTCCGGGGACACGGGCGTCACCACGGCCCTCGACGAGCTGGCCCGGGACACCGACCTCTTCCTGTGCGAGGCCGCGTTCACCTACGGCAAGGAGGACATCCCCGACCTGCACCTCAACGGCCGCGAGGCGGGCGAGAGCGCCACCCGCGCGGGTGCCCGGCGCCTGGTCCTCACCCACATCCCCCCGTGGACCGACCCCCAGATCAGCCTGGCGGACGCGCGCGCCGTCTTCGACGGCCCGGTGGAACTGGCGGCACCCAGGGCGACGTACGAGATCTAGACGTACGAGAGCCAGCGGACCCGGTTCGCACGGGGTTCAGGCCCGTGCGCGCACACCGGAAGGCCCCGGAACCGAGCATCGGCTTGGGTTCTAACGGTCCTCGCAACACCCGTGATCTGTGGGAGTTGCGAGGACCGTGGGCTTTGGGCGGGACGATCTTGCTGGGTTGCGGGAGCCTTCGTCGTGCCGGGCTGGACTCACGCCTTGGTGAGGTCCTCGACCTCCTCCTCGGGCTCGCGGCCCGGGGTCTTCAGATCGAACTTGACGATCGCGAAGCGGAAGGTCACGTAATAGATGGCCGCGAAGACCAGACCGATCGGGATGATCAGCCATGGCCTGGTCGCCAGATGCCAGTTCAGCGCGTAGTCGATGAAGCCGGCGGAGAAGTTGAAGCCGTCGTGCACGCCCAGGCCCCAGGTCACCGCCATCGACGCCGCGGTCAGCACCGCGTGCAGCACGTACAGGACCGGCGCGACGAACATGAAGGAGAACTCGATCGGCTCGGTGACACCGGTGACGAACGAGGTCAGCGCGAGGGAGACCATCATGCCCAGCACGGCCTTGCGGCGTTCGGGGCGGGCGCAGTGCGCGATGGCGAGCGCGGCGGCCGGCAGGCCGAACATCATGATCGGGAAGAACCCGGACTGGAACAGACCGGCGGACGGGTCACCGGCCAGGAACCGGGTGATGTCGCCGTGCACGACGTCGCCGGCCGCGTTCTTGAAGTCGCCGAGCTGGAACCAGGCCACCGTGTTGACGAACTGGTGCATGCCGACCGGGATCAGCGCGCGGTTCACGGCACCGAACAGGGCCGCGCCGCCCGAGCCGAGACCGGTCAGCCACTCGCCGAAGTTCGAGATGCCCTCACCGACCGGCTTCCAGACCAGGCCGAAGAAGACGCCCATCACCAGGCCGACGAAGGCCATGATGATCGGCACGAGCCGGCGGCCGTTGAAGAAGCCCAGCCAGTCGACGAGCTTGGTCCGGTGGAAGCGCTGCCACAGCACGGCGGCGAGCAGACCCATGATGATGCCGCCGAGCACCCCGGGATCGTTGTAGACGGCCGGGGTGTCCTTGCCCTTCTGGATCACCTCGTCGGCGACCGGGAACGCCTGGAGGACCTTGCTGTAGACGAGGAAGCCGACCACCGCGGCGAGCGCGGTCGAACCGTCCGCCTTCTTGGCGAACCCGATGGCGACGCCCACGCAGAACAGGATGGGCAGGGCGCCGGTCAGTGCACCGCCCGCGTTGGAGAAGACAGCGGCGACCTTGTCCCAGCCGAGACCGTCCTTGCCGAAGATGTCGGGCTGACCCAGCCGGACCATGATCCCCGCCGCCGGCAGCACGGCGATCGGGAGCTGCAGGCTGCGGCCGACCTTCTGCAGGCCCTGGAACAGGCCGGATCCCCGCCTCTTTGCGGGGGCCGCCGTCGCGGTGGCGGTGCTCATGCGTCCTCCATCGGGTGGTGGTCTACACCACTCAGTGGTGTAGACCTGTTGTAACACGGTGGAGGGCGCCCACGGAATGGCCATTTCCACAGCACGGTGCCGGGTTTCGGTCACACTTTGGTGACGCCGCCGAAGCCCCCGCCGACACCGTGCCGATCACGCCTCGGCGACGTCCTCGACCTCCTCCGCCGGCTCCCGACCCGGCGTCCGCAGACCGAACCGCACGATCGCGAAACGGAACACCACGTAATAGACGACGGCGAAACACAGCCCGATCGGCACGATCAGCCACGGCTTCGTCGCCAGACCCCAGTTGATGACGTAATCGATCAGCCCCGCCGAGAAACTGAAACCGTCGTGCACCCCCAGCCCCCACGTCACCGCCATCGACACCCCCGTCAGCACCGCATGCACCCCATACAACAACGGCGCCACGAACATGAAGGAGTACTCGATCGGCTCGGTGATGCCCGTCACGAACGACGTGAGCCCCACCGACAGCATCAGACCGCCCACCTCGGCACGGCGGTCCGGCCGCGCGCAGTGCGTGATGGCCAGCGCCGCGGCAGGCAGCGCGAACATCATGATCGGGAAGAAACCCGACGTGAACAGACCCGCGTGCGGATCACCCGCCAGGAACATGTTGATGTCACCGTGCACCACCGTGCCGTCCGACGCCGTGTAACTGCCGAACTGGAACCAGATGGGCACGTTCAGGAACTGATGCAGGCCCACCACCAGCAGCGCCCGGTTCGCCACCCCGAAAACCCCCGCACCCCACGCCCCCAGACCCCGCATCCACGCACTGAAACCCTCCAGCGCGGCACCGACCGGCGGCCAGACCCACAGACACAGCGCCGCGAACACGATCGCCACGAACGCCATGACGATCGGCACCAGCCGGCGCCCGTTGAAGAAGCCCAGCCAGTCCACCAGACGCGTGCGATGCAACCGCGCCCAGAAGAACGCCGCCAGCAGCCCCATCACGATGCCCCCGAAAACCCCCGGGTTCTGATACGTGAAGGCCGACACCGTCCCGTCCCGCGCCTGACACCCGGCCGCCACCGCCCGCGCACCCGCCGCACAGCCCTGCGGGAACTGGTGCAGCACGTTGTAGTAGACGAGGAAACCCGCCACCGCGGCCAGCGCCGTCGAACCGTCCGCCTTCTTCGCCATCCCGATCGCCACCCCGACACAGAACAGCAGCGGCAGCCCCAGCGAACCGTCGAGCAGCGCACCGCCCGCCCCCGCCATCACCTTCGACGCGGCCGTCCAGCCCAGCCCCCGCGCGCCGAACACATCAGGCTGGCCCAGCCGGTTGAGGATGCCCGCCGCCGGCAGCACCGCGATGGGAAGCTGCAGACTGCGCCCCATCTTCTGCAACCCCTGAAACAGACTGTTCCAGCGCGCGCGGGCGGGAACCACCGTGCTGTCGGCGCTCATGGCGTCCTCCGGGCCGCTCGGCTCACAAGCGGGCTTGGCGACCGTCTCCCGAGTGGTGTAGACCAGTTTCGGACGGTTCCGCTGCCGTGAACGCCATCCTTCGATACGTACGACAAGGACGCTCGCGAAGCTGGGCCAACTGTGGGTTACTGCGACAAAGCGGTTCAGACCAGGGAGACGGAACATGGCCAGCAAGGCAGAGAAGATCGTCGCCGGACTCGGCGGCATCGACAACATCGAGGAGATCGAGGGCTGCATCACCCGCCTGCGCACCGAGGTCACCGACCCCTCCAAGGTCGACGAAGCCGCCCTGAAAGCCGCCGGCGCCCACGGCGTCGTCAAGATGGGCACCGCCATCCAGGTCGTCATCGGCACGGACGCCGACCCCATCGCGTCGGAGATCGAAGACATGATGTGAGCCACACAGCCCACCCGTAAGGGGCCCCGCCCAGCGGACACCGACAACACGTCCCAGCGGCCGGGCCCCTCACGCGTCCCCGCCGAACCCCGCAGCGAGAAACAAGGCCGGTACACGCACATCCGACGGGCATCGAACGCCCCGGCATCCGACGGGCATTGCCCGCTCCGGCACCCGACGGGCACCGCACGCCCCGGTACCCGACAAGCATTCCCCGCCCCCGCACAGCCGACTTCCCACGCCCGGACGGGGACCGCCCCCCAACCCCCACAGGCACCCTCCCCAGCCGCCCCACATCCGGCCGGACCCCACCCGCCCAGGCACTAGGCTCCACCCCATGTCTCGAATCGACGGCCGCACCCCAGAACAACTCCGCCCGGTCACTATCGAACGCGGCTGGAGCAAGCACGCCGAAGGCTCCGTCCTCGTCTCCTTCGGCGACACCAAGGTCCTCTGCACCGCATCCGTCACCGAAGGCGTCCCCCGCTGGCGCAAGGGGAGCGGCGAAGGCTGGGTCACCGCCGAATACGCCATGCTGCCCCGCGCCACCAACACCCGCGGCGACCGCGAATCCGTCAAAGGCAAGATCGGCGGACGCACCCACGAGATCTCCCGGCTCATCGGCCGGTCCCTGCGCGCCGTCATCGACTACAAAGCCCTCGGCGAGAACACCATCGTCCTCGACTGCGACGTCCTCCAGGCCGACGGCGGCACCCGCACCGCCGCCATCACCGGCGCGTACGTCGCCCTCGCCGACGCCGTCACCTGGGCCCAGGGCAAGAAACTCATCCGCCCCGGCCGCAGGCCGCTCACCGGCACCGTGAGCGCCGTCTCCGTCGGCATCGTCGGCGGCATCCCGCTCCTCGACCTCTGCTACGAAGAGGACGTCCGAGCCGAAACCGACATGAACGTCGTCTGCACCGGCGACGGCCGCTTCGTCGAGGTCCAGGGCACCGCCGAAGCCGAACCCTTCGCCCGCGACGAACTCGACGCCCTCCTCGACCTCGCGGTCACCGGCTGCACCGACCTCGCCGCCCTCCAGCACACGGCACTCGAAGCCACCCTCGAAAAGTAAAGGGAACGCCAAACAGAAGTCCCCGCCGCGGCAACCCCACCGGCCTCCCCGGCGTCCCCATGAATACGGGCGCACGACACACAGGTCTGCGCCCCGCCAGCCTGAACCGGGGAGGAACCCAGCCATGGCCGCGAGTCGACGCCGCCGTCGAACCCGTATCACCGCCGTCGCCGCCGTGACGGCCGGCGTCGCACTCACCACCGGCCTCCTCACCGGATGCGACAGCGTCGACAGGGCCCTCGACTGCGTCCGCACCGCCGACTCCATCGCCGACAGCGTCACCCGACTCCAGCAGGCAGTGGAGAACGCCGCCGACGACCCCACCCAGGCCGCCGAATCCCTCGACGCCATCGAGAAGAACCTCGACAAGATCGGCGACACCACCGACGACGCCGACGTCAACAAAGCCGTCGACAACCTCGGCACAGCCGTCGGCAACATCCGCACAGCGATCAAGAACGGCGACGCCACCCCCGACGTCGGACCGGTCACCGACGCCGCGGGCGAACTGACCAAGGTCTGCACCCCGTAAACCTTGTGTGAGTGGCCGGCGTACAGGAAATCCGGACGGCGCAGATGACTCCCTTGACGGCGACGGTAGGGCGCCCACCGACGCGACCGCGGACGACCCGTCCTCGCGTCGCCGCCGGAGCTACCGACGTGATGCGCGTCACACGACCTTGCCCCTGACGTCAACGTCAGCTTTTAGAGTGACCGATGTGCGGGCCGGACGAGCAAGGCCCCGGGCGAATCATGGGAGAAGGAAGAGATGCTGTACGACTACAAGACCCTGCGGGTGACGGTCGACACGGGCGTGGCCCGAGTCACCATCGACAACGCCCCGGTCAACATGCTGGACACCACGCTCGTCAACGAACTGCACGACTTCGTCGGTGCCGTGGCCGACGACGAGCAGGTCCGCGTGATCGTGCTGGACAGCGCCGACCCGGAGTTCTTCGCTGCGCACGTCGACTTCGGCTTCATGCTGGACCCGGCCGCGTTCGGCGGGCTGGCCAACCCGGGCGCCGGCAGCGGCGGCGACGAGTCGCTGATCAACCCGATGCAGAAGCTGATGCTGCGGCTGCGCCTGCTGCCGCAGGTGACGATCGGCAAACTGTCCGGCCGGCTGCGGGGCGGCGGCAACGAGCTGGCCATGGCCCTGGACATGCGCTTCGCCGCCCGCGGACGGACCTGGCTGTCCCAGGTCGAGACCCGGATCGGCATCATCCCCGGAGGCGGCGGAACCCAGTTGCTGCCGCCCCTGGTGGGCCGGGCCCGCGCGCTGGAAGCGATCCTCGGCGGGAACCTGTTCGACGCCGAGACGGCCGAACGCTACGGCTGGATCAACCGCGCCCTGCCGGCCGAGGAACTCGACGCATTCGTGGACGACCTCGCCCGACGCATTGCGGCACTGCGGCCGGAACAGATCGCCGCGACGAAGGCCGCGGTCGGCGCGGCGGCAGCCACCGGCGGGGACCTGCTGGCCGGCTTCACCGAGGAGAGCAAGGTGCTGGGTGCCGTCTACCCGGCCCCGGACGCGGTGGTCGAGCGGGCGCGCACGGCCGTCGAGAGCGGGATGCAAAGCCGCGAAAACGAACTCGACCTGGAGGCGTCACTGGACCGCGTCGCACAGCTCCCGTAAACCGCCGGCCGGCAGCGGGGGATACTGGCGCGCATGACCCGCCTGATCCTCGCCACCCGCAACACCGGAAAGATCACCGAGCTGCGCTCGATCCTCGCCGACGCGGGCCTGCCCCACGAACTCGTGGGCGCGGACGCCTACCCCGACATCCCCGACGTCAAGGAGACCGGCGTCACCTTCGCCGAGAACGCCCTGCTGAAGGCACACGCCCTCGCCCGGGCAACCGGCCTGCCCGCCGTCGCCGACGACTCGGGCCTGTGCGTCGACGTCATGAACGGCGCCCCCGGCATCTTCTCCGCCCGCTGGGCCGGACGCCACGGCGACGACAAGGCCAACCTGGACCTGCTGCTCGCCCAACTCGCCGACATCTCCGACGAACACCGCGCCGCGCACTTCGCCTGCGCGGCGGCCCTGGCCCTGCCCGACGGCCGCGAAGCGGTGGTCGAGGGCCAACTGCGGGGCACCCTCCGCCACACCCCCGCGGGCACCAACGGCTTCGGCTACGACCCGATCCTCCAGCCGGACGACGACACCCGCACCTGCGCCGAACTCACCCCGGCCGAGAAGAACGCCATCAGCCACCGGGGGAAGGCGTTCCGGGCGTTGGTACCGGTGGTGCGGGAGTTGTTGGGCTGAGGGCATGAAAAACGCCCCGCACCTTTGAATGCAAGGTGCGGGGCCCCTTTTGCCTGTGCGCCCGGTCGGATTCGAACCGACAAACACGACCACCTAAAGATCGCCGCTCGGCCGTTGGCGTACGGGCGCCTGCGACGGGGCCTACTTTACTGGGCTACGCCTTCCGCCGTCCGCCCCCTCTGCACCAGGTGCTGGTGATCGCGTGGCAGTTCGGGCAGAGCAGCCGCAGGTTCTCGCGCCGGTTGTCCCTCCAGTCGCCGTTCACATGATCGATCTCCAGCGTCATGGGGCGCCCCAGCCACTGAGGGCCCACCCCGCACCCGGCGCACCGTTCTGGGACGCCGACCGCACGGAGCGCACGGCGTAGCCGCGAGGTCGCCGTCCGCGGCCCGGCAGCGCGTCGGACCAGGACCTCCGAGGGGGACCGTCTGTTTGCGGCTCGCTGCCCTCTCCGGTGTCCCTGTCCCACGAAGTGGGCGGTGGAGAGGCACTCTTGCGCGATCAACTTCCTGAGGCCGATGCGTTGCCCGCTGTTGTCCGGGCGGCCCAGGCGGCGAAGCACCTCCGCGAGGGAAGCCGACTCGGCCACTGCGTCATGCAACTCGCTGGATGTGGGACGGGGGAGTCTGCCGCTGGCGGGGAAATGCGAGACGTCGATGTCGAAGTCCGCGAATCGCTTCAGGATGTGCCGGCGGAGGCTCGGATAGGGCCGGGTGCCGAGGTGGGCGATGACCTCGTCGACATCGGAGCATTGCTCGGCAGCCTGCATCAGCCGCTCTCGGGTGTACCGCCCGACTTCACTCACGAGGCGCCGTCCCTGACGGACCGGCTGCCACGGCCACGGTAATTGTCCGTCGTCGAGTGGCAGTTGGGGCAGAGCAGCCGCAGGTTCTGGATCTCGTTGTTGCGCCAGTCACCGTCGATGTGGTCGACCTCAAGCGGCAGCGGTTCGCCCAGCCAGACCGGCGCCACGCCGCACATGGCGCAGTGTTCGTCGAGACCGCGCTCCAGCATGGCCCGCTTGAGACGGCTGCTCTGCATCCGCCGGGCCGTGGCGGCTGGCTGCTTCACCAGCAACCCCTCCGGTGCCCGACGGCGGCTCCCCTCTCCCTTCCGTGCCGATACCCGGAAGTGCGAGGTGTCGATGCCGTACGCCTTGATCCGGCGGCTGATGTGGGTGTGATGCCCGCCGACCATGTCAAGGCCGAGCCGGCGCAGCACCTCACTCATGGTCGTCGAAGCCGCCACCGCCGCCTGAAGGATCTCCCGGGTCCATTTGACTCCCTCCTTCTCGAAGTGCGACGTGTCGATCCCCAGCTTCCGCATCCGCTCCCTCAGGTAGTTCCTGGTGGAGCTCCGTGAATCCACCCCCAGTCGCTCCAGGGCCCCCGACAGTGTCCGTGCCCCCTGAACCGCGGCCTCCAGCCGCTCCCTGCTGTAAGCACTGTCCCCCACACCGATCCCCCTTCGCTCTCGGCCACGCGTTCGTGGCCCGTACGGAGTAACGAAGTGATGGTCGGATGGTCACGTGCGGGCAGCGGAACGGCCCGTGGCTGGGTGGGTTTCCCGGTGCGGGCTGTCGGTGCGAGGTGCGGTCGTGGGGGTCAGACGCCCAGGTCCTTGATGATCTTGGCGACGTGGCCGGTGGCCTTGACGTTGTACAGGGCCCGTTCCACCTTGCCCTGCTCGTCGACGATCACCGTGGAGCGGATGACGCCGACCACCGTCTTGCCGTACAGCTTCTTCTCGCCGAAGGCGCCGTACTCCTCCAGGACCTGCTTGTCGGGGTCGGCGAGGAGGGTGACCTTCAGGGACTCCTTCTCGCGGAACTTCGCCAGTTTCTCCGGCTTGTCGGGGGAGATGCCGATCACGTCGTACCCCGCGCCGGCCAGCACGTCCAGGTTGTCGGTGAAGTCGCACGCCTGCTTGGTGCAGCCGGGGGTGAGGGCCGCCGGGTAGAAGTACACGATGACCTTGCGGCCCTTGTGGTCCGACAAGGACACCTCGTTGCCGTCGGCGTCGGGGAGGGTGAAGGCGGGGGCCACGTCCCCGGGCTGGAGTCGCTCGCTCATCGGTCTAGCGTAACGGGGGGTCCTGGCAGTGCGGCGGCCCGGGAAGCTGACAGACTGTCCGAAACAGCACCAGCAGACTTCGGAGGCCGTACGGTGGCGGACACGTCGGACACCAGAACCCCGGCGCAGATCGAGGCGGACATCAGGCGCCGCCGTGAAGTGCTGGCCGAGACGCTCGACGAGATCGGGGTGCGGGTGCATCCGAAGACCGTCGTCGGGGATGCCAAGGCCAAGGTCGTCGCCAATGTCGACCACACCCTGGGACGAGCTTATGTGCAGGTCAACCGGGTGATCAGTGACGTCAGGGCGCAGTTCGTCGACGAGGAGGGGGCGCCGCGGATGGAGCGCATCGTGCCCGTTGCGCTGCTCGCCGTCGGGGTGGTGGGGCTGGTCACCCTCGGGTCCCGGCGCCGCAAGGGCTGACCCGGACTCCTCCGGGCACGTCGAAGGCAGGTAGGTTCGAAGGCGTGAGCGCCAAAAGTAACGAGCACAGCAGCTCCCAGCACGACAAGCTGCCCATCCGGATGCTGCACGACCGCGTCCTCGTGCGGCAGGACACCAGCGAGGGCGAGCGGCGTTCGGGCGGCGGCATCCTGATTCCCGCCACCGCGGCCGTGGGCCGTCGGCTGGCCTGGGCCGAGGTCGTCGCGGTCGGGCAGAACGTCCGGACCGTGGAGCCGGGCGACCGGGTCCTGTACGACCCGGAGGACCGGGCCGAGGTCGAGGTGCGGGGTGTCGCGTACGTGCTGATGCGCGAGCGTGATCTGCACGCGGTGGCCGCGGACCGGTTCGAGGGCTCGGAGGACTCCACCGGCCTGTACCTGTAGCGAGGTCCGTCAGCACGACCAGCACGACCAGCACGACCAGTGCAAGTCGGTACATGTCAGTGCATGTCAGTGCTGGCGGTGAAGTCTGTGAAGTCTGTGATTCGACGGCCGGAGGGGCCGGTGGCCTTCGTCACCGGTCCCTCCGGCCGTTTGTTTTGCTAGCTTTGAGGGAGCCCGACGAGACGCGCCGTACCGGGACGCAGGCAAAGACGACGCACCCCCGTCCAGTCAGTGCGTATGTCCCGGAGGTGCCCGTCATGGCCTGGGTTCTGCTCGTCGTCGCCGGTCTGCTCGAAGTGGGCTGGTCGATCGGTATGAAGTACACCGACGGTTTCACCCGGCCGGTGCCCAGTGTGTTCACCGGTGCCGGCATCGTCGCCAGCATGGTGCTGCTCTCCTACGCCGCGAAGACCCTGCCCATCGGTACCGCCTACGGCGTGTGGGTGGGCATCGGGGCGGCCGGGGCGGCGGTGCTCGGCATGGTGGTGCTGGGTGAGCCCGTCACCGCCGCCCGGATCTTCTTCGTCTGTCTGCTGCTGGTCGCCGTGGTGGGTCTGAAGGCGACGTCAGGTCACTGACCGCGGCCGGATGCCCGGCCCGCGCGGTGCGGGTCGCCGTCTCACTGTCTCCGGGTGAACGCGGACATCGGTCCCATCGTGCCGGTGGTGCCGCTGCTGCCCGGGTCGCCGGGGGCGCCGCCGGACGCGGTGCCGCCGTCGGCCGTGCCGCCGTCGGCCGTGCCACCGGGGGCGCCGCCGCCCGATCCGGCGCCGTCCGAGCTGCCCGTGCTGCCGGTGCCGCCCGTGCCGCCCGTGCCGGTTCCGGCATCGGTGCCGCCGTCGGTCGTGGTGCCGCCCGTGCCGGTGCCGCCGGTGCCGGTCCCGGCGTCCGTGCCGCCGCCGGTGGGGCTGCCGCCGCCGGAGTCCTGGCCGCCGCCGGTCTGGCCCTGTGTCCGGCCCGGGTCGCCCTGGCCGCCGGTGCCGTCGGTGCCGGTGGTGCCCGTCGTGCCGGTGGTGCTGCCGTCGCTCGGAAAGCCGGTGCCGGGCTGGGACGAGGAGGGGGCGCTGGGCGGCAGGGTGCGGTCGGCGCCCGGTTCCAGCCGGAGGTGGAAGTCGGCGGCCGGCTCGTCCTTGAGGGCATTGCGGGTGTACTGGGCCCAGATCTCGGCGGACGGGCCGCCGCCGTTGATGCGGGCGAGGCCGAGAGCACCGTAGAGCGGCATGTGCTTGGCCGTCTCCGGGTCCTGGCCCATGACGGCGATGACCGTGGAGAGGTCGGGGGTGAAGCCGGCGAACCAGGCGGCGGTGTCCCTCTCGGCGGTGCCGGTCTTGCCCGCGGCGGGGCGGCCGGCGGCCTTGGCCGCGGTGGCGGTGCCGTTGTCGACGACGCTCTGCAGGATCGACGTGGTGGTGTCGGCGGCCTCGCGGCTGACGGCCTGCTCGGTCTGCCGGTCGGGCAGCTCGACGTTCTCGGTGCCGGCCTTGGTGATCTTGGCGACCAGGCTGAAGGTGGGGCGTTCGCCGTGGTTGGCGAGGGTGGCGTACGCCTCGGCCATGTTCAGCACGCTGGCGTTGGCCGTGCCGAGCGCGATGGACGGGTAGGGCTGCAGGTCCGTGGTGTCGGAGGGGATGCCGAGGTCGATCGCGGTCTGTTTGACCTTCTGCGGGCCGACGTCGACGGCCATCTGTGCGTACACCGCGTTGACGGACTTGTCGGTGGCGGTGCGCACGGTGATGTCGCCGTAGGAGACGTTGTCCTCGTTCTCGGGGGCGTAGGGGCCGCCGCTCCAGCCCTGGACGGGCCGTTTGTCGGTGCCGTCGTAGTAGGTGTTCGGGTCGATGGGCTGGCCGTCCTGGGTGGACGAGCCGTTCTCCACCGCCGAGGTGAACACGAACGGTTTGAAGGTGGAGCCGACCTGGAAGTCACCGCGGGTGGCGCCGTTGGTGTACTGCTTGACGTAGTCGATGCCGCCGTACATCGCGACGACCTTGCCGGTCTTGGGGTCGACGGAGGCGCCGCCCGCGCGGACGTAGGTGTCGACCTTGCGGTTCTTCTTGTCCAGCTTGGACATCAGCTGGTCGTCGACCGCTTTGACGAGGGCGTTCTGCTTGTCCTTCTGCAGGGTGGTGGTGATGCGGTAGCCGCCCGCGGCCAGTTCGTCGGCGCTGACGATGTCGTTGGTGGTGAGGTAGTGCTTGACCGCCTCGACGAGGTAGCCACGCTGTCCGGACAGTCCGGTGGACGTCGTCTGTTCCTTCGGCATCGGGAACTTCAGTCCGGCCCGTTCCGACCGGCTGAGCCAGTGCTTCTTGACCATGCCGTCGAGGACGTAGTTCCAGCGGTCCACGGCCTTGGCCTTGTTCTCGGGGCGGGCGACGACGTCGTACTCGCTGGGTGCGTTGACCAGTGCGGCGAGGTAGGCGGCGCGGGCCGGGTCGAGGTCCTTGGCGTCCACGCCGTAGTACGCCTGCGCGGCGGCCTGGATGCCGTACGCGTTGCGGCCGAAGTAGCTGGTGTTGAGGTAGCCCTCCAGGATCTGGTCCTTGGACTCCGTGCGGTCGAGCTTGATCGCGATGAAGAACTCCTTCACCTTGCGGGTGACGGTCTGTTCCTGCGCCAGGTAGTAGTTCTTCACGTACTGCTGGGTGATCGTCGAGCCGGACTGCTTGCCCTTGCCGGTGGCGGTGTTCCAGCCGGCGCGGAGCATCGCCTTGGGGTCGATGGCGGATTCGCTGTAGAAGTCGCGGTCCTCGGCGGCGAGTACGGCGTGCTGGGCGTCCTTGGAGATCTGGGCGAGGGTGGTGCTCTCCCGGTTGACCTCGCCGTCGCGGGCCAGTTGGCTGCCGTCGGCGTAGAGGAAGACGTTGCTCTGCTTGATGGCGAGGGCGTTCGCCGAGGGGATCTTCACCAGGGAGTAGCCGAGGAAGAACAGCCCGATGACCAGGAGTACGCCGATGACGGACGTGCCGAGGACCATGCGCCAGGTCGGCAGGAGGCGGCGCCAGCCGGTGCGCCCCGGCCTTTTGCCCCCCGCGTCGGGCGCCCCCTGCAGTTCTCCCGGTGCCCAGCCGTCGGTCGGCTGCTGCGGCTGCGGATCGTCGCTCATCTCGAACACGGACTCCTGATTCGCGTCGTACGTTTCCGTACGCCCTCGTAACGCCTTCTGCGCCCCCTGTTGAAGACTCTCGCACCTGGCGTTCCGTTCCCGGATTCCGGCACGCTTCCGCGGGGAAAAATGCGTGGTCCGCCACATCGCCGCCCATTAGGCTCCTGCGTTCGGTGTCGGGCGGTCCGGGAGGTCGGTGGGAGTGGGCGCGGGACGGTTGTATGCGGCCGTCGCGGCCGGCGGTTTCCGGCGATACGCGACGTATCGGGCGGCCACCGCGGCCGGGGTGTTCACCAACACCTGTTTCGGGATCATTCTCGTGTACACCTATCTGGCCCTGTGGGACGAGAGACCGCACCTGGGCGGCTACGACCAGGCACAGGCCGTGACCTATGTGTGGCTCGGGCAGTGCCTGTACGCGACCCTCGCCCTCCAGGGCGGCGGCGTCGAGAAGGACCTGATGGAGCGGATCCGCACGGGCGCGATCGCCATCGACCTGTACCGGCCGGCCGACCTGCAACTGTGGTGGCTGGCGAACGACTTGGGGCGGTCGCTGTTCCAGTTGCTGGGGCGGGGCGTGATCCCGTTCGTCTTCGGTGCGCTGTTCTTCCCGATGGCGCTGCCGCGTGACGCCGTCTCCTGGGCGGCGTTCCTGGTCGCCCTGGTGCTGGCGATGGTCGTCAGCTTCGGCATCCGCTATCTCGCGGCGCTGTGCGTGTTCTGGTTCCTGGACGGCATGGGGGTGTCGCAGGTCATGATGGTCACGGGGGTCTTCTGCAGCGGGATGACACTGCCGCTCAATGTCTTCCCGGGCGCGTTCGGCGACGTGGTGAGGGCCCTGCCGTGGGCGGCGCAGTTGCAGATGCCGGCGGACGTGCTGATGGGGGAGGCCGACCCGCTGGGCGCCTTCGCGTTCCAGGCGGCGTGGGCGGTGGCGCTGCTGGCGGCGGGGCGGCTGATGCAGTCGGCGGCGACGCGGCGGGTGGTGGTGCACGGTGGGTGAGCCCAGCCGTGCCCTGGACGGGCTGCGGGCCTACCGGCTGATCGCCGGGATGTGGATCCGGTCGACGATGGCCTACCGCGCGTCCTTCGCCCTGACGCTGGCCGGCAACCTGTTGGTGACCGGGCTGGACGTCGTCACGATCCTGCTGATGTTCTCGCAGGTCGACACGTTGGGCGGCTGGTCGCTGCCGGAGGTCGCGCTGTTGTACGGCCTGTCCGCGACGGCGTTCGGCACGGCGGATCTGGTGCTCGGCTCGATGGACGCGCTGGGCGCCCGGATCCGTGACGGTTCCGTCGACACCTTGCTGGTACGGCCCGCTCCGGTGCTCGCCCAGGTCGGCGCGGACCGCTTCGCGCCGCGCCGGCTGGGCCGGATCACCCAGGGCGCGCTGGTGCTGGGCTACGCGCTGGCCGCCGTGCACGTCGACTGGACCGTGGGGAAGGTGCTGCTGGTGCCGGTGATGCTGGTCAGCGGTGCGGCCATCTTCTGCGCGGTGTTCGTGGCGGGCGCCGCCTTCCAGTTCCTGGTGCAGGACGCGGCCGAGGTGCAGAACGCGTTCACCTACGGCGGCACCACGCTGTTGCAGTACCCGCCGAGCGTGTTCGGGAAGGACTTCGTGCGCGGGGTGACGTTCATGCTGCCGCTGGCCTTCGTCAACTGGGTACCGGCGAGCCGGCTGCTGGGCCGGCCGTATCCGCTCGGCCTGCCGGGGTGGACCGCGTTCGCGTCGCCGCTGGTGGCGGTGGCCTGCTGTGCGCTGGCCGGTCTCGCGTGGCGGGCGGGGCTTCGTTCCTACCGGAGTACAGGGAGTTAGCGCGTGACGGACGGCGACTTCACCGGAGGGGACCGGTCCGCGGGCCGGGGCCGCTCCGCCGAGCATGTCGGGCAGGGGCTTTCCGGCGAGGGGGGCCCTTCCGCCCGGGAGAGCGTTTCCGTCGACGGCGGCGACCGGGATCGTTCCGCGGGCCCCAAGGATCCTATGGATCCAGCCGGCCCCATGGACCCCATGGACCCCGTTGATCCCGTTGATCCCGTGGTCCGGGATCAGTCCGTGGACCCCGTCGACCGTGTCCCTTTCATCGAGTTGGACGGTGTGGAGAAGGTCTTCGACGTCCGCAGGAAGACCGGTTTCCTGCGGCGGGAGCGGCGCCAGGTGCGGGCGGTCGACTCGATCTCCTTCACTGTGGCGCGCGGCGAGATGGTCGGCTACATCGGCCCGAACGGCGCCGGAAAGTCGACCACGATCAAGATGCTCACCGGCATCCTGACGCCGAGCGGCGGGCGGCTGCGGGTGGCGGGCATCGACCCCTCGCGCGAGCGCAGGCGGCTCGCGCAGCGCATCGGGGTGGTGTTCGGACAGCGTACGACGCTGTGGTGGGACCTGCCGCTGATCGACTCCTACCGGCTGGTGCACCGGATGTACCGCATCCCCGACCGGCGTTACCGCGAGAACCTCGACCGCTGCGTCGAACTCCTGGAACTGGCCGACCTGCTGGACGTACCGGTGCGTCAGCTCTCGCTCGGCCAGCGGATGCGCGGCGACATCGCGGCGGCGCTGCTGCACGACCCCGAGGTGCTCTACCTCGACGAACCGACGATCGGCCTCGACGTCGTCTCCAAGGCCAAGGTGCGTGAATTCCTGCGCTCGCTCAACGCCGACCGGGGCACGACCGTGCTGCTGACCACGCACGACCTCCAGGACATCGAGCAACTGTGTTCCCGGGTGATGGTCATCGACCACGGGCGGCTGGTCTACGACGGCCCGCTCACCGGGCTGCACGAGGTGGCGCAGGGCGAGCGGACCCTGGTGGTGGACCTGGAGCGGGAGGTCCAGCCGATCGAGGTGCCCGGGGCCCGGGTGACCAAGGTGGAGGGGCCGCGGCAGTGGCTGGCCTTCCCGGCGTCCGAGTCGGCGGCGCCGCTGGTGGCGCGGATCGCCGCGGCCTACCCGCTGGCGGACCTGTCGGTGCGGGAACCGGACATCGAGCAGGTGATCGCCAGGATGTACGCCGGGGAGACGCAGGGAGCGGTCTCGTAGCCACCAGTTCGTGACCCGGTCGGCTCGTCGGACGCGAATCGACCGACGGCGTTGCTCGTTGGCTGGTCGCTGGTCGCTGGTCGCTGGTCGCTGGTCGCTGGTCGCTGGTCGCCGGTCGCTGGTCGGGCCCGGGGCCGGGGCCGTGAGCCGTCTCGTGGGTGCGGCGCGGTCGTCTCGTAGCACTGGGCCGGGCAGAACTCGTAGGCTGCTCGGTATGACCGACGAAGCCCCGGAGCTGCGTGCCTCCGACGCCGACCGTGAGCGAGTCGCCGAGATTCTGCGGGACGCCCTCGCGGAAGGGCGGCTCGACATGGAGGAGTTCGGCGAACGGCTCGACGCCGCCTACAAGGCGCGTACGTACGGAGAACTGGCCCCGATCACCCAGGACCTGCCCGTGAGCGGCGCGGTGGCGCCGACGCCCGCGGTCTCCATGCGCAAGGAGGCGGCACCGGACGGGAGTTGGACGGGCCGGATCGTGGGCGGCGAGGGCTCCTCGTCCTGGGCGGTCGCCGTGATGTCCGGGTTCCAGCGCAAGGGCCGCTGGACCGTGCCGCGCCGCTTCAACAGCTTCGCCTTCTGGGGCGGCGGTGAGATCGATCTGCGGGAGGCGGACTTCGCGGACCGCGAGGTCGTGATCAACTGCATTGCGATCATGGGCGGTATGCAGGTCGTCGTGGGGCCCGGGGTGGAGGTCGTGGTGCGCGGCATCGGCATCATGGGCGGCTTCGACCACCGGGAGGAGGGCGTACTCGGTGACCCCGGCGGCCCGCGCGTGATCGTGACCGGCTTCGCCTTCTGGGGCGGTGTCGGCGTGGAGCGCAAGGTCACCCGTGCGGAGCGGCAGCGGCTGAAGGAGGAGCGCCGGCAGCAGCGGCTGGACCGGCGCGCGGAGCGGCGCGAACTGCCCGAGGGCGGGCGCGGCGGGCACGGCCACCACTACTACCGGGACGACCGGGAGCGGCGCCGCCACGGGGAGCACTGAGGACCGGGTTCCGGCGGCTGTACTCGCCGCTGTCGTTGCCCTCGTCGTTTCCGCTGTCGGCTGTCGGCTGTCGGCTGTCGGCTGTCGGCTGTCGGCTGTCGGCTGTCGGCTGTCGGCTGTCGCTGTGCCCGGCCGGCCGGGCGGGCGGGCGGCTACAGCGCCGCCTGGCGCGCGCCCTTGAGATCCCGCAGGTCGAAGGTCTCGGCCATCGCCCGGTAGCCCCGGTCGTCGGGATGCAGATGGTCGCCCGAGTCGTACTCCGGGCGGAGCCGGCTCGGGTCTGCCGGGTTCCGCAGCGCGGCGTCGAAGTCGACCACCGCGTCGAAGACGCCGCCCGCCCGGATCCGGGCGTTGACCTTCTGGCGGACCAGTTCACGGGCGGGGGTCGACCCCCGGTGGCCGGCGAAGGGCATCAGGGTGGCGCCGACGGCCTTGAGGCCGCGGGCGTGGGCCCGGCGGACCAGGGCACTGAGCCCGTCGACGATCTTGCCGGGGTCGGCGAGTCGCGGGTTGCGGAGGATGTCGTTGACGCCGAGGCCGATGACGACGACCTTGACGTTCGTACGGCCGAGGACGTCCCGCTCGAAGCGGTCGAGCCCGCTCTGGTTGTCAGGGGGCCGGCCGTATCCGCCGGCCAGGAGCTGGTTCCCGCTGATGCCCTCGTTGACGACGCTGTAGCGGGGCACGTCGCCGCCGTTCCGGACGGCGGCGCGCAGCCGTCGCGCGAGGAAGTCGGTCCAGCGGTGATCGGCGCTCTCGGTGGCGGTGACCCCGTCGGTGAGCGAGTCGCCGAGGACGACGACCGTCCCGTCGGACTCGTTGCTCAGCACGTCCACGGCCGTCAGGTAGCGCCAGGCCGAGGTCTGCCCGGTGTAGGGGGCGGCCGTCGGGTCCTCGGTGCGATCGCCCTGCGCGAGGTAGGAGAGCTGCCGCGCCTGCGGATGGTAGGTGACCGGGCCCGACGCGCTGGGGGAGTAGGTGGTGACCAGGATGTCCGCGTCGCGCGGGACGGCCAGCCGTACGGCGTCGCTCAGCACCTGCCCGCCCGGCGGGATGACCACTCCGGTGCCGCCGCCGAAGGTGAGCTGCCGCATCGTCCCCGCCGCGGCGGCCGCACTGCCGTCGGCGGCGGCGACCGCGAGCGACGCGTGCGAGAGGATCAGCGCCGACCGGCCGTAGAGGTTGGACAGCGTGATCCGGGCGCTGGTGCCACTCACGCTGGTGTGCACCACGTTGCGCACCGAGAGGCCCGCCATGCCCAGCATCTCCGTACCTGGCTCGGCGCCCGCGGGCGCCGCGGACCAGGTGCCCACCCAGGTGCCCGCGGAGGCGGGGGCGGCGGCCGTGGGGCCGTGGTAGGGACGGTGCGAGGCGACGACGGTACGGGGCAGGCCGTCGTCGACGGCGACGCCGGCCCAGAGGGCGGCGGACAGCCCCACGACCAGCGCGATGACGGCGCTGAGCAGGACGTGTCCAGGACGCCTGGTCATGCTTGTGGTGTTCTCCTCGGCGAAGGGAGCCCTGGGCTCCGGTCCGATGAGCCCATGATGTGTCATGGACCGGGGTGATCTGACAGGACCCTGTCCAAACCCCCGCGCAGACGGACGACGGGAACTCTTGTTCCGTTCCAGGAGTCGGTCAGGAAGGGACAATGTGTGCGGGATCACCGAACGGGTGGAGCGAATGGACGGCACGGAGGACGGCGCGCAAGAAGGTACCGCGGCGCGCACATCGGACCAAACCGGTACGTCTGAGCAGGCACGTACGGCTGACCGGGCGCGAGCGTCGGACGACGCCGGGGGGTCCGACCGGGCGCGAGCGTCGGGTCCGGCGCGCGCGGACGAGCGGCCGCGGACGTCCGACCCGGCGAGCACGGACGAGCGCCCGCTGACGTCCGACCCGGCGAGCGCGGGGGAGCGGGCACTTCCGTCCGGCCCGGGGAAGACGGGCCCTGCGGGGGGCCCGGCCGAGACAGGCACAGCGGCGGGCCCGGCCGAGACGGGCACCGCGACGGAACAGCCGACAACCGAACAGCCAGCGACGGGACAGCCGACGACGGGACAGCCAGCGACGGGACGGACGGCGGGCAAGGTGGCGCCCGAGTCCGCCGCGCAGCGCACCTACCGCGCCATGACCGCGTTCACCCCGGCCGACGCCGAGCGGCAGCGCGGGGTGCGGCGCATGAAGCTCACGGCGACCAGCCTGCTGCTTCTCGTGGCCGTGGTGTACCTCCTCGCGCGATGGGCGGGGAACTCGGGCGCGGGCCCCTGGGCGGGCTATGTCGCCGCGGCGGCCGAGGCCGGCATGGTCGGCGCGCTCGCCGACTGGTTCGCGGTCACCGCCCTCTTCCGCCATCCTCTGGGCCTGCCCATCCCGCACACCGCGATCATCCCCACCAAGAAGGACCAGCTCGGCATCTCCCTCGGCGAGTTCGTCGGCGAGAACTTCCTTTCCGGGGACGTCGTACGGCAGCGGCTGCGCACCGTCGGCATCGGCAGCAGACTCGGCGCCTGGCTGGCCGAGCCCGAGCACGCGGACCGGGTGACGGCGGAGCTGGCGACGGCCCTGCGCGGCGCCCTGACCGTGCTGCGGGACTCCGATGTCCAGGCGGTGGTCGGCGAGGCCATCACGCGCCGCGCCGACGCCCAGGAGATCGCCCCCGGCATGGGCAAGATGCTGGAGAAGATCGTCGCGGACGGCGGTCACAAGCGGTTCGTGGACCTGATCGTCGGCCGGGCGCACGACTGGCTCGTCCTCCACGACGAGCAGGTCATGGACGCCGTCCAGGGCGGTGCCCCCGGCTGGACCCCGCGGTTCGTCGACAAGAAGGTCGGCGAACGGGTCTACAAGGAACTGCTGCGCTTCGTCACCGAGATGCGGGACATGCCTTCCCACCCCGCGCGCGGGGCGCTCGACCGCTTCCTCGGTGACTTCGCCTCCGACCTGCAGTCCGACACGGACACCCGGGCGCGCGTGGAGCGGATGAAGGGGGAGGTGCTGGGCCGCGGCGAGGTCCAGGACCTGATCGCCTCCGCCTGGACGGCCGTACGATCCATGATCGTCTCGGCGGCCGAGGACGAGCGCAGCGAGCTGCGGCTGCGCGTCCGTGCCTCGCTGCTGTCCCTGGGCGCCCGCATGGCCACCGAGCCGAACATCCAGGAGAAGGTCGACAGCTGGGTCGAGGACGCGGCCGTGCACGTCGTGTCGACGTACCGCAAGGAGATCACCTCCCTGATCACCGACACCGTGGCCGGCTGGGACGCCGAGCACACGACCCGCAAGATCGAGGCCCATATCGGCCGTGACCTGCAGTTCATCCGGATCAACGGCACCGTGGTGGGTTCCCTGGCCGGCCTGTTGATCTACACGCTGTCGCGGGCGCTCGGCGCATAGCCGGCGCGGTGGCGCAGGGGCGGTGGCGCCGAGGCGGCGGACCGGGTGGCTTGCGGTGTCGAGGAAATCGACCGGTTCGACCGGGTTCTTTCGGCGGCGCATCGGGACACGGGCGCCCCGGAGTGGCGACGGATCGGGCCGGGACTCGTTGTCCCGGTGTCGCGGCGTGACGTCGTCGCGGCACCGCGACGACGAGGGAGCCCGTGCCCATGACCGCTGCCGAGGCCGCCGCCGGCCGGACCGTCACCACCGCCGTACCCGCCAGGCTGGACCGTCTGCCCTGGTCGCGCTGGCACTGGACGATCGTGATCGGCCTGGGCACCGTCTGGATCCTGGACGGCCTGGAGGTCACGGTCGTAGGCAACATCGCGAGCCGGCTGTCCGAACCCGGCAGCGGGCTGGCGATCACCTCCGGCGAGGTCACCGGTGTGGCCGCCGCGCTGTATGTGGCCGGTGCCTGCTCCGGCGCCCTGTTCTGGGGCCGTCTGACCGACCGCTACGGCCGCCGGCAACTCTTCATGATCACCCTCGGGGTCTATCTGGCCGCCACCGCGCTGACCGCGGTCTCCTTCTCCTCCTGGTGGTTCTTCCTCTTCCGGTTCCTGACCGGCTTCGGCATCGGCGGCGAGTACGCGGCCATCAACTCGGCGATCGACGAACTGATCCCGGCCTACTACCGCGGCCGGGTCGACCTGCTGATCAACGGCAGCTTCTGGCTGGGCGCGGTCGGCGGTTCGCTGCTGTCGATCGTGGCGCTGAACACCGACATCCTGCCCGCGGACGTCGGCTGGCGGCTGACGTTCGCGCTGGGCGCCGTACTCGCCCTGGTCATCCTCCTCGTACGACGGCACGTTCCCGAAAGTCCCCGCTGGCTGCTGATCCACGGCCGGGAGCAGGAGGCGGAACGGACCGTCGCCGCCATCGAGCGGCGGATCACAGAGCAGCGGGGCGAGCCGCTGCCCGAGCCGCACGGCGAACTGGTCATCCACCAGCGCAGCGGCATCAGCTTCCGGGAGATCGCCCGCACCATCTGCCACGACTACCGCAGACGCGCGGTCCTCGGCTTCGCCCTCTTCATCGGCCAGGCGTTCCTGTACAACGCGATCACCTTCGGCTTCGGCACGATCCTGACCAGGTTCTTCGCGGTGCCCACCGGTGACACCGGGTACTACTTCGCCGTCATCGCGGTCGGCAACTTCCTGGGCCCGCTGCTGCTCGGCAAACTCTTCGACACCGTGGGCCGCCGGGTGATGATCTCCTCGACGTATCTGCTCTCCGGGGTGCTGCTGTTCGGCACGGCCTGGCTGTTCGGCCGGGGCACGCTGAGCGCCCTCACGCTGACGGCATGCTGGTGCGCGGTGCTGTTCTTCGCGTCGGCGGGCGCCTCAAGCGCCTATCTGACCGTCTCCGAGATCTTCCCGATGGAGACCCGGGCGATGTCCATCGCCTTCTTCTACGCGCTCGGCACCGCGGCCGGCGGGATCAGCGGCCCGCTGCTGTTCGCCGAACTCACCGGCACCGGCCGGGTCGGCGACACGGTCATCGCCTTCCAGGTCGGCGCGGCCCTGATGTGCGCGGCCGGGCTGGTCGCGGCGGCCCTGGCGGTACCGGCGGAACGACGGGCCCTGGAGGACATCGCGCGCCCCCTGACGGCAGCGGACTGACGGACCGGGGCCCGCCGGACGGCCGCCCCCTCGCGAACGGTTCAGGCGCCGGTGGTCGATCCCAGCCGGATGGCTCAGGCCCGCCGGTCGGCGACGGCCCAGGAGGCGAGGGCGACAGCCCCCGCGGCCCCGAACACGGACGGCCAGGCGCCGACCTTCTTCGCCAGCGGATGCGACCCGGCGAAGGCGGCGACGTAGGCGGCGCCGAGCGCCCCCGCGGCCTTCGGTCCGGCCGCCCTGTGCCACTGTTGCGCGGCAGCGGCGCCCGCGACGGCCAGTACGGCCCCGCCGAGTTGCCGCTTCTTCGTCCAACGGGCAACGCCGTACCCCCCGACGAGCCCGCCCGCGGCGATCACCGAGCTGGGAACCTTGGCCATGTCTGCCTCCTTATGTCACTGCTCCTGAGGCTAACGCCGCGGCCAGGGAAGAAACCGAACCTGAGTCAGTCCCTATCAACTTTCCGTGCGTCGGGGCCTCAGGAGGCCAGGCCGATGACCTCAGACCCGGTCCAACGGCCGATGCGGCCCCTCCGGTAGCTCCACCTCGACGGTGTCGCCCGGGCGTACCCGGCCGCCCTCCTTCACGACGCTCATGATTCCGGCCTTGCGTACGAGGTTCCCGTCCGCGTCCCGTCCGACGACCCGCTTCAGCAGCCCGCTGCGGAAGCCGTCGATCTGCACACACGGATTGCGCAGCCCGGTCACCTCGACCACGGCCTCGGCACCGATCTGCAGAAGGGTCCCCACGGGCAGCCCCAGCAGGTCGAGTCCCCGGGTGGTGATGTTCTCCCCCAACTCCCCGGGCCCCACCTGGAAGCCGGCCTCGCCGACCTCCGCGAACAGCTCCTCGTGCATCAGGTGCACCTGCCGCAGATTCGGCTGCGTGGGGTCCTGTGCGACGCGCGACCGATGCTTGACGGTCACCCCGGAATGCACATCCCCTTCGACGCCGAGCCCGGCGAGGAGGGTGATGCTGTCCCGGTTCGGTTTGGTGAACGAGTACTCGCCGTTGCTGCTGACGGCCGCCACGATCCCCTGCATATGGAACCCCCTGTTCGCGTCAGGCCCTTATAGTGCCCCGCCGCTCTTAGGATCCGAAGGGGCGGACCGCTCAGAGCTTGGGCTCGACCGGGGAAGGCAGTTTGTCCGCCCAACCTCCCAGGGCCGCGACCGCGATGCGGCGGGTCTCGCCGTCGACGGCTGTCTCCTTGAGGAGGGTCCGGTCGGCGTTGGGGGAGGAGAGTTCCCGGTAGAACTGGAGATCTTCGAAGCCGTTGACCGCGACATCCCGGCTGGTTGCGGCGTATACCAGACGAGGAACGCGGGCCCAGTAGCAGGCAACCAGGCACATGGGGCACGGTTCGCTGCTGGAGTACATCACGGCGTCTTCCATGATGTGGCGGTCGAGTTTCTCACCAGCGGCCCGCAGAGCCATGACCTCAGCGTGAGCCGTGGGGTCTCGTCGTTCGACCACCGAACTGGTACCTGTGGCCACGACTTCGCCTTCGATGACGATGAGCGCGCCGAAGGGGGTTTTGCCTTCGTCTTCCAGGGCGTGTCGGGACAACTCGATGGCCTGGGCGAGGAATGCCTGGTCGTCATGGCTCTGAGGAAAATAGGGCATGTCGTCTCCAAGTCTCCAACTGGGCTTGCCACGCTGGACTCACATGTAGACGGAAGGATCGGCGTCGCCGAAGGGACCGTCCAGATTCATGTCGTAGCCGGTCAGGGGAGTAGTGGCGCCTGCCGTGTTGACGATGTTCAGTGCCAGCCCGGCTCGGTCGTGATTGGTCCAGTCGCCGTTGTCGAACAGTTCGACCATATCCGGGATGGGGGCGGTGGGCTGGTCGTTGCTGAGTATGAGGCGGTGGATCCGGGGCGCGGGCTGGTTATGGGCGCAGAGCAGGACTCTGGCGGCCGACAGACGATGGTGCCATTCGTCGAAGGCCCGGTCGACGGCGGCGGGCCGGGCAGGAGCGTCGGTGGCGAGGGGGAGACTGTGCAGGAGGATGCGGGTGATGGTGATGCGGTCACGACGACGCAACTGGGCCACCATGAGGCCGTGGTCTATTTCGTTCCGCAGGGTTGCGAAGTGCGGCTGGAGCCAGGCTTGGTCGCACTGCACGACCACGGCGGCCGTCACCTCTGCTGACTGAAGGACGGCCATACGCTCGCGCCAGGCTGTCACGTCTATGGCTGGGGCGGTCATGGTCCCTCCCGGGTATGCCGGCCAACCAGCGTCAGGACCGACAGACCAGCGGTGATGGTGTCAACAGGTTCGCTCTCCCCGGCGGCGCCGGGCAGGATGCGGACGGCCAGTCGAGCGGCCGCGTTCAGAGCAGCAGCGGGCAGCGCGCGTAGGAAGGCGCGCAGTTCGGTGTCGTCGTCGTCCACGGTGAGTGGGGCCAGACGGCAGGCGATGGCGAGGATCATCGCAGCTGGCCGCTGATGCGGTTCGACGTAGGGCGCCGGAACACCGTAGGTGTGACCGCCGCGCGCGTTGTGTATCTCCGCGCTGGGTGAGTTCGGCGGATTGGTGCGGCTCACCAGGCTGAGCAGAGCTTCGCGGGCCTGCGAGGCCGTGGTGAAGTATCGGTGAGTGGCGAAGGTGCGCACGTATGCGCCCAGCAACTGATGGTCCGGGGTGAACTCCGGGCGAATGAGCTCAGGAGGATGGGGCAGGCGCGCGTCGCGCAGGGTGGCGAGAGCGGTGACGGAGGCCAGGGCCCAGAAGTGGTCGTACTCCGCTACGTTGCTGAACACGGCCCGGCCCGTGTCAGCTGCGGCGTTGGAGACGGCCTCGGTCTCGTCGAACAGAGCCGCACGCAGTTGGGTGAGGATGGAGTCGCCGTCCCAGTAGTTGCCCATGAACTTGGTTCCGGTGAGGATCTCGTAGGTCCCGTACAAGGCGCTTGCCTGATGTGCGCCGTGAAATTCCGCGAAGTCGCTGCTCCACAGCAGGGCCTGGAGGGGGTCCGAAAGGAGGGTGCCGAGTTCGTCCTGGGCCGTGGCGGACTTCGGGTCGGGATCGACGCTGCGGAGGATCCTCAGGCGTGCATCGGTTGACAGGGCGACCAGTTCGCGTGCCGCGCGGTTGGAGGCCACGCCTCGTACCGACATCAGCAGCGCGGTGTTGGCGAGCCATGCCAGGTACCTGCTGAGTGCACCGAGCGGAGGGGCTGGAGCGCGCAGGCTGCGGCAGTGGCGGATCACTGAGTCGACCAGTGTGTTCGCGCAGGTGCTCACCTGGATCGGGTCGGCCCCGCTGACCAGGGAAGCGCGGGTGAGACGGTGCAGGATGTCGATGTGGAGGGCAATTGTCCGCTCGGTTGCCGCTGTCGGAACCTCGGCCTCGACTAACTGGTCCACCAGGTGCCGGATGGCAGTCGGGTCGTTGCTCGCCGCCGCCTGGCTGAGGGCTCCCAGGTAGGAGCTGATGACGGGGTCGTTCCGTAACTTGTGATGAGCGGCACGGTCGACACCCTGCTGGGCCAGTGCCCCAGCCAGAGTGCGGCGCAGTAGCCGATTCCGCCCGCCCACACTGGCCAGGCCGAACAACTGGATGAAGGAGAAGATCCCAAAGATGTTGGCGAGGAGGAACAGCAGCGCGCCATAAGTGGCGCTGACGCCGTTGTTGCCCAGTAACCCGCAGGCTGTGAACAGAGCCGCGAACCAGCCGATGAGCACCCACTCGCGGAAGGCGATGTGGCTGTCGATCGCGCGCAGGGACGGCCAGGAACTGGCTGCGGAGAATGTGAGCGCGAAGATCACTGCCTCGCCGGTCAGCAGGGTGGCGAAGAAGGCGATGCTGAACTGGGTTGCGTCCACGACGCCGTCTGGCTCGCGCGGATACTCCAGTGCGACGAATCCGAGTGCCGCAGCACATACGAACAGCACGATCTGCCTGTGTGTCTGCACTGCCGCCCTGCTCATCCTCCCGCGTGCCACTGATATTGCCCAACTCTCCCAGCAGACACGTACGTTGCCAACCACACAGATCAGCCGGGCCGGAACTTCAGCAGCCCAGTTCACGCCTCCGCAGAGCCCACGTGAACGCACGCCACACCGGGCCGGGGAGGTCGAGCAAGGGGCCGTCGACGGCCTTTGAGTCGCGTATGAGAACGCCTGCCGAGACGACGGCGGCCTCTACGCACTCGGTTGCGTTGCCGCCGCTGTACGACGACTTGAACCAGCTGAGCACTGGGACGGGCTGAGGCGTGGCAGGCATTCACAGCTCCTTGAGGGCGCGATGGATCATGGCAGAGGAAGCCTCCATGTCCAACGCTTGTGCCTGGAGGTACTCGAACGCAAGCCTGTACCGATCCAGTTCCTCGTCCTTCTCCAGGAACAGCGAGCCCGCGTGGAAGTCGACGTAGACCACGTCGAGCGCCGGCTCTGCCCCGCCGATGATGACGAAGCTCCCCAGCGCCGCGGCATGGGCACCCTTGGCGAAGGGGAGCACCTGAAGCGTGATGTGAGGAGCCTCGTTCGCCGAGAGCAGCCGATCGAGCTGCTCCTTCATGGTCTGCGGAGACCCGACAGCGCGGCGGATCACGGACTCATCAAGGATTGCCCACAACCGTGGCGGCTGCGGGCGGGTGAGGATCTCCTGCCGCTTCATCCGGATGTCTACCAACCGCTCGACCTCGGCCTGCGCCAGCGGGACTTCGTTAGCCCGCTGCACGGCAGTGCTGTAAGCCCGTGTCTGCAGCAGCCCTGGGACGTAGACGCAAGAGAAGTGGCTTTCGCGTACCGCATCGTCTTCGAGGGTGAGCAGGAGGTTCATGCTTTCGGGGATGGAGTCGGCGAAGGAACTCCACCAGCCTTGCTGTTTGGCGTCCTTCGCAAGAGCGACAACAGCCCGGCGCTCGGCCTCGGTGGCCCCGTACTCGCGGCACAACGCGTCGACGACGATCCACTTGACCGGCCCTGCCTGGGTTTCGTACCGGCTGACGGTGGCTTTTGAAATTCCGACGAGGACTCCGGCCTCTTCCAGCGTCAGACCCGTGCGTGCGCGCAACTTGCGCATCATGGCACCCAGTTGACGGCGGCGAGTTGTGGTGCGTACAGACATTCGGCTCCTTCGTCGAGCGCCGGGATACCCCGGAAACCCCACTCAGGCTAGGCAGGGCGAGAGCGGAGCCACCATCAGATTCACTCGATGGATTCGCGTGAGAAGTTACATGGAGAGATTTCTCTGTGCCATGCTCGATCGCAGACCGCTACGCAGTGCAGTCGTACGGATACGGCAGGCGCAGCACGTGCGTGGCTCGGGAGGGAGGAGCGGTCATGACCGACCGCCAAGTCACCGAACCGCCCCGGCTCCGTTATGTCCTGCCCTTCGAGGCGACGCCGGCGGGAGTGCCCATACTGCGGAGAGCAGCTGCCAAGCAGTTGGGCCGGTGGAGTGCGTCCATGGCCACTGACGAGGCCGAACTGCTCGTCACTGAAATTGCGACCAACGTCCTCAAGCATGTGGGGGACGGCGTATCGGCGGCCTTGGTCCTCGAATGGGGAGGTGGGCGGCTGCGGCTGGAGATGCATGACGGAAACCGTGTGCTTCCGGTCCTCAGATCGGCGAACTGCGACGAGGAGTGCGGCCGGGGCCTGCATCTCCTCGCCGCACTGGCTGCCGACTGGGGCACGGTCCTCACCGCCGTCGGCAAGGCGGTCTGGTGCGAGATCGAAGTGGACGGCGTGCCCACGTGCCGACGTCTTGAGCGGGCTGCCGAAGCGCTTGAGAACTACCAGGGTGCGAGCGCCGCTCCGATGGGAAGTGGGCGCGAGGCGGGCCTCGAAGAGTCAGCGATCGAACTGATCGCGGACCTGCTTCACTGGAGCGCTGCTCATGGCCATGAACCGGACGACGTTCTCTATCGGGCTCAGAAGCATTACGAGGGTGACGTGGACGCGGCTTAGCCTGCCAGTTGACCAGACTTCCGGATCTGCTCTCGAAGGGCTGTCGGGGTGCGCCGGAATTCCTAGGACCTCATCAGGTCGGCCTGCCGCACGTCGAAGCTTAGGTCTAGATCTCCGTGTAACCGGTGTAGCGGAGCGTCAGTCTCACCCGCTAGTGATCGCAGCTGAGTAGGCCCAAACGTCAGCTGGAAGTTCGTGGTGCAGATCCCACGTGATGGCCATGGGTTTGCTGCCGGTGTGCCCTACATAGGTTGCCGGACCCAGGAGCATCCAGGGCTCGGACTTGCCGATGCTGTTGCGCTTGTAACGGCGCAGGAACAGGAGCACGCTGCTGCCCTCTTGGGCGTGCCGCTGGTAGCGCAGACCAGTTGAGGAGTTCGCCGGGGTGGTGCTCTGTGATTCCCAGTGGAATCGGGTGGGACTGATGGCGTAGTCCCGATAGCGGACCGTGGGCGAGAAGTCCCGCTCGTTCTTCTCCAAGGTGATGAGCAAGGCGTCGGTCTTGATCTCCTCTATCCATCGCACGCCTTGGCCGAAGTCTCTCGGCATCTGTCCGTCCAACTGCGCTACTCCCAACGCCGCGAGAATTTCGGAACGATTGTAAGAGCTGTGGATCTTCAAGGGAATCTGGTGGAGCGCGCCTTCCAACGGTATGGGGAAGTGGTCGGCCACTTCGAGGACGTAGGACAAAACCTGTCGGAGTTCGTCGCGGAGCAGGCGTTGGGGGCGCAGCGATTCCAAGCCCTCCCGGTAGCTGCTGAAGCCGCCGGCATTATCCCAGAGGTTGAAGAAAAGCATGCGGGCGTATGCCTGGTCTTGTAGCGACAACGAGTTGTATTCGGGAGCGTCGCCTTCGAGGAGTCGCCGATACGCACGGACTCGGTCTGGGTCGTCTACATGAAGGAAGGCATGCACGCGTTTGAGAAGGTTTGCCTCCTCCGCTTGCATTTCTTCTTCAATGTATCCGGCCTTGCGTAGCACCTTGGTCCACGAGTTGTCGCTCTTGTACAGCTCCTTGATTTCGCGGCGACTCTCCCGTAGGTAGTCCACCAGCTTGGGTGTGCTGTAGTCTCTCACCTCCTTAGCGAGCGTCTTAATGGTGGCCTTGAGCTGAGTACGAATGTTATCGAGGATGAGGTCTTTGGACTTCCCCTCCAGAATGATTTGACAGCCGGAAGGAAGTTGAGGAAAATCACGTTCGATGTTGTCGACCAAGCGATTGCGCGAGAGATTGGTCAGTGCCCGGAATTGTTCCTCGAATCGGAACTCTGCACGATGCTGACCGATGAAATCGAGCACGGTTAGTACCGGCTTGTTCGCTGTACGGCGCAGCCCGCGCCCGAGTTGCTGAAGGAAGACCGTCGCGCTGTTCGTGGGGCGAAGGAGCAGCAGAGTGTCAACTTCGGGGACGTCCAGCCCTTCATTGAAGAGGTCGACCGAGAAGATTACCTGGATACGTCCGGCCTTGAGGTCCTTGAGTACGCGCTCTCGCACGCCGGAAAACGAGTCGCTGTCGAGGGCTTCGGCCTTAAAACCGGCCTCACGGAAGCATCTAGCCATGAAGCTGGCATGCGCCTTGGTCACACAGAAACCGAGAGCACGCATGGAGGCTGGGTGGGCGATCTTATCCTTGATCTGCTTGATGACGATACGCGCTCGCGCATGATCCCCTGTGTAGAGGCTGCCCAGTTCATTTCGATCGTAGGTGCCTGAGCGCCAGCCGAGGTTGGCCAGATCAGTACCATCGGGAAGCCCGAAGTAGTGGAAGGGACATAGCAGATCGTTTTCGAGTGCCTCCCAGAGCCGCAACTCGGCGGCGATCCGACCGTCGAAGAACTCATCCTGCACATTAAACCCGTCCATCCGCTCAGGAGTTGCGGTGAGACCGAGCAGTTCGGTTGGTTTGAAGCGTTCGATAACTCGGCGGTATGTGTCCGCCGTCGCGTGGTGGAACTCGTCGATGACGATGACGTCGAAGTGTTCTGGAGAGAGCTGCTCCAGTCGTCTTGGGTTGAGGGACTGCACACTGGCGAAGACATGCGTCCAATCCTTCGGTTCTTGACCGTTGTAGAGCAGCTCGCCGAACGAGGCGTCGTCCAAAACCTCGCGGTAGGTCCGCAAAGACTGCCGCAAGATCTCTTTGCGGTGGGCAACGAAGAGTAGTTTAGGGAGCTTTCCTCGGAGCTTGTCACGTAGATTTCGGTAGTCCAGGGCCGCCATCACGGTCTTGCCGGTACCAGTTGCTGCGACCAGGAGGTTCTGGTGGCGGCTACGGATCTCACGCTCGACTCGGAGGCGCTCCAGCATGTCCTTTTGGTGTGGAAGCGGATGCACTTCAAGCCCGGATAGGCTGATCTTCAGTTCGCTAGACGAACCGGTGCCAGCCGCCTGGGCCAGTGCCTCGGTGAGTCGCTCGCCATCGCGGTCGGGGTCGTACGTCTCGAAGGCAGCATCCGCCCAGTAGGCGTCGAACGTCGCCTCGAACTTGTCTAGCACGCGGGGAGTGGCGACTGCCGACAGCCGCACATTCCACTCCAGGCCGTCAAGCAATGCAGCCTTGGAAAGGTTGGAACTGCCGACGTAGGCGGTGTCAAAGCCGGTATTGCGTCGAAACAGCCATGCCTTGGCATGCAGCCGCGTAGAGCGGATCTCGTAGTTGACCTTCACCTGGGCGCCAAATTCGCGGGCAAGTCGATCCAAGGCGTACCTGTCGGTGGCGCCAATGTAAGTGGTTGTTATGACACGGATGCGAACTCCACGTTCTCTTGCCGCGTGAAGCGAATCCTCAAGAACTCGAATGCCGTACCACTTCACGAAAGCGCAGAGCAGGTCGATGCGGTCTGCTGTGGCCAACTCCGCCCGCAACTCCGCGCCCAGGCTGGGGTCGTCAGGGGCGTTGGTGAGCAACGCGGTCTCGGAAAGCGGCGTGAGGGGGCGAATCGCGTAAACGCCAGGTGCTTCTGGCTCTGCAAGTGCCAGTAGTTGTCGAGGACCGTCGGCGATAGTACCGACCACCTCGTCCAGATCTGGGTTAGGGGCACCGGCAGCCAAAGAGCGCATGATCTGG
The DNA here is from genome assembly GCF_042871185.1 of Streptomyces sp. NPDC006012. Lineage (NCBI taxonomy): Bacteria > Bacillati > Actinomycetota > Actinomycetes > Kitasatosporales > Streptomycetaceae > Streptomyces > Streptomyces sp. NPDC006012. The sequence continues at coordinate 169,825 of NZ_JBIAIE010000001.1, forward strand.
TTGGCGGCCGCCACCTGCTTGTCATGGGGTAGTTGGCTCAGCCGGAGCCGCACAGCCTCGCCGATGTGTCGGGCCAGCACATGAGGGGTGGACTCCTCACTGACCTCTGCGTCAACTGCTTTCCAGCCAATTGCGCTCAGATGCGTCATCTGTGTTTGGAGGTTGTGAGTGACCAGCTCCTCATACATGCCCGCGACAGGCTCAGGCAGGTCCCGTGGCGTGGGCATGTGAGTCCCCCTTGATCGCTTCTGTGCCATGCCCAGTTGTAACAGCGACCACTGACAAGCGGGGGTGGGTACCTGCTATCAGGACTCGAAGCGATCGCATTTGGATAGCAATCTCGTCAAGATGTGATCAAAAAGTGACGTTGGTGATCACTTCGATCCAGTATGGCGGCATGGGAGTACGAAAGATCGGTCACATTGACGGCATTGCCCCAGGTGCGGAGTTCCATCGGCGGCGCCAGGTGAAGTCGAGCAACCTGCACGGCGATGTTCAGAGGGGCATCTCTTCGCTCAAAGATGAGGATGGCAGCACGGTTGCTGACGCCATCGTGCTGCATGGGGGGTATGAAGACGATGCGGATTATTGGGACATAATTCGATATACGGGAGCGTCGCCCGATAAGGAAAAATATGAGGTCGATGGCGCTACAAAGCTCCTATGTAGTCAATCATGGGAGTACTCGAACAATGCGGCACTAAAGCTCAGTTATGACCGTAAGTATCCTGTGCGGGTCATACGTGGAGCGAAGGGTAACGCAAGGTACTCGCCCATCGATTGCTATCGGTACGACGGTTTGTATGAGATCACAGCGATTCGCACCGCCGTGTCGAAGTCGCCAGCGCCCGACGGTACACCCATCGAGATTTGCCAGTTCGATCTAAAGCGACTCCCCGATGATCGCCAAGATCCAACGATGGTGGAACATCAGATTTTCGACCTGCTGGGGCAGCAGGAAGAACGGCCATCGGAAGTGTTGGTGGAGAGTGAGGAGGTGGAGGGGCAGTCGTCGAAGGAGGAGAAATTCCCGGAGATGCGTTCTATTCGGGTTCAGCGTTTGGTGCGTGACAGTGGGGTGATTAGGAATGTCAAGAGGTTGTACGGCGGAGTGTGTCAAATATGCGATCTTCGGATACTCGGACCGGATGGAAAACCCTATAGTGAGGGTGCTCACATCCGGCCTCTAGGTGCACCGCACAAAGGCCCCGACGTGGAGCCGAACGTCTTGTGCCTCTGCCCCAATTGTCATGTGCGACTGGACATTGGCGCCATCGTCATTGACGAAGATTGGTCGATCATTGTGCGGGCGGGGGCCTTGGGCAGGGATATTCTGCCCAAATTGAAGCGGCACCGGAAACACAAGGTCCACCCGGATTACATCCGCTACCACCGTGAGTGGTGGTTGAGCCGGACTGCCCCCGGCGAGGCGTGAGTCTGGGCCACGGCCATCGGGCAGGCAGCCCGGTGCAGAGGGGGACTGAGGGTTAGTTACGCAGTCCCGTGACACCCCTCATACGACGCCCCCGCCCCACACCAACACCCCGCCCCCCGCTCCGGCGGCCAAGCCACCGCCCGTCCCCGGGCCGCCAGCGTCGTCGCGTACTGCGGGAGCAGTTCCACCTCCGTCGGCGACGACGCCTCCGACGCTGCGAAGGCCTCGTACGACGGGACCGTGCCCGTGACGATGCCCAGGTTTGCCGTGCCGGAGGACGACAGTTCGCGTAGTGCGGCTTCTATCGTCGACAGGTGCTGGTCCCGGGACGGGTACTCGGCTGTGAGGGACGGGTAGGCGGAGAGGAGTTCCGCCAGTTCGTCGGCCGGCCAGTGCAGGATCGCGACCGGGAAGGGGCGGGACAGGGTCTCGCGGTGGGCGTCGAGTTCCGCGCGCAGGCGGGAGATCTCCGCCTCCAGTTCCGCGGGGTTGTCGGAGCCCAGGGACCACACGCGTTTGGGGTCGTGGAGTTCGTCCAGGGTCACCGAGGAGGACGACGAGGACGCGGAGTGGAGGGCGTCGGCCTGGTTGTCCCGGTCGTCGTGGGGTGCGCCCAGCATGCGGCGGACCCGGTGGCGGCCGAAGAGGAGGGGGTGTGTGGGGTAGGGGGGTTCCGTGACATCCGTCAGGAGCAGCGTCGTGCCCTGGGTGAACGTCTCGTGCGCCGCTTCCAGTTCGTCGTGGGACTCCAGGGCCTCGGCCACGATCACCCACGGGGCCGGGTCCCGGGGGGCGGCGGTGCGGATGCCGTCGATGATGGCGCGGGCCTCTGCCTCATGGCCGTACTCCCACAGGTTCGACGCCTTCAGGGCGCGTACCAGGTGAGGGGCCTCCAGGGTGTCCGGGGCGGCGAGCAGGCGGTCGTAGAGCGCGGTGGCGGCGGGGCGGTCGCCGGAGAGTTCTCGGTGGGCCGCGGCCCGGACGAGCAGGGCTTCGGCGTCCTCGGGATACAGGCCGGCGGTCCGCTCCAGGCGTGCCGCTTCAGCGGTGTGGTCGACGTTCTCGGCGGGCGTGTCGGGGCGCATGGGGGACACCGTACTGCCGTTGGCCGAGGGGGTGAGCGGCAAGGGGACCGGCCGGGCGCCGGGGCCGGCGGGTCGTGGTCGGGCGGCGGTGGTGTCCGCCGGTCACGGGAACCGTGTGCGGCCGGGTGCGGGGACGGCCGCCTTCGGGCCCGTGAGCGGGTGGGGCGGTGTGCGGGCCGCGTACGTCATCACCGCCGGGCTGAACGTGCCGGACATGCCGCCGTAGCCGAGCGCCGTCGCCGTGAGCGCAGGTCACAGCTGGACCGAGCGGCAGGTGTGCAGCCGGGCGCGGAGGCCGGTCGGCCCGGACGGTGGTCGTGGGCGGTCGGGTGCGCCCGCCTGGTTTCCGTGGGCGCCAGGGGCGCGGGTCTGGTGAGTTGACGGCTGCGCGCCTATCGTGCGGGCGGCTCCGGGTGCGCGGGCGATGCGGGGCAGCAGGGGGCGCGGGGCCGTAGGAGGCGGTGCGGGGCCGTAGGGCGGTGCGAGGGCGCACGGTGAGGAGGCGTACTGCGGATGCGGGCTTCCGGTGTGGTTCGCGGGGTGCCTGTCGTGGTGAACGGCACGCGGCGGCGGCGAGACCAGCGCCGCCGGGTGGTGTGGAGCGGCGGCGAGATCCTGGTGACCGTCGGGGTGGTGCTCCTGCTGCTCGTCGTGCACCAGTTGTGGTGGACGAACCGGGAGGCCAGGCGCGGGGCCGAGCGGCAGGTGGAGGCGCTGGAGCGGGAGTGGGACGCCGGTGGCCCCGCCGCCGCGCCCGCCGGTACCGACGCGGCCCCGGTGGCGCCGTCCGCCCCGTCGTCGGCGAACCCGGGAGGGGCCACGGGCCGGCAGCGGTCGCCCGGCGGCACCGGTCCTTCGAGGGCCGGCCGTTCCCAGGCGTACGCCGTCCTGACCATCCCGCGCCTCGGGCTGCGGGTGCCCGTCGCGGAGGGCGTCGGCAAGCAGAACGTCCTGAACAAGGGGTACGTCGGCCACTATCCCGGCACCCAGCAGCCGGGCCGGGCCGGCAACTTCGCACTCGCCGGGCACCGGAACACGCACGGGGAGCCGTTCCGTCATCTGCCGCGGCTGCGGGCCGGGGACACGATCGAGGTGGAGACGGACGCGGCGACGTACTCGTACGCCGTCGACAAGACGTTGCCGCAGACCTCGGCGCGCGACTCGGGCGTCCTGCGGCCGGTGCCGCGGTCGGTGGTGAAACCCGGGTACGGCTACGCCGAGCCGGGTTACTACATCACCCTGACCACCTGCACGCCGGAGTTCACGTCCACGTACCGGCTGGTCGTGTGGGGGAAGCTGGTGTCGATGCGGCCGCGCTCCCCGTGACCCGGCCGGGGAGCGGGGCGGTGGCCTTCGGCGTGCGGGGTCCGGTGGCCTTCGGTGTGCGGGCCGGTGGCCTTCGGCGTGCGGGTTCAGCCTTGGGTCCGGACCTGGTTCCGGTCCTGTTCCCGGTCCTGGGTCCGGGCCCGGTCCCGGAGTGCCAGCACGCTCGCCGCCCCCAGTATCGCGAGCCCCGCAGAGACGGTCATCGAGAGGTTCGCCCCTTGGGCCAGGCCGGCGCGGGACGACGTGGCCAGCGCGATGGTCAGGGCCACCCCGGCGCAGGAGCCGATGTAGCGGAAGGTCTGCTGGGCGCCGGAACCCATCGCCGCCCGTTCGGCCGGTACCGACTCCACCGACAGCAGCGGGAGCGCCGCGTTGAGCAGACCGCTGCCCACCCCGCCGATCACGAGTCCCGGCAGCAGCCGCACCCAGGAGTCCGCGCTCAGGGCGCCCAGCATCGTCAGCGTGCCGACCGCGTGCAGGGCGAAGCCGATCGCCAACTGCCGGCGCGGCGGCACCCGGCCCGCGAGCCGCTTCGCCTGCAACGCCACCGTGAAGGACAGCCCGGACCAGAGCAGGAACAGCCACGCCGTGCCCATCGGCGACAGGTGCAGCGACTGCTGCAACAGCGCGGGGAGATAGCTGAATATGCCGATCACGGCCAGGCCGGTGAACAGGCCGCCCGCCGAGGACGCCAGGAAGCGGGGGCTGCGCAGCAGGCTCAGGTCGATCATCGGCGCCCGTACCCGCCGTTCGACGACCGTGAAGACCCCGACCAGCACCACGGTCGCCGCCAGCAGCAGGCCGACCGGCGCCCGCAGCCAGCCGTCCCGGCCCAGGGTGAGCGCCGCGACCAGGGCGACCAGCGCGAGGCCGAAGGCCGTGGCCCCGGCGGCGTCCGGCCGTCCGCCCCGCGGCGAGCGCGACTCGGACAGTCCGCGGACGCCCAGCCCCGCGATCACCAGGGCCGCTGCGCCCAGGACGCCGTACACCAGCCGCCAGTCGGGCAGGGCGCCGGAGACCAGCGGGCCGACCGCGATGCCGCCGCTCACGAACGCGCCCCACACGCCGGTCGCGTGCAGCCTGCCGCGCGGGCTCGGGTAGGCCGTCACCAGCAGGCCCAGGCTGCTCGCCAGGATCGCCGCGCTCGCGGCGCCCTGGGCGACGCGGGCCAGGGTGAAGGCCCAGGTCGACGTGGTCAGGCCGCCGAGGGCCGTGGTGATGCCGAGGGCCAGGGTGCCGGAGAGGAAGATCCGGCGCCGGCCGTAGTCGTCGGCGAGGCTGCCGGCCACCAGGAGCAGGGCGGCGAGTCCCAGCGGGGCGCCGTTGAGCAGCCATGCCTGGGCGGACAACGGCGTGTGCAGGGCGGCCGCGGTGTCCGGCAGCGTGACCATCGGAGCCGTGTACGTCATCAGGGTCACCGCTGTCGCGGCGCTGGTCAGGGCCAGGGTGACGGCGGGCCGGGGGCGTCCCGACGGCTGGGCGGCGACGACCGGGGTGCCCGGGGTGTGCGGGGCGTTCCGGGAGGTCTGGGTCGTCCCTATTAGGGTTCGTTCATTGAACCTACTCATGTGCGGTACCGTAGCACGGCAGGTTCGTTCATTGAACCAATATGTCGGAAAGTGGCTGAGGTGGTCCCCGTGGCACTGGGCAAGGACTACGTGACGCAGGAGTGCTCGATCGCTCGCGCGCTGGAGGTCGTGGGCGAACGCTGGACGTTGCTCGTCGTCCGCGACGCGCTCTACGGCGTCCGCCGGTACAACGACTTCCTCGTCCATCTCGGCATCCCGCGCGCCGTCCTGTCCGCCCGGCTCAAGACCCTGACCGAACAGGGGGTCCTCGACCGGCGCCGGTACCAGGAGTCGCCGCCGCGGGACGAGTACGTGATGACCGAGCGCGGGGCCTCGCTGTGGCCGGTGCTGCGGACGCTCGGGCTCTGGGGGCGCGAGCACTTCCAGGGCGCGCAACTGCGCTCGTACCGGCACGCGGACTGCGGCACGGAAATCGGGGCGTACGGCGAATGCCCGGCCTGCGGAACCGCCGTGCCCGTCGGGGACATCGTCGTCGCACCGGGCCCCGGACTCGACCCCGACCCGGCCGATCCGGTCAGCCGGGCGCTCCTGAGGCCGAAGCGGCTGCTGGAACCCCTGGAGATCGAGCCCGGCCTGCTGTCCGGCGGCGGGGTGTAGATCGCGGGGTGCGGGGCCGGCCGCAGGGGGGAGAGCGAGGACCGGTGCCGTCCGCGGGGGGTGCGGCGTGGACCGGGTATGGGGGATGTGGGGTCACCCGCGGGGGCTGCGGCGCGGAACGGCGGGTGGATTGCGGCGCGGGCCGGTCGGGTTGCGGTATAACCGGCAGGACGGCACGCAAGGACGTACGAGCGAGGGGAGGGCGGGCCGATGGTTCGTAGCCGGTCCAGCCTGCGCCATGCCGCCGTCCTGCTGTTCCTGCTGCTCGGAGTCACCCTCCTCGACACCGGCGTCCTGAGCGCCACCGTCGCGCTCGCGGCGACCGCGGCCGCCGCCTCGGCGCTCGCCGTCTGCACCCTCGTCGCCGCCCGCTGCGCCCCCGTCGTACCGCCCACCCGGGTGCGGACGGCCATCCGCGACCGGGACCGCCGCACCGCCTTCCTGCCCCAGCGGGATCCCGATGCCTCCGGTCGGCCGCGGCCCAGAGCACCCGGGCACGCCCTCCCGGCGACCACCGCGTAGGGCCCCACCACCCGTATTCGTATTCGTATTCGTCTTCGTCGCGTAGGTGCCCCCGCGCGGGTCGTCATGCCGTCACGCACATCCTCACCGGCACGACGAGACCCCCGGAGGGCTCACCCATGTCTGTCTTCGCCCGCCTTGTCGAGCAGCTCGCCGAGTTGCTCCAGCCGATCTTCCACGCCTCCGCGGCGGCCGCCGCGATCGTCCTGTTCACCGCGTTCGTCCGGCTGCTGGTGCATCCGCTGTCCCGGGCGACGGCCCGCGGGCAGCGGGCCCGGGCCGCGCTCCAGCCCAAGGTCGCCGAACTGCGCGAGAAGCACGGCAAGAACCCGCAGAAGTTCCAGCAGGCCGTACTGGAACTGCACGCCGAGGAAAAGGTGTCGCCGCTGTCCGGCTGCCTGCCCAGCCTGCTCCAACTGCCCGCCTTCTTCCTCCTCTACCACCTCTTCTCCCACACCACGCTCAGCGGCCGGACCAACGGGCTGCTCACCCACCAGCTGTTCGCCGCGCCGCTCGGCGGGCGGTGGAGCGACGCTCTCGCCGACGGCGGGGTGTTCGGCGCCTCGGGCGCCGTCTACCTCGGCCTGTTCGCCGTCGTCGTCGCCGTCGCGACCTTCAACTACCTGCGTACGAAGCGGACGATGGCGGCCGATGCCCCGGCGTCCGCCGGGAACGCGTCGGCTCCCGGGCTCGCGGTGGTCGGCCGGGCCATGCCGTTCATGTCGTACTTCACGCTCCTGACCGTGGCCGTGGTGCCGCTCGCCGCCGTGCTGTACGTGGTCACCAGCACGACGTGGAGCGCCGTCGAACGGGTTCTGCTGTACCGGTGAGCGCCGCCGGGACAGCGGTGGGGTGTACCGGTGTGCACCCCGGTGCTCGGTGCACACCCCGGCCGTGTTCCAGTAGGTGAACCGGGTGTTGCGGACTTGATCTCGGCCTTGGAGGATCGACCAGACCTCCGATGGCTGTGCCCGTCGGACGGGATCTTTGACTGAGGGAGATGGTGACCATGAAGCTTCTGCGAGTCGGTACGGCCGGGGCGGAGCGACCCGCGCTGCTGGACGCCGCGGGGATCCTGCGGGATCTGTCGGGGCTCGTCGACGACATCGACGGGGCACTGCTCGCCGACGAGGCCGCGCTCGGCCGGGTCCGGGCCGCCGCCGACGCCGGCGACCTGCCCGTGCTGGACGCGGCCGGGCTGCGGATCGGGCCGCCGCTCGCGCGGATCGGCAAGGTCGTCTGCATCGGCCTGAACTACCACGACCACGCCCGCGAGACGGGCGCCGAGACGCCCGCCGAGCCGGTCGTCTTCTTCAAGGCCGCGGACACGGTCGTCGGACCGGACGACACCGTGCTCGTGCCGCGCGGCTCGGCGCAGACCGACTGGGAGGTGGAGCTGGCCGTCGTCATCGGACGTACGGCCCGCTACCTGGAGTCGGCGGACGACGGGCTCGCGCATGTCGCGGGGTACGCGGTGGCCCACGACGTGTCCGAGCGGGAGTTCCAGTTCGAGCGGGGTGGGACCTGGGACAAGGGCAAGAACTGCGAGACGTTCAATCCGCTCGGGCCGTGGCTGGTGACCGCGGACGAGGTGCCGGATCCGCAGAACCTGCCGCTGCGGCTGTGGGTCAACGGCGAACTGAAGCAGAACGGGACCACCGCCGAGCAGATCTTCCCGGTGGGGGAGGTCGTCCGGTACGTGAGCCAGTTCATGGTGCTGTACCCCGGGGACGTCATCAACACCGGTACGCCCGCGGGGGTGGCGCTGGGGCAGCCCGAGCCGAAGCCGTATCTGCGGGGCGGGGATGTCGTCGAGTTGGAGATCGAGGGGTTGGGGAGGCAGCGGCAGGTTTTCGCCAACGCGTAGCGCTCCGCGGAGGGGGCGGGGAAATACGGGGGGTGGGTGGTGGGGTGGGTTTTGGGGGTGCGGGTGGGTGGGGTTTTTTGCGCAGTTCCCCGCGCCCCTGGGGCGGGGTGGGTGACTGGGGTGTTGTTCGGGTGCGGGTGGGTGGGGGGTGTTTGCGCAGTTCCCCGCGCCCCTATCGGTGGGTGGGGGTGTTTGCGCAGTTCACCGCGCCCCTGAGGGTGTTCCTCGTGTGGGGTCAGGGCAGGAGGGTGGCGAGGGTTTGCCAGGCTGTGTGGGGGAGGGTGTCCCGGGGGGTGTCGTCCACCACCTGGAGGGCCACGTGGTCGGCGCCTGCCTGGTGGAAGGCGTTGATGCGGTCCCGGATCCGGCCGTGGTCGCCCCAGGCGAACAGGGCGTCGATCAGGCGGTCGCTGCCGCCCGCCGACAGGTCGTCCTCGGTGAAGCCGAGCCGCAGGAAGTTGTTGGTGTAGTTCGGCAGGGCCAGGTACATGGACAGGCTCTGCCGGGCCAGGGCGCGGGCGCGGTCCGGGTCCGTCTCCAGGACCACCTTGAGCTCCGGTGCCAGCAGGGGTTCCTCGCCCAGGATCCGGCGGGCCTGCGCGGTGTGCTCGGGGGTGACGAGGTAGGGGATGGCACCCGCGGTGCGTTCGCGGGTCAGGTCCAGGGTCCTCGGGCCGAGCGCGGCCACGACCCGGCGCCCGGCCGGGACCCCGGCCGCGTCCAGCGCGTCCAGGTACTCGACCAGCGCCGAGTACGGGCGGCGGTACTGCTCGGCGCGCTTGGCGTGGCTCACCCCGAGGCCCAGCAGGAAGCGGCCGGGGTGGGCCGCCTCCACCTCGGCGAAGGCGGCGGCGCTGGTCTCGGCGTCGTAGTCCCAGATGCTCTGGATGCTGGTGCCGACGACCAGCCGGGAGGTGGCTTCCAGCAGGGGCAGGGAGTGCCGGGCCGCGCTGTTGCCGCCCAGCCAGACGGCGCCGAACCCGAGCTGTTCGAGTTCGGCGGCCGCAGCGGCGATCTCCGGCCGCCGCCGCGGCTCCTCCGAACGGAGTCCGACGTTCCAGATGCCGTACCGGCCGACCGATTCCTTCAGGGCGGTGTTCATGGTTCCGTTCCCTCCGGGTGCGTGTCGTTCCATGATCGCCGAGTGTGCCGGCGGTTCAACCGGAGGGAGCCTCGGGATGGTCCCGTGGGGCGTCAGATGCCGAGGAAACGCTCCAGTGCCTCCACCACCAGGCGGTGGTCCTGGAGCTGCGGCAGGCCGGAGACGGTGACCGCGCCGATCACGCCCACGTCCGCGACGGTGATCGGGAACGAGCCGCCGTGCGCCGCGTACGCGTCCGGGTCGAGCCGGGAGGAGTCCTCGAAGCTCGTACCCTTGGCCCGGAAACGGGCGCCGACCAGGTAGGACGAGGCGCTGTAGCGCTCCACGACGCGGCGCTTGCGGGCGATCCAGGCGTCGTTGTCGGGGGTGGCCCCGGGCAGCGCCGCATGGAAGAGTTGCTGGCCGGCGCGGTGGATGTCGATCGCCACCGGGGCATTGCGCGCCCGGGCCAGCTCCACCAGGAGCGAGCCGAGGGCCCAGGCGTCGTCACAGGTGAACCGGCGGAAGACCAGCCGGCTCTGCTGTGCCTCCAACTCCTCGATGCTCGGGGTGATCTCGGCGGCGGACCCCGGTCCGTCCTGCGGCCCGCGGGTCACAGCGTCACCGCCACACCGTCGCGGGCGGAGCGGCGGGCCGCTTCCAGTACGTCGAGGGCGTCGGCCGCGGCCAGTGCGCCGACCGGGTGGGGGCCGGCGCCGGTCAGCGCCCCGGCCACGGCGGCGTAGTACGCCGGATAGTCGCCGGGCAGGGTCGGTACAGGCGTGCCGCCGCCGGTGAGCGGGGACTGTCCGGAGCCGATGCGGCCCCACAGGGACTCGGGTTCGGTGCCCCAGCCGGGGCCCGGCCGGCGCCCCTCGCGCAGCGCCGCCTCCTGCGGGTCCAGGCCGTACTTCACATAGCCCGCGCGCGAGCCGAGCACCCGGAAACGGGGGCCGAGCTGGGCGGTGGTGGCGGAGGCGTACAGGTGGGAGCGGACGCCGCCGGCGTGGGTGATCGCGATGAAGGTGTCGTCGTCGGCCTCGGCGGCGTCACGGCGGACGTCCGACTCGGCGTACACCCGCGTGGCCGGGCCGAACAGGACCAGGGCCTGGTCGACTATGTGGCTGCCGAGGTCGTAGAGCAGACCTCCGATCTCTGCCGGATCGCCGGACTCGCGCCAGCCGCCCTTGAGTTGCGGACGCCAGCGTTCGAAGCGGGACTCGAACCGCTGGACCTCGCCCAGCGCGCCCTCCGCCAGGAGTCCCCGCAGGGTCAGGAAGTCGTTGTCCCAGCGGCGGTTCTGGAAGACCGACAGCAGCAGGCCGCGCTGCTCGGCGAGGGCGGCCAGCTCCCGGGCCTCGGCGGCCGTACCGGCCAGCGGCTTGTCCACCACGACCGGCAGGTCCGCCTTGAGGGCGGCGGTGGCCAGTGGGACGTGCGTCTTGTTCGGCGACGCGATGACGATCAGGTCCAGTCCGTCCGCGCGGGCGAACAGTTCGTCGGGGCCGGCGGCGAGCCGGACGTCCGGGAACTCGGTGCGGGCCTGCCGCTGCCGCTCGGGGTTCGAGGTGACCACCGTGTCGAGGGCGAGGCCGTCCGTGGCGGAGATCAGCGGGGCGTGGAAGACGGAGCCCGCCAGGCCGTAGCCGATCAGGCCCACGCGCAGGGGGGTGCCAGTCGTACCAGTTGTCATGCGCCCACTTTCGCAACGCTGTTTCCAAAGTGCAAGGTGCCGGAGAGAATGGGGGTGTGGAACGGGCGGACAGGGAGTACGCGGAGAGCCGGGAGCGCCGAGAGTGCGGGGAGCGCCGTGAGGGTGGCCGGACGGTCGGCTTCAGGCGCGCGGTGCGGGAGGGGGACGCCGCGGGCGGGGCGGACGACGGTGCGGGCGGTGTGGCGGGCACTTCGGGGGGCGCGAGAGTCATTGGGGGCGATGTGGCGGGCACTGTGGGTGGGGCAGCGGGTGGTGCGGCGGGCGCGAATCTGCTCGCGCTGCGCAGTCACAACACCGCGCTCGTGCTCGACCTGCTGCGCACCGCGGGGAGCGACGGGATCAGCCGGCTGGAGCTGGCCGAGCGCACCGGGCTGACCCCGCAGGCGGTCAGCAAGATCACTGCCCGGCTGCGTGCGGAGGGGCTGGCGGCTCAGGCGGGGCGGCGCGCGTCGACCGGCGGGAAGCCGCGGACGGTGCTGCGGCTGGTGCCGGGGGCCGGACACGCGGTGGGCGTGCACCTGGACCGGGACGAGGTACGGGTGGTGCTCTGCGACCTCGCCGGAGCGGTGATGGCCGAGACCCGGTCCGCACTGGATCTGGGGGGAGGCGCGGCGGCGGTCGTCGAGCGGACGGCCCGGCAGGTCGGGGAACTGCTGCCCGGACCGCGCGGGCCGCTGCTCGGGGTCGGGGTCGCACTGCCCGGACCGCTGGACCACACGCGGGGTGTGCTGCACCGGGTCACCGGGTTCCCCGAGTGGGACGGCTTCCCGCTGCGGGACGCGCTGGCCCGGCGGCTCGGTTTGCCCGTGGTGGTCGACAAGGACACGAACGCGGCGGCGCTCGGGCTGGCGGTCGCGGGGGAGGGGGAAGGAGAGGGCGGCTCGTTCGCGTATCTGCACCTCGGTACGGGGCTCGGCGCCGGGCTGGTGATCGGCGGGAGCGTGCACCGGGGCGCGCGTACCGGCGCCGGGGAGTTCGGCCACCAGGTCATCCAGCTCGACGGGCCGGTGTGCTCGTGCGGCGGCCGGGGGTGTGTCGAGGTGCTGTGCCTGGCGGCCGTGGCCCGCGGTGACCTGGCGGAGGCGGCACGGGTGCTGGGCGCGGGAGCGGCGAACCTGGTGGGGCTGCTGGACATCGACCTCGTACTGCTGGGCGGCCGGACGGTGGCGGCGGCGCCGGGGGAGTTCGTGCGGGGGGTCGGCGCCGTACTGGCGGAACGGGCCCGGCGGGAAGGGGCGCTCGGGGACGCGATCCCGGTGCGTCTTGTCTCCGGCGGGGGCCGCGGGGTCGCGGAGGGCGCGGCGCATCTGCTGCTGGCGCCGCTGTTCGGTCGGACGGACGGCTGATCCCGGGCGGCGGCCGATCCCGGGCGGCTCCTGATGCCGTACCGGGGTCGCCGCCCACCGCAGTGGCGCCCGTCTGCGACGATCCCTGGGTGGATTACCCGAACGACCAAGCACCAGGCGCCCCAGTCCGCTCCGGTATCCCCGAGCACGGGCGCATCCCCAAGTACTACGCGGTGAAGGCACGGATCGCCGCACTCGTGGAGGAGTTGGGGCAGGGCAGCCTCATCCCCACCGAGCGGGATCTCGCCGACCGGTTCGAGGTCGCGCGGGAGACCGTGCGGCAGGCGGTGCGCGAACTGGTGCTGGAGGGACGGCTGAGGAGGCAGGGGCGGGGGACCGTCGTCGCCGGGCCCAAGCTGGAGCAGCCGCTGTCGCTGGCCAGCTACACCGAGGGCGTACGGCGGCAGGGGCGCACCCCGGGCCGTACGCTCGTCTCCCTCGACCGTTTCCCCTGCTCGGACGCGCTCGCCGCCGAGGTCGGTCTGACCCGTGGTGAGCCGGTGTGGCACCTGGAGCGCGTGCTGCTCGCGGACGACGAGCGGGTCGGCCTGGAGAGCACCTATGTCGCGGTCGCTCGGGTGCCGCGGCTGGACGTCGACTTCGAGCCCGACTCCTCCTTCTACGCGTACCTCCGCGACCGGGGCATCGCCTTCGGCGACGCCGACGAGCGGATCGAGACCGTACTGGCCACCCCGCGCGAGGCCCTGCTCGTCGGCACCCCGCCGGCCCTGCCGATGCTGCTGATCCACCGGGTGTCCCGGGACAGCGCGGGGCTCCCCCTGGAGCGGGTGCGCAGCCTGTACCGGGGGGACCGGTTCTCCTTCACCACCCACCTCACGGGTTGAGCAACGGCCCGTCCCGCAGCCGGAGTCACCACCCAAGCCCGGGCCCGGTGAACGCCCGCCCCGCCTGCTGAACCACCGCCCACCCCCGGGCCGGTCGCCCGCCCGCCCCCTCCTGCACCATCACCCCCCTCACTTGCATCAACACCGCCTCCGCAAGGCCCGGCCACCGTCGTCCGGCTCGCCGGCCCACCCCCATCTCGACATAACGAAATGATAACGGGTCTAGCCCAAACTTGATGGGTCGTTCACGCTCTCGTTGACAGCCGGACCATTCCGGTTCCCCGATCGCGAGGAGCGTTGCCGCCGTGAGAGTGACAGTCGTAGGAGCGGGCGTGCTGGGCACCATGCACGCCTGGCAGGCAGTGGAACGTGGCCACACCGTCGTCCAGATCGAGCGGGAGGCCGAGGCGCGCGGCGCCTCGTTGCGCAACTTCGGGCAGATCTGGGTCAGCGGACGTGCGGGCGGGGAGGAACTCCGCACCGCCCTGCGGGCCCGTGAGCTGTGGGAGGCCATCGGCGGCCGGGTACCCGGTCTCGGATTCCGCGCCAACGGTTCCCTCACCCCGGTTCGCGGCGCCCGGGAACTCGCCGTCGCCGAGGCCGCCGTCGCCCGGCCGGACGCGGCCGAACGCGGATACGAGCTGCTGACGCCCCGCGAGGCACGCAACCTGAACCCCGCGCTGCGCGGCGAGTTCACCGCCGCCCTGCACTGCGAGCGGGACGCCGCCGTCGAACCGCGGACCGCGCAGCTCGCGCTGCGCGCCGAGCTGCTGAAGTCGCCGCGCTACACCTTCCTGCCGGGGCGTGAGGTGCGCGACGTCGTCGGCCCCGGTGCCGTACGGGACGACCACGGTGACGTGCACACCGCGGACGCGGTCGTGCTGTGCACCGGTGCCTGGCTGGGCGGTCTGGTGCGGGAGCTGGCCGGGCCCGGACTGCCCGTGCGCCGGGTGCGGTTGCAGATGATGCAGACCGACCCGCTGGGCGAGCCGCTGCCCACCTCGGTCGCGGACGCGGACAGCTTCCGGTACTACCCGGCGTACGCCTCCCCGGCCCTGGACGAACTCAACGCCCGCCAGCCGCAGCCCGAGACGGCCGCCGCCCACCGGATGCAGCTGCTCATGGTGCAGCGCGCCGACGGCGGCCTGACCATCGGCGACACCCACGAGTACCAGCACCCCTTCGCCTTCGACACCGTCGAGGACCCCTACGACCACCTCACCTCGGTCGTCGAGTCCCTGCTCGGCCGTCCGTTGCCGAGGATCCGGCGCCGCTGGGCCGGGGTGTACGCGCAGTGCACCGACACCAGCCGGGTCGTGCACCGGCAGCGGGTGCGCGACGGCGTGTGGCTGGTGACCGGGCCCGGCGGGCGCGGCATGACCTGCTCGCCCGCGATAGCCGAAACGACCGCCGACGAACTGGGCTGGTGACCACAGTGCCCCCGCAGACCGACCAGAACCCGCAGAACCCGCAGAACTCACAGGGCCCGCAGGCTCCGCGCACCCCGCAGCCGACCGGTGTCCGGCTCGTCGTCCTCGACATGGCCGGCACCACCGTCGCCGACGGCGGCCTCGTCGAGCTGGCCTTCGAAGCCGCCGCCGGTGAACTGGGCGTCGAGCCCGGCTCCGCCGACCACGCCGAGAAGCTCGCCTACGTCCGCGCCACCATGGGCGAGTCCAAGATCTCCGTCTTCCGGCACCTGTTCGGCGACGAGAGCCGCGCCCAGCGCGCGAACGCCGCCTTCGAGAAGGCGTACGGCGCACTCGTCGACGCCGGCCGCATCGCCGAGGTGCCCGGTGCCCGCGCGGCGATCGAACGGCTGCATGCCGACGGCCGGACCGTCGTCCTGACCACCGGCTTCGCCCGGATCACCCAGGACGCCATCCTGGCCGCCCTCGGCTGGCACGACCTGGTGCCGCTGACCCTGTGCCCGGCCGACGCCGGCGGGCGCGGACGGCCGTACCCGGACATGGTCCTGGAGGCGTTCCTGCGCACCGGGGCCGCCGACGACGTACGCCAGGTCGCCGTGGTCGGCGACACCTCCTACGACGTGCTGAGCGGACTGCGCGCCGGGGCCGGCCTGGTGGCCGGGGTACGCACCGGGGCGCACGGGGACGCGGAGTTCCGGGCGGCCGGCGCCACGCACGTCCTGGACTCGGTGGCCGAACTGCCCGGCCTGCTCACGGAGGTCCGGTGAGATGGGCATCCGGTTCGACTCCGTCTCGGTCGCCTACGACGGCAACGTCGTCCTCGACTCGTTCGACCTGACCGTGGCGCCCGGCGAGGTGATGGCCCTGCTCGGGCCGTCCGGCTCCGGCAAGACCACCGCGCTGCGGGCGGTCGCCGGATTCGTACGGCCCACCTCCGGGCGGGTGTTCCTCGGCGACCGGGACGTCACGGACCTGCCGCCGCACCGGCGGGGCATCGGGATGGTCGTCCAGCAGTACGCCCTCTTCCCGCACCTGCGGGTCGCGGACAACGTGGCCTTCGGCCTGAAGGCGCGCAAGGCCGCCAAGGACGAGATCCGCACCCGGGTCGCCGAGGCGCTGGAGCTGACCGGGATGGCGGCGTACGCGCGCCGCTACCCGCGGGAGCTGTCCGGCGGACAGCAGCAACGGGTCGCCATCGCCCGCGCCCTCGCCATCCGCCCGGACGTGCTGCTGCTCGACGAGCCGCTGTCCGCGCTCGACGCCCAGCTGCGCTCCGGGATGCTCACCGAACTGGCCCGGCTCCACCGCGAGCTGCCCGACGTGTCCATCCTGTACGTCACCCACGACCAGGTGGAGGCGCTGACCCTCGCCGACCGCATCGCGGTGCTGGACCAGGCCAGGCTCCAGGACGTCGGCACCCCGCTGGAGCTGTACCGGGCGCCGCGCACCGAGTTCACCGCCTCCTTCGTCGGCAACTCCAACCTGCTCCCGGTGACCGTGGGGAAGGCCGGGGTGTCCTTCGCCGGTAAAGAGATCGAGGTCGCGACGGGCGGTGCGGAACCGGGGGCCCGGGCCACGCTGTGCGTGCGGCCCCACCTCGTCGGCCTGGGCAGCGGCCCGAACCAGATCACCGGGACGGTCGGCGAGATCCAGTGGCGGGGCGCCACCCACCGCCTGCACGTCGACGTCGACGGCCACCGGATCATGGCGGACCTGCGGGAACTGCGTGAACCGCCCGCCCACGGCGCGTCCGTCACGCTGCACTTCGCGGCCGAGGACGCCGTGCTGCTGCCCCTGGGAGCCGGCGATGACTGAAGCCGTCAGCCGGGCGCGGGCGGTCCGCGGCAGGCCGCGCAGTTTCCCGGGCGCTTCCCCACGCACCCTCGCGTGGACGGTCCTGCCGCCCGTCGCGCTGCTCGCCCTGTTCTTCCTCTACCCGCTCGCCCTGGTCGTCGAGCAGTCCGTGCACCCGGACAGCGGCGGCACCTCGCTGCAGCCGTACGCCGACGTCTTCGCCTCCGGGGCCTTTTGGGAGGCGCTGTGGACCACCGTGTGGCTGGCGCCGGCCGCCACCGCCGGATGCCTGGTCCTCGGGTTCGTGCTCGCGCTGGTCATCGCCTTCGTGCCGTTCCCCGGGGCCAGGGCGGTCTCCCGGTTCATCGACGTCTTCCTGTCCTTCCCGTCCTTCCTGATCACGCTGGCCCTGCTGTTCATCTACGGCAGGGTCGGCATGGCCAACGGGGCGTGGACGGACGTCACCGGCGCCGCCGAGGGGCCCTTCCAGTTCCTCACCACCCCCTTTGGGGTGCTGCTCGCCGAGATCACGTACTTCACACCGTTCGTGATGCGCCCGCTGCTCGCCGCGTTCTCGCAGCTCGACACCGGGCAACTGGAGGTCGCCGCCAGCCTCGGCGCGCGGCCGGCCAGGATCGTACGGCAGGTCGTCCTGCCCGAGGCACTGCCCGCGCTCGCCGCCGGCGGCAGCCTCGTCCTGGTCATGTGCCTCAACGAGTTCGGCATCGTGCTGTTCACCGGCGCCAAGGGCGTCACCACGCTGCCGATGCTCGTCTACAGCAAGGCGATCCTGGAGTCCGACTACCCGGGCGCCTGTGTGGTCGCCGTCGTCAACGTCCTGATCTCCGTCGGCCTGTACGGCCTGTACCGGGTGGTGAGCCGCCGTGCTCGTGCATAGCCGGGGAGGCAAGCGGACCGCCTGGGCGGTGTTCTTCGTCCTCTTCCTGCCCCTGTTCGCGCTGCCGCTGCTGGTGATCCTGGCCGCGTCGTTCGCGACCAGCTGGTCGAGCGTGCTGCCCTCCGGCTTCACCACCGGCAACTACACGGCCGCCACCCGCGGTGAAGCCCTCCAGGCGCTCACCACGAGCCTGCTCACCGCCGCCGGCGCGAGCCTGCTGGCCCTCGTCGCCGGCACCTGGGCCGCCCTCGTGGGCACCGCCCTCGGCCGCCGCCTGCGCACCGTGCTCGACGCCCTGTTCGTGCTCCCGGTCGCCGTCCCCTCCGTAGTGGTCGGCCTGGCGGTCCTGGTCGCCTTCTCCCAGCCGCCGATCCTGCTCAACGGCACCCGGTGGATCGTCGTCCTCGCGCACACCGTGCTGGTCACGGCGTTCGCCTACCAGTCCGTCACGGCCGCCCTGACCCGCCTCGACCCGGCCTACGAACAGGCCGCGGCCTCGCTCGGCGCAAGCCCCGGCCGGGTGCTGTGGCGCATCAGACTGCCGCTGCTGCTGCCCTCGCTGACCGCCGCCGTCGGCCTCTGCTTCGCCCTGTCCATGGGCGAACTGAGCGCCACGGTGATGCTCTATCCGCCCGACTGGACCACGCTTCCGGTCCTGATCTACTCGGCCACCGACCGCGGCGCCCTGTTCGCCGGCTCCGCCCTGGCGGTCGTCCTGATGGCGGCGACGCTGCTCGTCCTGCTCGTCATCGCCCGCATCCGCACCCGAGCCTCGTTCCGCTGATCCAGCCCACCCCCGCCCGCCGCGCATCCCCCGCTTCCCCGCTTCCCCGCAAGGAGTTCACTCCGCCATGCCCAAGAACGGCGCCAAGCTCGCCCTCGCCCTCGCGCTGTGCGCGACCCCACTGCTCGCCGCCTGCTCCGGCACCTCCGCCGGCTCCGACGCCAAGGAGGTCACCGTCTACAGCGCCGACGGCCTCAAGGGCGAGAAGGGCGACGGCTGGTACGACAAGACCTTCAAGGACTTCCAGCAGCAGACCGGCATCAAGGTCAACTACGTCGAGGGCGGCTCCGGCGAGGTCGTCCAGCGCGCCCTGCGCGAGAAAAGCAACCCGCAGGCCGACGTGCTGGTCACCCTCCCGCCGTTCATCCAGCAGGCCGACGGCAAGGGCCTGCTCCAGAAGTACGCCCCGCAGGGCTCCGACCAGGTCGGCGGCGCCGACAAGGGGAGCGACGGCACCTGGACGTCCGTCGTCAACAACTACTTCGGCTTCATCTACAACAAGAAGGAGCTGAAGCAGGCCCCCACCACCTGGGAGCAACTGCTCGACGGCAGCTACAAGAACAAGCTCCAGTACTCCACCCCGGGCGTCGCCGGCGACGGAACCGCCGTCCTGATCAAGGCCATGCACGACTTCGGCGGCAAGGACGCGGCCCTCGCCTACCTGAACAAGCTCCAGGCCAACAACGTCGGCCCGTCCGCCTCCACCGGCAAGCTCGCCCCCAAGGTGGACAAGGGCGAACTGCACGTCGCCAACGGCGATGTGCAGATGAACTACGCACAGTCCAAGACCATGCCCAACCTCGGCATCTGGTTCCCCGCCGGGCAGGGCGGCAAGCCCACCACCTTCGCGCTGCCGTACGCGGCCGGCCTCGTCACCAAGGCACCGCACTCCGACAACGGCAAGAAGCTCCTCGACTTCATGCTGAGCCAGCAGGCCCAGCAGGAGGTCAGCGAGATCGGCGGCGGCTTCAGCGCCCGCCAGGACGTCAAGGCCGTCGACGCCAACGCCGTCGCCCTGACCAAGATCATGAACGGGGTCGAGGTGTTCGAGCCGGACTGGGCCGACATCGAGAAGAACCTGACGTCGTACGTCGAGGACTGGAAGTCCGCCACCGGCAGCTGACCCCTTCCGCCCGGCAGCACGCTCCGCAAGCCCACGACTTCACCCGAACAGGGGCCCCACGGCCCCGCTCGGGCCGGCCGCACGGAGCCCCCCTCCGCGCGGTCGGCCCGGATCCGCAAGATCCGGGGCCCTTCTGGTGGATCTCCGCGGAGATCCACCAGGAGGACCCAGCCCACCCGCAACCGGAGGTTCCCGTGTCGTCCCGTGTCTCCCGTCGTGCACTGCTCGGATCCGCGGTCGCCCTGGCCGTCTCGGCGGGGCCGCTCGCCGGCCTCGCCCGGGCCGCGGCCCGCACCCCGAAGGTCCTGGTCATCGGCCTCGACGGCTGCCTGCTGAGCCGTATCAAGGACGCCGACGCGCCCCACCTGGACGCCCTGATGGCCGCGGGCCTCACCGCGCCCAGCAGCATCTACGCCAACCCGTTCGCGCCCACCCTCTCCGGTCCCGGCTGGTCGACGATCATCACCGGTGTCTGGCCCGACAAGCACAACGTCAAGGACAACACCCTCAGCGGCAACAAGTTCAGCCAGTACCCGGACTTCCTCACCCGGATCGAGACCGCGAAGCCGTCGCTCAGCACGTACGCCGTCTCCTCCTGGGCGCCGATCACCGACACCGTGTTCTCGGCGAAGGTCGACACCCGCATCTCCACGCCGAGCGCCGAGTACGACACCGGCACCACCTCCCGCGCGGTCGCCACGCTCAAGGGCGGCAACCCCGACGCGGTCTTCGTCCACCTCGACAACATCGACCACGCGGGCCACACCTACGGCGCCGCCTCCCCGCAGTACCTGGACGCCGTCCACACCGCCGACGCCCAGGTCGGCCAGCTCGTCACCGCCGTCAAGTCCCGTGCCACGTACGGCAACGAGGACTGGCTGATCATGATCACGGCCGACCACGGGCACACCGACGCCGGTGGCCACGGCGGCTCCAGCAGCCCCGAACGGCAGACCTTCCTCATCGCCACCGGACCGACCCTGGCGGCCGGTTCGACCCGCTACGACGTGAAGATGCCCGACGTCGCCGCGTCCGCGCTGGCCCACCTCGGCATCGCCATCGACCCGGCCTGGCAACTGGACGGACGGCCCGTCCAGCAGCCCCAGCCCGACGACTTCGACGCGCTGCGCCCGCGGTTGCAGACCCGCGTCGACGAGACCGGCATCGGCGCCGGCGTGCTCGGCTTCACCCACACCCCGCCGAGCGGCTGGTCCGTCGACAACTCCGCGATGGGCACCGGCGGGATCACCGAGTGGCGCGGCTGGTCCTTCACCACCGACGAGTTCTGGACCGCGGCCCAGCGCGACCAGGAACGCGAGTCCAACGTGCGGGCCCGGGGCGTCTTCGCGGTGGCCGACGGTGACGAGTGGAACGACAAGACCGTCTCCGGCACCTTCGACTCCACCCTCGTCAGCCCCGCCTACCCGGTCACCGGAGGCCGCACCGCCACCCTCACCTACACCACCTACTACCGCCAGGAGGCTCCGCAGAAGGGCGAGGTCCTGGTCTCCTACGACGGCGCCGCCCCGGTCACGGTGAAGACCTACACGGCCGACGTGTCCTCCCGCACCGAGACCGTCACCCTCCAGGTCCCGACCGGCGCCACCACGGCCCGCGTCCGGTTCCGCTACACCGGCGGCAACAACTGGTACTGGGTGATCGACGGGGTACGCGTCACCCAGCCCTGACCCCGAGCCCGGCTTCGACCCTGACCTCGACCTCGAACAGTTCCCCGCGCCCCAAAGGGGCGCGGGGCCCTACGCATATGCGGCTCCGCCGCGCGGGCGCGACCGGCCCCCACGCTCCCGCGGACGAATACGCACCCGTCAAGGGGCGCGGGGCCCTACGCATATGCGGCTCCGCCGCGCGGGCGCAACCAGCCCCCCACCCCCGCGGACGCGAACCGCACCCATCCCGGCCAACCCAGTGGAACGCTTACGCTAGGGAGGTCGGTACGCCGTGGTTCCGGCGCCCCTGCCCAGACCGTTCCCACACTTCCGCATGCCAGGAGACCGAATCACATGGCAGACAGCAGGCCCGTCGAATCCTGGCTCACCGACATGGACGGCGTGCTCGTCCACGAGGGAATTCCGATCCCCGGCGCCGACGCCTTCCTGAAGAAACTGCGCGAGTCCGGCCGCCCCTTCCTGGTCCTCACCAACAATTCCATCCAGACCCCGCGCGACCTGCACGCCCGGCTCGGCCGGATGGGTCTGGACGTGCCGGTCGCCAACATCTGGACCTCCGCGCTGGCCACCGCCCAGTTCCTCGACGACCAGCGCCCCGGCGGCAGCGCCTACGTCATCGGCGAGGCCGGGCTGACCACCGCCCTGCACGACATCGGGTACATACTCACCGACCAGGAGCCCGACTACGTGGTGCTGGGCGAGACCCGCACCTACTCCTTCGAGGCCATGACCAGGGCGGTACGGCTCATCCTCGGCGGGGCCCGGTTCATCTGCACCAACCCGGACGAGACCGGCCCGTCCACCGAGGGCCCGCTGCCCGCCACCGGCGCCGTCGCCGCACTGATCACCAAGGCCACCGGCAAGAAGCCGTACTTCGCGGGCAAGCCGAACCCGCTGATGATGCGCACAGGGCTGAACGCGATCGGCGCCCACTCCGAGACCAGCGCCATGATCGGCGACCGCATGGACACCGACGTGCTGGCCGGCATGGAGGCCGGGATGCGGACGTACCTGGTGCTCACCGGCCTGACCAGGCCCGAGCACGTCGAGGACTTCCCGTACCGGCCCTCCGAGGTGGTGGGCTCGATCGCGGACCTCGTCGACCGCATCTGAAAACCTTGTGACCCGAACGGAGCAGCCGGACGCCGCCGGGGATGCGGTCCGACGGCTGCCGGGGGAGCCTCCAGATATCTGGAGGTTTCACGATGGGCTCACTACCCCTCACTCTCGGTACCGGAATCCTCGTCGTCGCCGTGCTCACCCCGTCGGCGTACGCGGCGGACGGCGGGGTCTCGGTGGCCCCGTCCGCCCCCGCCCCCGGCGGCGACGTGGCCGTACGGGTCAGCGGCTGCGACGCGCGGACCGGCACCGCGGTCTCCGACGCGTTCGCCACGGACGGCACCCTCAGCGGCCCGGACGGCACGCTGGGCGGCCGGAGCCGGATCAGCCGGGCGGCCTCGCCCGGCCCCTACGACATCCGGGTCACCTGCGGCGACACCCAGCTCACCGGCACGGTGACGGTGACCGGCGCGGACTCCGCCCCTGGCGCCGCACCCCCCTCTCCCGTATCTCCCGTATCTCCTGCCTCTCCCGCGGCCCCTTCCTCACCTTCCTCACCTTCTTCCCCTCCCTCTCCCGCATCCCCTGCCTCCTCCGCCACCCCCGCCGACCTGGGCGCCGAGGACGCCGCCTACTTCGCCTCCGTCGACACCCACCCGACCGGTCCCGGCCTCGCGCAGGCGATCATCGGGTTCGCCCTGGTCGGCGTCGCCGCGGTCGCCGTCGGGCTGCGCAGCGCCCGCCGCAAGCGTGGCGGCAAGGACTGAGAGCGCCGCCCGCCATGCCAGACCGCGTACGAACCACCGGGGCCGGCCGGCTGGCCACCGGCACCGCCTGGGCGCTGCTGCTGCTCGGACTGTGGCTGTGGGGCCGCGAGGCGACCGACGTACCGCCGGGGGTCTTCGCCCCCACGACCGGCGACATGGCCGCGGTGGGACGCCCCGCCGCGGCCGAACTCCCGCCGCAGGCAGAGCCGTTGCCGGACGCGTCGCCCCAGCGGCTGGAGATCCCCGGACTCGGGGTGCGGGCGTCCGTCGTAGCCGGCAGTCCGGACGTGCGATCCGCGGCCGGCCCCCCGTCCTGCCCCCAGCCGTCCGGGTCGGTGACCTGGCATGCCGCCGGGACCGGACCGGGAGCGGCCGGCGCAGCGGTCCTGGTGGGCGCCGCGGACACCGGGACCGGGCCCGCCGTCTTCCACCGGGTCGGCGCGCTGCGGCCCGGCGAACAGGTCCGGGTGGCCCGCGCCGACGGCACGGTCGCCGAGTTCACCGTGGACGACGTGCGGGTGCCGGCCCGCGACCACTTCGACGCGGATCAGGCGTACGGGCCGCGCCGGGCCGGCCGTGCCGAACTGAGGCTGGTCACCTGCGGCGACTTCGACCGGGCCGACGACGGCTACCCGGCGAACGTGGTGGTGTCGGCGTATCTGACCGGAACCGGCCGGTGAGGCGCCGGTCGTGTCCTCCATCACCACCTGGCCCGGTCGGCGGCCAACTCCCCCCGAAGCCGCCGACCGGGCCGGTCCTCGACCGCGGACGCCCGGGCTGCGGGAAGGGCCCGGCGATCGGCGCGGGAGGCCGGTGGAAACCACGGCGGACGTCCAGCCGGCCCGGGGCCGGGGCCGCCTGAACCCACTCAGGAAAGAAACTCTAGACGCCCGGGAGGCCCCGGCCTAGGGAGAGTTGACGCCAAGTCCCGCACCGGTGGCTCTCCGTCACCCCCACAGCATGGGGGCAGGGGGTCGTGACCGTCCGGTTGCTGGTGCCCCCTCGGCATCCGCTCATGGGCGGGGCCCTCTCCCCGCCGATCCGGCAACCGGCTGCCTTCCCCCCCCCCAAGTGCCGCGAATCGGCGGCAGCTTGAGCAATCAGGTTTCTACGGTGTCCAGCATGATGGCAAGATGCCAAAGGCGGTGTTCACCAGTCATACGGGTTCATTGTGGAGCGTGCGAGGATCCTCTGGGCGTGTCGTGACAATGCTGGACAGGCGGGCGCGGATGTTGTCGAAGTGGTCTCTTATGGCCTGTTCCGCCCGTACGGCGTCGCCAGAGCGGACCGCGTCCAGGATCTCCCGGTGCTGCCGGCAGGTGACCCGCGGATCCTGCGGTACGTCCACCAGGTCCCGCTGGACCCGGTGGAAGACGTCCCAGAACGCCTCCAGCACCTCGCTCAGCAGGGCGTTGTCCAGCCCCCGGTAGAGGGCGGCGTGGAAGGCCCGGTCCGTCTCGGC
Organism: Streptomyces sp. NPDC006012; assembly: GCF_042871185.1. NCBI lineage: Bacteria > Bacillati > Actinomycetota > Actinomycetes > Kitasatosporales > Streptomycetaceae > Streptomyces > Streptomyces sp. NPDC006012. The sequence goes on from NZ_JBIAIE010000001.1 coordinate 194,237, forward strand.
GAGGCCGGCCCCGTGTCCGGACCGCTCGTCCATCCGGTCGACGAGCGCGGTCAGCTCCACCAGGTCGGCCTCGGGCAGCCGCCCGGCCAGCCGGGAGACGAGGCCTGCCTCCATCGCCTCGCGCAGTTCGAGCAGTTGGACCAGGGAGTCCTCGCCCCGGTGGTGTCCGGCGACCGTGCGGAAGGTGAGGCCCTCGACCATGGGGGCGAGGGACATCGGGCCGACGTAGGTACCGAAGCCGTGCCGGATCTCCACGATGCCCATCGCCTGGAGGGCCTTCAGCGCCTCGCGTACCGAGTTCCGGCTCGCGCCGAGGAACTCCATCAGCTCGGGCTCGGTCGGCAGCGGTGACCCGGAGGGCAGCCGCCGGTCGACGATGAGCTTCTTGATCCGCTCCTGGAGGTCTCGGGCTGCCATGGGCAGAGGGTATCCGGCCAGGATGTCGGGGGATCCTTCGCCCATGGGGGCAATCGGCTCGGCCGGTGAGTGAGCGGCTCGGCGATCCGGCGATCCGGCGATCCAGCGGCCCGGTGGCCCGGCGGGCCGGAGCGCCGTGCATGGCGCGTGCGCCGGGTGGGCGTGACGGGGCCGGGACGGGGACGTGACGGGTGCAGGGGAGAGGTATACGGGGCCGGGACGGGAGGTGGCAGGGTCCCGCAGCCCCTCCGCACCCGGGAAACACGAACGGGCGCCCTCGAACATCGAGGACGCCCAGGTCAGCGTGGTGCTGTAGTGGTGCGCCGCCAGGGACTCGAACCCCGGACCCGCTGATTAAGAGTCAGCTGCTCTAACCAACTGAGCTAGCGGCGCCTACTGACACGAGAACTCTACCCGACCCCCAGGTGTGCTCCCGACCGCGATCGGGCGGCGCGGGGGTGCCCTGTGGGGCGTACATCATTCGGACCGTCAACATGCGCGCCGCGATGACAGTTGAGAAACTGATCAACGTGCACAGATGCGAACATTTCACCCCGGAATGGGAGAGGGATCGCATGGCGACTCCGGTATTCGAGGAATTCGATCCCGCGAGCGATTGCGACTGTCCGGGCTGCGTTCACTGGCGGCGGGTGAGCCCGCGTTCCCTGCCCGGCCGGCTCGGCGGGCACCCGGCCTCCCGGCGGGCCCTGGTCGTGGCCGCCGCCACGTCGGCCGCCCTCGCCGCGGGCCACCCGGCATCCGCCCTCGCCGCACCGCCCGCCCCGCCGGGGCCGCACCGCGCTGGGCTGCCGGCCGGCCCGGAACCCGGCACCCCGCAGGGCGGGAAGGGCCCGTTGCACGGCGGGGGCGGCGCGTCCTCACCGCCGGCCCATCCGCGCGCCCTCACCCGTGCGGAGATCATCAACCGGGCCAAGACCTGGGTCGACGCCAAAGTGCCGTACAGCATGTCCAAGTACTGGTCCGACGGTTACCGCCAGGACTGCTCGGGCTACGTCTCGATGGCCTGGGGGCTGCAGCGCAACGAGTGGACGGGCAGCCTCGGCGGCTTCGGCGTGAAGATCAAGAAGTCGGATCTGCAACCCGGCGACATCCTGCTGTTCCACAACGCCGCCGACCCCGAGAAGGGCTCGCACGTCGTCATCTTCGGCGGCTGGACGGACTACACGCACACCTACTACACCGCCTACGAGCAGACGCCCCCGCACACGCGCAGACTGGCCACCCCGTACGCCTACTGGAGCCAGTCCGGCAAGTACGTCCCCTACCGCTACAAGAGCCTCAAGGCGGGCGCGGCCGGCGCCGAGCCGGGTGCCGCGGTCAGGGCCGGGCCGTTCCCGGGGGCCGCGTACTTCGGACCCGGGACGGAGAACAAGTACGTCACCCAGCTCGGCGAACTGCTGGCGGCCCGCGGCGCCGGGGCCTACTACGCCGACGGTCCCGGGCCGCGCTGGTCGGACGCGGACCGGCAGGCGACCCAGGCGTTCCAGCGGGCCCAGGGCTGGAGCGGCGCGGACGCGGACGGGCTGCCCGGACCGCGTACCTGGGAACTGCTGGCCGGCGGGAAGGGCAAGGACATCCGGACGGCCCCGGCCGGTGCACCCGCCTCGCACGGTGTGCCCGGCTATCCCGGCCGGAACCTGTTCCGCCCGGGCGCGGACAACCCGTACGTCACCCGGCTGGGGCAGCGGTTGGCCGAGAAGGGGTACGGCCGTTACTACACCACCGGGCCGGGACCGCGCTGGGGCGAGGAGGACCGGCGGGCCGTCGAGGCGTTCCAGCGCGCCCAGGGCTGGCGGGGCGGCGCGGCGGACGGCTCTCCGGGGCCGGAGACCTGGCGCCGGCTGTTCCGTTAGGCCGCCGCCCCGCCCTGCCAGGACCGCCGCGCCTCGCCCCGCCGCCGTCCTGCCCCCGCCCCGTCCCGTTTCTGTCACTCACTCACTCATTCACTCACCTGTCATGACGCATCTGGCGCGGAGGCTGGAGGCACGCATGAGTACGACGACGTCACACACGCCCGAATCGGAGGGACCCGTCGAGGGGCCGTCCCGTCCGGTCCGGCTGATCCAGAACGAGGCGACCACCGAGATCCCCGTCCACCTGCTGTTCCGCGACGACCCCGACCCGGTGTCGGCACCGGTCAAGCCGGCGGTGGTGGCCCGCCGTCAGGGCACCGGCGAGCAGCCGCGGCTCAGGCGTGCGGGTCCGGTCCGGGCCCGCACGGTGCCCCAGGCCGACCCCGAACTGGCGGAGTGCCCGGCGCGGGTGCTGCCCGGGATCGCGGGGGTGCTCGCCGGTCTGGGCGGGGCGGCCGGGTGTCTGGCCACCTCCTGGTGGGCGGGCGCGGGGCCGGGTCCGGCCCAGTGGGCGGCGTACGCGGGTGCCGGGGCGCTCGGCGCGCTGGGCTTCGGCGGCCTCGCCCGGGGCGCGGCCGGCCGGGCCTTCGTACTGGCCCTGTTCGGCCGCTATCAGGGGACCGTGCGGCGTACCGGTCTGCTGTGGGTCAATCCGCTGCTGCGGCGCCGCCGGGTCGACGTGCGGCTGCGGCACTGGCGCAGTGAGCCGATGCCGGCCGCCGACGGCCGCGGGGTCGGGCTGCGGGTGGTGGTCCTGGTGGTGTGGCGGGTGCGGGACACCGCGCGGGCCGTGCTGGGCGTGGCGGACCACGAGGCGTATCTGCGGGACTGCGTCGAAGCGGCGCTGGCCCGGGTGCCGGTGGACATGCCGGGCGGGGTGCGGGGCGCGGTGGAGGCGGCCGGGGAGGCGCTGACCCGGCTGGTGGCGGCGGACGCGGCGGGCATCGGGCTTGAGGTGTTCTCGGTGCAGCCGGTGCGGGCCGAGTACGCGCCCGAGGTCGCCGCGGCGATGCACCGGCGCCGGATCGCGTCGCTGGACGCGCAGCAGCGTTCGTCCATGCTCACCTCGGTCGTGGACTCGGTGGAGGACACGGTGACCCGGCTGACCATGCGCGGGCTCGTCGAACTCGACGACTACGAGCGCAAGGTGCTGGTGCGGGACCTGACGGTGGCCTTTTGTTCGAGCCGTACGGAGTCCGCACCGTGATTGGTGTGGACATGTTCAACTGATGGCAATATTCTGCTACTTGGTCTAGACCTGCACGGCTCACTGAACTTCCCCCACGTTCTCCAGGAGCGGCAGCATGCGTACACAGACCAAGTTGTCCGCCGTCGTGGTGGGTCTGGCCACCGCCGGAGCCTTTGTGCTCTCCTCCGGCGGGGCCAGCAGCCACGGCTACACGGACCTTCCCATCAGCAGGCAGAAGCTCTGCCAGAACGGAACGGTGGCGAACTGCGGCGCCATTCAGTGGGAGCCGCAGAGCGTCGAGGGTCCGAAGGGCTTCCCGGCCGGCGGTCCCGCCGACGGCCAGCTCTGCAACGGCGGTCTGAGTCAGTTCGCCGACCTCAGTTCGCCGACCCAGCCGTCGGGTGCGGCCTGGCCGACCACCAAGGTGACAGGCGGACAGAGCTACACCTTCCGCTGGCAGTTCACCGCACGGCACGCCACGACGGACTTCCGGTACTACGTCACCAAGCAGGGCTGGAACCAGAACCACGCTCTGGCCCGCTCGGACCTCAACACGACACCGTTCCTGACGGTGCCCTACAACAACCAGCAGCCGCCGGCGACGCTGTCGCACAGCGGCACCCTGCCGGGCGGCCTGAGCGGACACCACGTCATCCTCGCGGTCTGGACGATCGCCGACACGGGCAACGCGTTCTACGCCTGTTCGGACGTCACGTTCTGATCCCGTCCGGGTGAGACCCGCGTGCGCCGGCGCGGCGGCGACCGACGCGCGCGGGTCGATGTGCCGAGCCGGGATCCGGCATCGGCGGGCGGGGCGTCAGTTCAGCGACGATGCCGCGATCGGGAAGTCGAAGTACGTGTCCGGGTAGGGCTCGTCGTCCAGGGTGTAGTGCCACCACTCCACCGGCAGATTCGTGAATCCGGCCGCTGCCATGGCGGACTTCAGCTTCAGCCGGTTCGCGTGCGGCGCACCGGTCACGCGCGGGTCGAGCGTGTTCGCCAGGGTGTCGAAGCAGTCGTAGCCGGTGCCCATGTCGATGGAATTGTCGGGAAACCGCTCCTCCTGGCCCGCGTAGCACGGCACCAGGGGCTGACCCGGTACGTAGGGCGGCGTGGCCTTCGCGGGCAACTTGACGATCGTCAGGTCCAGGGTGCTGCCTCGGCTGTGTCCGGACCGCTCGGCGATGTATCCGTCGGTGAACAGGTCCTTCTTGTCCTCGTCGGGGTAGAACTCGGCCTTCATGGCCTGGTCGTCGAGGTCCTCGGCCCAGGCGACGAAGTGGTCGACGGCACGTTGCGGGCGGTAGCAGTCGTAGACCTTCAGGGAGTGACCCGTTCTGAGCAGTTTCTGCTGCACCCGGTGCAGGGCCCGGGCCGCCGGCCTGGTGAGGATGCACATCGGCTGCACATACCCGTCGACGGGCTCCCCGACGAAATTGTGCGGGGTGGCGTAACGGATCTCCTGGATGATGCTGGAATCCACCGAGGCGAGCGCCACGAAGCCGGGCGGGGCCTTGCCGTCGTCGGCGACCGCCTCGTGCCCCGGCAGGGCGAGGAGCGAAGCCGCCGACAGGGCGACGACGGACAGCATGCGTGACCTGACGGAGCGCTGGTAGTTCTGCATGCCTGTCCTATACCAGCGGCCCGCCGCCCCGGGGGAGCCCCGGGAAGTCCACGTCCGGCAACCCTCCACAACTGACGATACGTCAGTTACCGTGCCCGTCCATGGAGTCCAACAGGCGTACGGTGGCGGAGCTGGTCGCGGCGCGCTGGGGTGACCGGCGGCCCGGGCTGTGGTTCGAGGAGACGGTGCTGAGCCACCACGAGGTGGCGGCCGGCGCCGCCGCCCGCGCCGCGCTCCTTGCCGACCTGCTGCCGGCCGGCGCCGAACCGCACGTCGGCGTGCTGCTCGACAACACCCCGGAGTTCCCGCAGTGGCTGGCCGCCGCCGCCCTCGCGGGGGCCGCGGTCGCCGGGATCAACCCCACCCGCCGGGGCCCCGAACTGGCCCGCGACATCCTGCACACCGCCTGCCCGCTGCTGGTCACCGAACGGGCCCACCTGCCGCTCCTGGACGGCCTCGACCTGCCCGGCGTACGGCTGCTGGTCACCGACACCCCGGACTACGCCGACCTGCTCGCCCCGTACGCCGACGCCGAACCCGACCCCGCCCGGGCCGCCCCCGGCGACCGCGTCCTGCTCTACTTCACCTCCGGCTCCACCGGCGCTCCCAAGGCCGCGATCTGCACCCAGGGCAGGCTGGCCGCCGCCGGACGCTCCCTCGTCGACCAGTTCGGCCTGGGCCCGGACGGCGTGCACTACATCTGCATGCCCCTCTTCCACGGCAACGCGGTGATCGCCGACTGGGCGCCCGCGCTGGTGTCCGGCGCCGGGGTGGCGCTGCGCCGGCGGTTCACCGCGTCGGGCTTCCTTTCGGACGTACGCCGGTTCCGGGCGACGTACTTCACCTATGTCGGACGGGCCGTGCAGTACGTCCTGGCCACCGAGTCCCGTCCGGACGACGCGGACAACCCGCTGCGCCTCGGCTTCGGCACCGAGGCCGGGGCGGTGGAGGCAGCGGCCTTCGCGCGGCGGTTCGGGGTGCGGCTGGTGGAGGGGTACGGCTCCTCCGAGGGCGGCGCGGCGGTGCAGTGGACCCCGGGCACCCCCGCCGGGGCGGTGGGGCGCGGGGCGCCCGGGCTGGCCGTCCTCGACCCGGACAGCGGCGCGGAGTGCCCGCCCGCCCGTTTCGACGGCGCCGGCCGGCTGCTCAACGGCGACGAGGCGATAGGCGAGCTGGTCAACCGGGGCCCGAGCCCCTTCGAGGGCTACTGGCGCAATCCGGCCGCGGAGGCCGAGCGGACGCGCGGCGGGTGGTACTGGACCGGGGACCTGTTCTGCCGCGACGCGGACGGCTACCTCTACTTCGCCGGCCGGGCCGACGACCGGCTGCGCGTCGACAGCGAGAACCTGGCCGCCGCGATGATCGAGAACATCCTCGCCCGCTACCCGGGCGCCGAGGCCGTCGCCGTCTACGCGGTACCCGACCCGGTCACCGGTGACCAGGTGATGGCGGCCCTCTCCGGCACCTTCGACCCGGCCGGCTTCGCCGACTTCCTCGCGGCCCAGCCGGACCTCGGGACCAAGATGGCGCCCCGGTTCGTCCGGCTGGTGGAGCGGATGCCGGTCACCGCCACGAACAAGATCCACCGGGCCGGGCTGCGCCGGGAGGGGCTGCGGTGCGCCGATCCGGTGTGGTGGCGGCCGCCGGGCGAGCAGGCGTACCGGAGACTGACCGCACAGGACGCCGAAGGGCCCCTCGTCGGAACGAGAGGCCCTTCACCCAGGTGCGCCGCCAGGGACTCGAACCCCGGACCCGCTGATTAAGAGTCAGCTGCTCTAACCAACTGAGCTAGCGGCGCCTGACTCCCGCCACCCACTGCTTTTGGGTGGCGACGAAGAAAATACTACCTGGTCCGCGCGGGTGCTCCGGACCATCCCCGCACCCTCTCGGCGGTGTGGTCCACACCAGTGGTGCCCGGGCTCCGGCAGGCGCCGCCGCCTGCCGGAACACTAGATCGCCAGCGAGAGCAGCACCGGTGCCGCGCCGCGGTTCAGGGTGTCCGCGGCCTGCCGCAGCCGGTGCGCGTGCTCCACCGGCAGGGACAGTGCGAGACAGCCCACTGAGGAGCCCGCCGTGACCGGGACCGCCGCGCAGACCGTGCCGACCGCGTACTCCTGGAGGTCCAGGACGGGCACCGTCGCCGGCTGGGACTCCAGACGGGACAGCAGCAGCCGGTCGCTGGTGATGGTGCGCGAGGTGAGCCGGGCCATCTTGTGCCGGGCCAGGTGGTCGCGGCGGCCGTCGTGGTCGAGCTGGGTCAGCAGGCTCTTGCCGAGCGCCGTCGCGTGCGCGGAGGAGCGGAAGTCGACCCACTCGTTGACCGCGGGCGTGGCCGGACCGTCCGCATACTGGGTGATCCTGACCTCGCCGTCCACGTACCGGCTCAGATAGACCGCCGCACCGACCGAGTCGCGCAGCCTGACCAGCATGTGCTGGAGCTTCTCGCGCAGCGCCTGCTCCCGGCCGTGCGCGGAGCCGAGGCGGCGCAAGGCGTCGCCGGTGACGTAGGCGCCGTCGGCGCCCTGCTCGACGTACCCCTCGCGGCGCAGCATGCGCAGCAGCGCGGTCAGCCGGTCGGGACCCAGGCGGGTCAGGCGGCCCAGCTCGGTGTCGGTGACGCCGGTGGTGTGCCGTGCCACCGTCTCCAGGACGCGCAGGGCGTCCTGGGCCGAGTGGTACGGGGCGGTCGGCTCGTGCTTCAGCGCCACAGTGGCCCCCTGCGCTCGCTCTCAGTGCCGCAATCCAGACAGTGGATCGTTTCCACGATAACCGGCAAGAGGCCGGTACGGAGGGGGCGTTCACGAGATCACCGGGCCCCTCGACCGGGGCGCCGCCACGTCAGCATATGCCCATGACACGCTCCGGCCGGTGACCAGCAGTAACGCCCCCTTCACCTGCTGCAATTGCAGCGCCGTACGAGGGAAAAATCTCGGTCACAGGACGGCGCTCAGGAACTCGCGCGTGCGGTCCCGCTCCGGGTCGCTGAAGATCCTCTCCGGCGTCCCCGCCTCGATGATCCGCCCGGAGTCGAACATCAGGACCTGGTCGGAGATGTCCCGGGCGAAGCCCATCTCGTGGGTCACGCACAGCATCGTGATGTCCGTGCTGCGGGCGATGTCCCGCAGCAGGTCCAGCACGCCCGCGACCAGCTCGGGGTCGAGCGCCGAGGTCACCTCGTCCAGCAGCAGCACCTGCGGCCGCATGGCCAGCGCCCGCGCGATCGCCACCCGCTGCTGCTGCCCGCCGGAGAGCTGGGACGGGCGCATGCCGCACTTGTCGCTGAGGCCGACCAGCTCCAGCAGTTCGCGGGCCCGCGCCTCCGCCTCGTCCTTGGACAGGCCGAGCACGGTGACCGGGGCCTCCATGATGTTGCGCAGCACCGTCATGTTCGGGAACAGATTGAACTGCTGGAACACCATCCCGATCTTCTTGCGGACCTCCCGGACCTCCTTCTCGGTGGCCGGGAACAGCTGCTGCCCGGCGACCGTGATCGTGCCCTCGTCGGGCTTGGCCAGCGTCATCAGCAGCCGCAGGATCGTGGTCTTGCCGGAACCGGACGGACCGATCAGGGTGACGTGCCGGCCCGGCTCGACGGACAGGTCGAGCCGGTCGAGGACGGTGTGGTCCCCGAACCGCTTGGTCACGCCCTCCATCCGGATGAGCCGGGTCCGACTGTTCTCGGCGATGGCCGACTGCTTGCGGGTCTCAACGGACAAGGCGACGCTCCAGGGTGCGCAGGAGAAGGGAGGCCAGGTAGGAGATGACGATGAAGGCGACGCCGATCACCGTCACCGGTTCGGTGAACTGGAAGTGCTGCTGGGAGAAGAGACGTGCCTGCCCCAGCAGCTCCAGCACGGTGATCGTCAGCAGGATGGGCGTGTCCTTGAGCATCGAGATGACGTAGTTGCCCAGCGGCGGGACCACCCGGCGGATCGCCTGCGGCAGGATCACCGCCGTCCAGGTGCGCCGCACGGGCAGGTTCAACGCCGTCGCGGCCTCCCACTGGCCGGCCGGTACCGCGTCGATGCCGGCCCGGTAGACCTGCATCGTGTACGTCGAGTAGTGCAGCCCGATCGCGACGACACCGGTGGTCAGCGCGGAGAAGGCCACGCCCCACTCGGGCAGCACGTAGAAGAGGAAGAACAGCTGCACCAGCAGCGGGGTGTTGCGGACGAACTCCGTCACCACCCCCACCGGCCAGCGCACCCAGCGGGTGGGCGTCCACATCAGCAGCGTCCACACCAGCCCCAGGCTGAAGGAGAGCAGCGAGCCGAGCGCCAGCGCCTCCAGGGTGACCAGCAGTCCGTCCCAGAAGTGCGGCAGGAAGTCACTGACGGCGTTCCAGTCCCAGGTCATGCGACACCTCCGTCGGTGGCACCCACGCCGGTCGTCCTGGCCCGTTTGGCCGCGCGTGCCTCCTGCTCGGTCCCGGGATCCTTGCCGACCCCGGCCCGCAGCCGCTTCTCCAGCGCCCGCATCAGCCGGGTGATCACGAAGGCGATCACGAAGTAGATCAGCAGGACGTACGTGTAGACCTCCGCGCTCCGCTGGAGCGCCAGGCGTACCAGGTTGGCGCTGAACGCCAGGTCACCCATGCCCATGACGGACACCAGCGCGGTGCCCTTGAGCAGCTCGACCACCAGGTTGCAGAAGGTCGGGATCATCTCCGGCACCGCCTGCGGCAGCAGGATGAGCCGCAGCCGCTGCCAGGGCGTGAAGCTGAGGGCGATACCGCCCTCCTGCTGCGCCGTGTCGACCGCGTTCAGCGCGCCGCGCACGATCTCCGAGCCGTACGCGCCGTAGGTCAGCCCGAGCGCCAGCGTGCCCGCCCACAGCGGGACCAGCTGCCAGCCGAAGGCGATCGGCAGCACGAAGAACACCCAGAAGATCATCACGAGGGCCGAGGTGCCGCGGAACACCTCGGTGTAGAAACCGGCGACGAAACGGACGATCCACAGCCGGTGGGTGCGCGCGATGCCGACGACGAAGGAGACCGCGGCGGCCAGCAGCGCGCCGAGGACCAGGAGCTGGACGGTCGTCCAGACTCCCTTGAGTACGAGTTCCCAGAGCCCGGTGGTCATCCGCCGCACAGCTCCTTCGCGGTGAGGTCGGTCATCTCGTCCTTCGTGAACCCGAACGGCCGCAGGATGCGCAGCAGCTCGCCGCTCCGCTTCAGCTTGTGCAGTTCGGTGTTGAAGGCGTCCCGGAGCTTCGTCTCGGTGGGCCGGAAGGCGAACGCGCCGCCGTCCATGTGCGGTTTGCCGTCCACGAGCGGTGCGAAGGCCGCGGTGGCCTCCGTCTTCGCGGACTTCTTCACCACCTCGCGGGTGGTCAGGGCGGTCCCGGCGAACACGTCGACGCGCCCGGCCTCGACCGCGTTCAGCCCGGCCACCTGGTCCGGGACGATCAGGATGTCGTCCTCCTTGTACCCGGCGTCGACCGCGTACTGGATTTCGGCGTATCCGGTTCCGGTCGCGAATTTGGCCTTCTTCGCGACGACGTCCTTGTAGTTGTGCAGCCCTTTCGGATTGCCCTTGCGCACGATGAAGGAATCGAGCATCTGGTAGTCGGGATCGGCGAAGATCACCTGTGCGCAGCGCTCGGGATTCACATACATCCCGGCAGCCACGACATCGAACTGCTGTGAATTCAGCCCCGGGATCAGCGAACCGAACTCGGTCGGCACAGGCTGCACGGTGTCCACACCGAGCCGCTTGAAGACGGCCCTCGCCAGCTCCGGTGCCTCACCGGTCAGCCGGCCGTCCGTGTCGATGTAGCCGAAAGGTATCTCGCCCGCGATCCCGAGCCGTACGACGCCCTGCGCCCGCAGCCGGGCCAGCAGATCACCGCCGTTCTCCGTGGACGCCGTGGCCACGCGTGAGCAGCCCGCCGCGCCCAGCACGCCGAGCGCCGCGACGCCCGCGAGCACCGTCCGTCGGCTGTGTCTGTGTTCGTGACCGGTCGTGTGTACGCCGTTCCCAAGTGGTGGAGCCATGGCGGCGCGGCTACCCGGGTTCACGTGGGTCATGCCCCCGGGATTGCCCGACGGATTTCACAACCACCCGATTCCTGGAAATTTCGCCGGTCGCGTGGACGCCTGCGATCAGGCCCCGGTTCCGCGCGCCCCACGCCGATCGCCGGTACCGCGGCTATGTGATCCGTACCGCGGTTTTCCGACTACGTCACCGCGGTCCAGTGACATTTATCACGGGAAATGCGGGCAAAGGCGCGATTCATGGTGGGGCCACGTCGTTCATGCCCCCGAAGTCACCCCGGAGAACCAGAGGGGCCGGAAAATCCTGCCGGTGTGCCCCGCGTCACCCGCTCGGGTACGGGCCGGGGCGGTCAGTGCCCCGGCACGTACCCGCGCTTCTTGTCGACCACGTTCACCAGGGCCCGGCCCGCCGCCCACCGCTCGTACAACTCCACGAACTGCGCGCCCAGTTCGTCCCGCCAGCCGACCGTGTCCCCGCTCATGTGCGGGGAGACGATCAGCCCGGGCGCCCGCCACAGGGGGCTTTCGAGCGCGAGCGGTTCGGTGGCGAACACGTCCAGGGCCGCACCCGCGATCCAGCGCTTGGACAGCGCTTCGACGAGCGCGTCCTCGACGACCAGCTGTCCACGGCCGACGTTGATGAAGTGCGCCGAGGGCTGCATCACACCGAAGCGCCGGGCGTCGAACATGCCGTACGTCCGCTCGGTCAGCGGCGCCGCCGCGATCACCCAGTCCGCACGCGACACCAGCCGGTCCAGGTCGTCGGGGCCGTGGATGCCGGTGCGCGGTACGCGGCCGACGACCGCGGACTGCACCTCCAGGGCCTTGAGCGTGCGGGCGATCGTCCGGCCGACGGGCCCCGCGCCAACCACGCACGCGCGCGTGCCGGCCAGCCGCCGGGTCTCGCGGTGCCGCCAGATCCGCTGCCGCTGGAGGCCCAGGGTGCGCGGCAGGTCCTTGGCGATCGCCAGCACGAGCGCCGCCACGTACTCGGCGACGGGCCGCTCGAAGATCCCGCGCGCGTTGGTCACCACGGTGTCCGACCCGGCCAGCTCCGGGCACAGCAGATGGTCGACGCCCGCGCTCGCCGTGTGCACCCAGCGCGGGCGCGGACCCTCACCCGGCCAGGCCGCGCGGACCGCGTGCGAGGCGAAGTCCCAGACCAGCAGGATGTCCGCCGTCGGCAGCAGCCCGGCGAGCGTGCTCTCGTCCGCGTGCACGACGCGGGCACGGCCGGTGAGCCGGCCGAGGCGGGGCAGGGGGTCGGCGTCGAGGACGAGGAGCGTCGGTACGGGCGTCGGCAAACCGTTCCTCCGGATTCCGGTGCGGAAGACAGGGCGGGGCGGGGCGGACCGGGCGGAGCGGTGTGGCACACGGGCTGACATGCCCGGATTGACCACGCTCGCACCCGAACCTGCCCCCGTCAACACGGCCGCGAAAGGGCGCGGTTGCCCGCCCGTGCCCTGCCCGCGGACCGTTGCCCACCCTGGCCGTGTCCCCGCTCTTTCGGCCCTGTCCCAGCGTTCCCCCGGACGACGGGCCGTCGCTGCCCGCCGGCGACCCGCCGACCGGACGCGCAGCCACGTCCCCCGCGCTTCGGCCAAGCAGGTAACGGTGTGGGCGGTGCCGCACCCGGCTGGGTACCCGAGAACGGTGGGGCCGTACCCGGCGCCGCGCCGGGCCGCCCCGCCCACGGGCGGTGGGGCGAGGCGGCGCCGGGACGGTCCGTACCGCCGAGAACCGCAGGAGGGCTGGACATGACCGCACTCGGATTCCTCTACCCGGGGCACTCCGCAGAGGACGACTATCCGCGCATCGAGCAGCTCCTGGGCAGCGACATCCGGCTGGACCTGGTCCACACCGGCCGGTGCGAGGACACCGACCGGGCCCATCCGCTGGGCCGTCTGGGCGCACCGGAGCCGCTGGCGGCGGGCGTCGAGGAACTGCGGCTGTCCGGCGCCGAGGCGATCGTGTGGGCGTGCACCAGCGGCAGCTTCGCGTACGGCTGGGAGGGCGCCCACGAGCAGATCCGCGCCCTCGCCATGGCCGCGGGCATGCCGGCCTCCTCGGCGTCCTTCGGTTTCGTGCACGCGGTGCAGGAGATCGGGGTGCACCGGGTGGCGATCGGCGCGGCCTACCCGGACGAGACGGCCGAGCTGTTCGCGGACTTCATGCGGGCCGCCGGTGTCACGGTGACCGGAGTGCGGTCGTCCGGGACCGGTACGGCCGCGGCGGCCGGTGGCTGGGGCGAACGCGAGCTGTTCGAGCTGGCCGGGCAGGCGGACCGGACCGACGCGGAGGCACTGCTGCTGCCGAACACGGCCCTGCACACGGTGGCCCACCTGCCCGCACTGGAGAAGGAACGGGGCAAACCGGTCCTCACCGCCAACCAGGTCACGGTGTGGGAAGCGCTGCGGCTGACGGACCGCAGGGTGAACGCCCCGAAGCTGGGCTCCCTGTTCACCCGGGAACCGATCATCCAGGTCTGAGGCCCGGTCTTCGTCCCGCGCCGCCGCGTTCCCTTGTCCGTACGTCCTGCCCGTTCCCGCTGCCCTTACCACGCCCTGTCCGCCTGGCCTTCTGCCCGCTTGTCCCCGCCTGTCCGTCCGGCCTCCTGGCCGCGCAGAATCCGTGCCACCCCCACAGGCCCCGGGAATAAACCGGAGTCACCCTCCTGTTCCCCCCGGAACACTGCGCACAGCCGCGCAGCGCACGGCGAAACACAGGAGGCAGCACCGTGGCGGCAGACGAGATCCGGGGGACGGCCCACGGGACCGCACCCGTCCCCCTCTCCGTACTGGACCTGGTGACCGTGGGGGCGGGCAGCACCGCCACCGACGCACTGCGCACCAGCGTCGCGCTGTCCCGGTTCACGGAGGCGCGCGGCTTCCACCGGTACTGGGTCGCCGAGCACCACTCGATGCCCGGTGTCGCCTCCTCCTCGCCGGCGGTGATCCTCGCCCACCTCGCCGCCCACACCGAGCGGATCAGGCTCGGCTCCGGCGGCGTGATGCTGCCCAACCACGCACCCCTGGTGATCGCCGAGCAGTTCGGCACGCTGGAGGCGCTGGCACCGGGGCGGATCGACCTCGGCCTCGGGCGGGCGCCGGGCACCGACGGCGCCACCGCCGCCGCGCTGCGCCGCTCCGACTCCCTGGGCGAGGGCGCCGACGACTTCCCGCAGCAACTCGCCGAGCTGACCCGGTTCCTGGACGACGACTTCCCGGACGGCCACCCCTACGGCCGGATCCACGCCATTCCGGGCCCGGTGCAGGGCAGCGCGCCCGGCGGTGTCCAGTCCCCGCACCGGCCGCCGGTCTGGCTGCTGGGCTCCTCCGGCTTCAGCGCCCAGCTCGCCGCCATGCTCGGCCTGCCCTTCGCCTTCGCCCACCACTTCTCCGCGCAGAACACCGTCCCGGCCCTCGACCTGTACCGGGAGCACTTCCGCCCGTCCGAGGTGCTCGACGAGCCCTACGCCCTCATCGGCGTCTCCGCCCTCGCCACCGACGACGAACGGGAGGCGCGTCGGCAGACCCGGGCGATGGGGCTGAACATGGTCCGGCTGCGCACCGGCCGGCCCGGTCTGTTCCCCGGCCCGGAGGAGGCCGAGCGGCACGAATTCACCCCGTTCGAGGAGGACTTCGTCTCTTCCTGGAGCGGCAACGTCGTGCACGGCAGCGCCGAGGAGGTGCGGGCCGGCCTCGACGCGCTGCACAAGCGCACCGGCGCCGACGAGCTGATGATCACCACCCACGCCCACCACGGCGACCTGCGGCTGCGCTCGTACGAACTGATCGCGGACGTCTACGGATTGCCCACGGCGTAGGACTGCGACGCCAGCAGTTCGGAGATGCGGTCCGGGGACACCGGCCGGGAGTAGAGCCAGCCCTGGCCGGTGTCGCAGCCGATGTGGCGCAGCCGGTTCGCCTGGGCGGAGGTCTCCACGCATTCGGCGGTGACGGTGAGGCCGAGCCGGTGGGCCAGCTGGATCATCGCCTCCACGACGACCTCGTCGGCCGGATTCGGCTGGTCGCCGGGGTCGTCGTACTGGAAGCCGCGCACGAACGAGCCGTCCAGTTTGAGGACCGACACCGGCAGCCGGCTCAGATAGGCGAGGTTGGAGTAACCGGTTCCGAAGTCGTCGATGGCGATGCGTACGCCCATGTCGCTCAGCGCCTGCAGGGCCTCCAGCGGGCGGCCCGCCGAGCCCATCACCGCCGACTCGGTCAGCTCCAGTTGCAACAGGTGCGGGGCCAGCTCCGTCCGGGCGAGGGCGTCCGCCACGTCGGCCACCAGGTCGGAGTCCCAGATCTGGCGGACCGCCACGTTGACGCTCACGAAGATCGGCGGTTCGCCCGGGTGGGCCAGTTGCCAGCGGCGTGCCTGGCGGCAGGCGGTGACCAGCGCCCAGCGGCCGAGCGGCACGATCGAACCGTCCTCCTCGGCCAGCCCGATGAACCGATTCGGCGTCAACGTGCCGAACTGCGGGTGGTGCCAGCGGGCCAGCGCCTCCACCCCGCTCAGCCGGCCGTCCTCCATGCCGACCAACGGTTGGTACTCCAGGGCGAATTCACCGCGGTCGATGGCGGGGCGCAGCGCGGAGGAGAGGGCCTGCCGGGTCATGCGGTGCGCGTTGCGTTCCGGGTCGAACAGCGTCCAGCGGCCCTTTCCGTCGGCCTTCGCCCAGTACAGGGTGGTGTCGGCGGCCTGCATCAGACCGGTGGCGGTCGTGCCGGCCGCGTGCCGCTCGACGACCCCGATGGAGGCCGTCAGCGACAGCCGCCGGCCCATCAGGTCGAAGGGGTCCCGCAGCGCGGTCAGCGTGGCCTCGGCCAGTTCGGCCAACTGGTCGGTGCCGGTCGAGTCCTCGACGAGCAGGGCGAATTCGTCGCCGCCGAGCCGCGCCACCAGCGGGGTGCCCGCCCGTCCGGCGCCGGCGTCGTCCGCGACCCGGGTCAGCCGCTCCGCCACGGCGGCCAGCAGCCGGTCGCCGACCCGGTGGCCGAGAGTGTCATTGACCACCTGGAAGCCGTCCAGGTCGAGGTAGCACAGCCCGATCCGGCCGGTTCCGCCCTGTTCGTAGGCGTCCGTCTCCAGCGCCGCCGTCAGCCGCTCGAAGAACAGCGTGCGGTTGGGCAGCCGGGTCACCGGGTCGTGCATCTGCAAGTGCCGCAGCCGCGCCTGGAGTTCCCGGCGGGCGCTGATGTCGGTGACGGAGAGCAGGATGCCCTCCTCGGGTCCGGTGAGCGGGGCGATGGTGACCTGCACCCACACCGAACGGCCGTCGGGCTGCTTCACCCGCCGGGTGCACCGCAGCCGCGCCTGCCGTCCGCGCAGCACCTCGCGGTAGGCGTGCCAGGCACGGGCGTCGGAGGCCAGGTCGACCAGGTCGGCCGCGACCCGCCCGGTCAGCCCGGCGGCGTCGGTGCCGAGCAGTTCGCCGAGGGCGTCGTTGGCGCTGACCACCAGGCCGCCCCGGTCGACGACGGCCATGCCCAACGGCGCGGCCGTGAAGACGGAACGGTAGGTGTGGGACGGTGCCCCGGCCCGCGGCCGGGCACCGGGAGGCGTACTGTTGTCACTCTCTGTGACGGCGGACCGGTCGAGGTCTGCCGCGGGCGTCGGCCCTTCGGACGTTCCGCTCACCGCTCGCTCCCGCCGTGCACTCGATCGCTGTCCGTGCAGGAAAGTGTGCCGATCATAGAGGCTGGCCCGAGGGCCGTGCAGCCACCTTCCAGTGTCCCTGATGGACCCACCGTTCTGACAGATCGTTTCTGCCCGTGCCTGGACCGGTTCTGCGGGCCCCCGACCGCTTGTGACGTTCCGTGAGTGATTCGGGGTGTCGGTCGTTCAGGGATGGTCACCCTTCTGGTGCAGACAAACAGGGCGTTATGCGGCAAAATGCCCCAAGCTGGGTGCGGTGTCCCGTGCAACCGCACCCGGAGGTGCTCCTTTGCCGCCCCATCTGCGCAGTGCCGCCGCCGTGTTCACCACGATGTCGGCGCTCGCCGCGACGTCGATCCTCACCGTCCCGTCGGTGGCCGAGCCGTTCTCCACGGCTCCGTGCGCCCTGCCGCGGACCGACGCCCACCACTCCGAGGGGGTGGACACCTGGAACCCCGCCTACACCCGGCCGACCCGCCCGCTCGACGCCGTGATGGTGTTCCTCTCCTTCCCGGACTCCGTCCCACGCAGCACACCCGCCCAACTGGCCGCCGACCACTTCCCCGGCACCAGCCGCTTCTTCGAGCAGGTCTCCTATGGCCGGTTCACGCTGCGTCCGCATCCGCTGGACCACTGGATCCGCATGCCGAACCCGTCGGCGTCGTACGCCATAAAGCGTGACTGGAACGCCGCGCAGCGCGCCGCCTATCTGCGGGACGCGTTCGCGGTGGCCGACCCGGAGGTCGACTTCTCGCGCTACGACGTCGTCTACTTCGTGGCCGACCCGGACGCGCCCGGCGTGGACTCCGACGCGACGAAGGTGGTCAACCTGGACGCCCCGGTGCGGGTGGACGGCAAGGAGATCCGCCGGGTCGTCACGGTCTTCGAGCGGCATCCGCCGGACCGGCTGGTTCTCGCGCACGAGACCGGGCACGTCTTCGACCTGCCGGACCTCTACCACCGCCCTGCGGACGAGCAGGGCGACTGGGACACCTACGTGGGCGACTGGGACCTGATGGGCAGCCAGTTCGGTCTGGCGCCCGACCTGTTCGCCTGGCACAAGTGGAAACTCGGCTGGCTCGAACCCCGCCAGGTGGTGTGCGTACAGGGTGCCGGGCCGACCCGGCTGACGCTGGAGCCGCTGGGTGCCGGGGAGACCCCGGCCGGCGCGGCCGCCGGAACGCCGGCGTTCGGGCTGGGCGGCGGGGTGAAGCTGGCCGTCGTGCGCACCGGGCCGGACAGCGCGCTGGCCTTCGAGGCGCGCGGCCCGGCCGGACCGGACAGCGGGATCTGCCACCAGGGCGTGCTGGTCTACCGGGTGCACAGCGCGGCGGCCTCCGGCGACGGCCCGATCGAGGTCGTGGACGCCCACCCGCGCACCGAGGGCTGCTGGGAGGGCTCGGTCTACCCGCCGCTCGCCGACGCCCCGGTCGCGCTGGGCGAGAGCTTCACCGTGCCGGGGGACGGCGTACGGGTGGAGGCCGAGGCCAGGACGGCGTCCGGCGCCTGGACGCTGAAGATCACGCCGAAGGTCGGGATCTGAACGTGCCGGACAGCGCAGACGGACAGCGGAAACACGGAAGGGTTCACGCTTGTGGCGTGAACCCTTCACCGTCATCACTGTGCGCCGCCAGGGACTCGAACCCCGGACCCGCTGATTAAGAGTCAGCTGCTCTAACCAACTGAGCTAGCGGCGCCTGCTGACGTCGTAGACCTTAGCACCCTGCTCGGCGGGAGGAAAAATCGATATCCGCACGGTTTCCCGGGCCGCCCGGACCGCCGCCCAGAGCGCGACCTCGGGCCCGGGCAGCCACGGGTGACGGCTGTCGGGGGCGACCAGCCAGCGCGAGTCGTCGCGGGCGTCGGACCGCTCGGCGTCCGCGGTCCGCAGCGCCGGTACGGTCACCGCGTCCCCGGTGCCGTGGCACAGCAGCGGCGGCACACCGCAGGTACGGCCCCCGCAGCCCCGCTCCTCCCAGGCCAGCAGCGAGGGCAGCCGCTGTGCCGTGCCCGGGGCGGTGAACAGCAGCACCCGGCCGCGGAACACCGCGACCGGTCCGGACCCCGGGCCCTCGGCCCACAGCCGGTCCAGCATCCGGCGGCCGAACACCGCCGGTGCGCTGACCACGTCGAAGACGGTGCCGCAGGGCAGGACGAGCGGGGTGTCCGGACGTTCCTCCCACAGGGCGAGCGTGCTCCGCGGATACGTTCCTGCGGAGACGAGCCAGGCGGCGCCGTCAGCGGTGACCTTCCGTGTGCTGCTCATGACCCATAGGTCTACCGCCGGTGAAATCCCGATCGCGCTGAGTTGCGGAAATTCGGGACGTGGCGGTGTAAGAGGGAGTATCTTGCCCGCTTGGCATATGCCCTGGGCGGGTGGCGCGACACGGCGTGACACCCGCCCGGCACGCGCGGGCCCCGGGCCTCACACCGGATCGGCGGTGCCGCGGTCCTCGGTGTCGACCCCGCGCATCAGGTCCCGGCCGAACTCCACCATCTTCTTCGCATAGTCCTCGGTCCACTCCGCCCGCTCCGCGATGTCCGCGGGCGTCAGCCGGTCGAAGCGGCGCGGGTCGGCCAGCTGGGCGGCGGCGACGGCCTGGAACTCGACGGCCCGGTCGGCGGCGGCGCGGAACGCCTGGGCCAGCTCGGTCGCCCGCGCCAGCAGGGCCCGGGGATCGTCCATCGACTCCAGGTCGAAGAAGTGCTCGGGATCGGCGACCGCCGCCACGGGCTCGAAGAGCAGGGGCGCGGGGCGTAGCCGCGGTTCGTTCCGTCGCGGCGTGGGCTCCGCCATGTCTCGTCCTCCTCGTACGGTTCGGTCGGCCGCCCTCAGGCTGCGCCACCCACCATTCTCCCGCGTGCCCGCAAGCCCCCCTCGCGGGCGGCGGCAGACCGGGTGACCGGGGCCCGGCCGCGGCCCCGCCGCACGGTCACGACCGCCGCACGGTCACGACCGCCGCACGGTCACGGCTGCCAGGCCACCCGGTGTTCCGTCAGGTGGGCGAGGACCGCATGGTTGGCCTCCCAGCCGTCCGGAAATTTCACTAGCGTGCCCAGCTGGACCGGGTCGGCCGACGGATAGTCGTCCAGGAGGTCCGCCACTCCCGCGCGGCACACCACGACGCACGCGTGGCGGTGCCGGGAGGCGAGCACGCACAGGCGGCCCGTCTCCAGGTGGAAGGCGGTGGCGTCGGGGCGGCCGGAGAGGGGATGCAGGACCACCGTCACGTCGTACTCCCTCCCCTGGAGCCGGTTCGCCGTGTCGACCGTGACGTCCGCCACGCCCAGCTCGGCCAGCGCCGCCCGTACCGCCGCGGCCTGGTCCCGGTGCGCCGTGCCGACGGCGATCCGGTCCGCGGTGAGCGGTGCGGTACCGCGCTCCGACGTGGCGGCGCCGCCGCGGTCCAGCAGCCGGCGGACCACCGCCGCCACGGCCCGCACCGCCTCCGGGTCCGTACGCGGGGTGTGCCGCGCGGACAGTTCCAGCAGACCCCAGCCCGAGGCCGCCGCCTCGTCGATCACCCGGTCGGCTCCCGAGCCGTCGGACGGCACGGCGAAGGCCAGCCCGCGGTCGCCGTGGCCGGTGCCGCTGCGGAACGGCGTGTACGGGTAGAAGGCGCCCGAGACCAGCGGCGCGGCCGAGGCCGGCAGCCGCCAGGACACCGGCAGCCGGTGCTGCGGCAGCTTCGGGTTGTGCGCGAGCAGCGTCGTCACGGCGGAGGCCGACGGGTCGTACGACAGACCCGCCCACTGCTCGCTGCCCACGATCGCGAACGGGTCCAGCTGGCCCGGGTCGCCCACGAACAGCGCCTGCTCGAACAGCCCGGCCACCGACAGCAGCGCGTCCGACCGCATCTGGTACGCCTCGTCGACGATCGCGTGCCGCCAGGGTTCGTCCACCTTGACGTGCGCCCACTTCGCGGCCGTGGACAGCACCACCGGGAGGCCGGCCAGGTCCGCCGCCTTCGCCGACGTGCGCACGGCCGGCAGGTCGTCCAGCGCCTTGTCGTACGGGTCGGCGTCGCTGCTGTGCAGGCGGCCCACCGGCAGCTCGGGGTTCTTCTCGGCGAGCCGCAGGACCAGGTCGTCGACCTGGGCGTTGGTCTGGGCGACCACCATCAGCGGCCGTCCCGCGTCGGCCAGTTCGAGCGCCGCCCGGACCACCAGGGTGGACTTGCCCGCGCCGGGCGGGGAGTCGACGACCACGCCCCGGTGCGCGCCGTGCAGGGTGTCGTGCAGGATCGCCTGGGTGGCGCGGGCGGCGGCGGCGCCCGGGTCGAAGGTCTCGTCCGTCACAGCACGTCCTCCTCGGTGACGGGATCGGCGGCCTCCGCGGCGGCCTCGCCGGGCGGCCCGCCGTGCGTCCACGGGGTCTGCTCCGGGTCGGGCAGCTTCGCCCCGCCGCGCTGTTCGTGTTCGAACAGCGTGAAGCAGAGCCGGTCGCCCTTCTCGGGCACCGATCCGTCCTCGGGTTCCTTGCCGCGGCCCATCTTGTCCAGGATCCGCAGCACGACCAGCCCGTCGCCCTCGTATCCGACGAACTCGGCCGACTGCGGGCGGCCCGCCAGCGAGCGGTACGCCTTCGCCCGCTCCCCGAGCTGCGGCCGGTCGTCGGTGCGGACGGTGACCAGCGGGCGCGGACTGGGCCGCTTCCCCTCGCTGTACGCCATGACGACCTCGACGACCTCGCCCGCGAACGCCTCCCCGGCCAGCCGCCGGCCCGCCATCACCAGCGGGTCGTCGAGCGCCTCCTGCGCCTCAAGGCGGGCCTGTTCGCGTTCGCGGGTGGCCAGTTTGTTCGCCGCGGTGACCGCGTCGTCGCGGCGCGGCTGCGGGGGCTCGCCGGCCCGCACCCGGTCGCGGTGGCCGGTGAACGACCAGCGGTCGCGCAGCCACCGCTCCTCCACGTGCGCGCCGTCGGGCAGCGCCCGCAGCAGGTCGAGCCCGCGCCACACGGCGTCCCAGGTGGGCCGGGTACGGCTGTCGACCAGGGCGCGGATCTCCCGCTCGGCGACGCTGAGCGGACCGAGCAGGTCGTCGGCCTCCAGGCCGTCCTCGGCCGTCGCCAGCGCGGTGCGGGCACGGTGGTGGCGCTCGATGGCGGGGGCGAGCAGCTTGTTGTCGAAGGCCGGGTCGGTGGCCGGGCCCGCGGGCGGGAACAGCAACTGGCCGTCGGCGTCGCGGGCCCGCTCGGCCCGGTCGGCCGCCGCGGCACCGGACTGCCCGGCGGGCGGGTCGATCCAGGCCAGCAGCGTGCCCAGGTGCTGGTCCTCCAGGCTCGACTGGCCGGTGGTCCAGTGCCGGGCCAGCACGTCGGTGAGCGCGAGCAGCAGCGAGGAGCCGGGCACCCGGGCCCGCTCGGCGAAGTGCGTCAGCCACCGCCCGAGCAGCGGCACCCGCGGCGGCGCCGGATACGGCGCCTCGGGGTCCTGCTCGGCCGTGCGGCGAAAGCGCATGGAGCGGCCGAGCAGCCGTACGAAGTCGACGCCCGCGCGGCTCGGCACGATCAGCTGGGGCGCGTCGGCGCACAGTTCCGCCTCGACCTTGACCCGCTTGCCGGTCTCCGGGTCGGTCTCGGTGCGCTCGGCGGCCTCCACGTGGTCGGTGTACGCGTCGAGGTAGGGCAGGACGACGTCGGCGACGTCGGCGAGGAACGCGAACCGCAGGTCGCGATCGCGCGGCTGCTCCACGACCAGCAGCCGGGGCGCGTCCCGGTCGGTGCCGACCAGCGCGCCGAGCGGGGCGCCGGTCTCACCCGCGGTGGTCAGCGGTACGAACACCAGGGGCCGGTCGGACAGGTGCCGGTGCCGGACGGTGGCGGCGGGGCGGGCCCGGCCCGAGCTGACCGCCTCCAGCCGGCCGAGTGCGGTGATCAGCGACAAGGGGCCACCTCCTGGCCGGCCCGCGCCCTGGGGAACGCCTCGCCGTCCGGTGCGTCTGTGTCCGGTTCCTTTCCGCCTGGTGCCGTCCCGCCCGGTGCCGTGTCGTGCGGTGCAGTGTCGTGCGGTGCGGTGTCCTGCGGTGCCGCCTCGCGCAGTGCCTCCGCGCGCAGGGCGGCTGCCCTGCGCAGCGCGGCGACCGCCGGATCGGCCGGGTCGCCGCTCGCCCCGCGGGCCGCCGACAGCACCTCCTCGACCGTGGTCAGACCGCCCAACTCGGCGCGCAGCGGGCGGCCGAGCGCGGTGACCGCGCCCGCCGCGCGCGACCGCGCCCGGCAGTGGAAGGCGAGTTCGCAGACGGCCAGGCACTCGGGCGCGTAGGCCGCCGGGACCGCCTCGACCGCGGTCGTCAGCTCGGCGGCGGGCAGGCCGGGGGCGAAGCAGGTGCCGTCGGGCAGGGCGTCGGCGATGTCCTGGATCCGGGTGAGCCGGGCCAGCTGGCGGGCGGTGACGGCGCGCTGCTTGCGGACGTCCACGGCGGAGGCGGTGGGGAGGTTGGAGAAGTCCTTGGGGCAGACCAGGAGCACCTGGTGGCGCACGCGCGGGGCGGGGTCGAGGCGGGCCGCGACCTCCTCCAGGGCCAGCACGTACACCGCGGCCTGCCGGGCGGCGGCGCCCACCTTCGCCGGGTCCGCCGAACCGTCCAGCATCGGGAAGGACTTGATCTCCACGACGGACCAGCTGCCGTCGGGGTGCACGACCACCGCGTCCGGCTCCAGGAACGTGGCGGAGCCCGCGACGTCGAGCGCCAGCATCGGATGGTCGAGCAGCGTCCAGCCGCCCCGGACGGCCGTGGCCTCGCGCAGCGCCAGCGCCGTACGGGCCGTGCGCCCCTCGGGGCCGATCGCGGACAGGTCGGGGACGGCGGCCTCCTGCGGCGGCTCGGCGGCCGGGTCCAGCGTGGTGTGCACGAGCCGCAGCAGTTCGGCGCCGTCGCCCGCCTTCACTCGTGCTTCGAAAGCGTTGCCCCGGGTGAGGGCGAACTGCGAACGGCCGAAGACGGGCGGGGCGCCCAGCGCGCTCGCCAGCGCCGCCTTGTCCACCCCGGCGCCGTCCAGGACGGCCCGCCTGCGGCATCCCGGGTTCGCGGCGAGCGCCGCGAGGGCGCGCGCGTCCAGTGCCTTGGACGGCACGCCGGGGCCGCGCAGCTCAGCGAGCCTTCCCCAGACTCTCGACTTCGCCGGGGCGGGGGAGATCCCAGTCCTGCGGTCGCTCTCCCGTGTCCCTGGGGGAAGGGTGCGGTTCGGCTCCGGACCCGAACCGTTCCTCGCGCTGCTGTGGAATTCGCTCACCCGGCGAAGTCTGGCATCCGCCACTGACAATCGGGGCTGCCGCGTCGCCGGAGTCTTGCGCGACGGGCGCGACGGCCGGGGCGGTACGGGCCCGCACCGACTGCAGGGCCTGTACCGCGGGCGGCGCGAGGCGGGCCCGCAATGCGGTGGCGGCCCGCGTCACGTACGGCGTGAGCAGCAGCCCGACGCCCATCACGGCCACGCCCGCCACCGCGTCCAGCAGATAGTGGTTGGCGGTGCCCATGACCACGGTGGCGGTCAGCAGCGGGTAGGCCACCCCGAGAACCTTGGTCAGCCGCGTACCGCCGTACCGCCACAGGATCACCCCGCACCACAGCGCCCAGCCCACGTGCAGACTCGGCATGGCCGCGTACTGGTTGGTCATCCCGCCCATCCCGCGCGGGGCACTGGCCTCGCCGCCCCACCAGCCGTACGAGCTGTACTGGGCCATCGTGTCGACGAAGCCCTCCTCGGGCGCCAGCAGCCGGGGCGGGCAGGTGGGCAGCAGGGTGAAGCCGATCAGGCCGATGAACGTGGACGTCATCAGCCAGGTGCGCACCGCGCGGTAGTGGGAGCTGCGGAACCGGAAGATCCAGATCAGTATCGCCGGGGTGACCAGATAGTGCAGGGACGCGTACCAGAAGTCGGCGGGCACCCCGAGCCACGCCTCGCGCGTGAACAGCCGGTTGAGCGGGTGTTCGGCGTTGACGCGCAGGAACTTCTCTATGCGCAGGATCACCAGGCCGTGGTCGACGGCGGTCGAGACGTCCCCCCGGGCGAGCAGACGCCCGGCCGAGTAGCAGCCGTACACCAGGAGGATGAGCGGCAACTCGGTCCACCACCGCAGCCGGATCCGCTGGGACACCCCGGTGCCCGGTGTCTCGGTCTGCGGCATCCGACTGCCTCCCCCTTCTCCGCGCGGCGCCCTGCGGGCCGACCGTGCCACTTTACGGTGTACGCGGTACACCCCGTACGGGGGCGTTCCAGCCCTGATAGACGCCGAGGTCGCCCGGCGGGTTGCCCGCCACGGTGATGCGTGATGATGGAGGGGTTCCGGTTCCGTTCCCTCGTGTTTCTCCTGTGTTCCACCCCTCGTTCGGCCTCCTGGATCCACCCCTCCTCCCGCCCGTTCGTTCCGACCCCTCGTGCTCCCTGGACCGCGGACCGGTCCGGCACCGCCCTGCCCCGGAAAGGCCCCCGTCATGGCACCCCGCATCCTGCTGGCCCGGCACGGACAGACGCAGTGGTCGCTGTCCGGCCAGCACACCGGCAGAACCGACGTGCCGCTCCTGGAGGAGGGGCGGACGGGGGCCAAGCTGCTCGGCGAGCGGCTGCACCGGCCGCCGTTCGACGGCCTGCCCGGGGCCGAGGTGCGCACCAGCCCGCTGGCACGCGCGCGTGAGACGTGCGAACTGGCCGGATTCGGCGGGCGGGCCGCCGTCTGGGACACGCTCCTGGAGTGGGACTACGGCGCCTACGAGGGCATGACCCCCGCCGAGATCCAGGCCGTCCGCCCCGGCTGGCTCATCTGGCGGGACGGTGTCCCCGGGGGCGAGGACCTGGCCGGGATGACGGCACGGGCGGACGAGGTGGTGGCCTGGGCCAGGTCCGCGGACCGTGACGTCCTGGTCTTCGCCCACGGGCACATCCTGCGCTCCATAGGGGCGCGGTGGCTGGGCCTGCCGCTCGACTTCGCCGCGCGCATCCGCCTCGGCCCCGCGTCCCTGTCGGTCCTCGGCTGGGCCTACGGCGAACCGGCGATCGAGAGCTGGAACGACCTGGGCCACCTCGCGGGGTGACCGTGCTCACCCCGCCGGCGGGGTGGGTGTCCTCACACGGTGCGCGGCAGCGAGGCGTGCCGCTCCAGGAACTCGGACACCCCCGACGCCCTGCGGTGCGGCAGCAGCACGCGTGCCGTCCCCGCGAGTATCGAGTGGACCCGGGACGACTGGACCTGGTCCAGCAGGCCGAGCACCCGGATCCCGGCCTGCGCGGCCTCGTCGGGAAGGCCCCCGCGCGCGAGGTCGTCGGCGAGTTCCGCCGTGTACAGGGCGATGTTCCGGGTGAAGTGCGGGTCCTGGAGCTGGGCCGCGCGGCGGGCGTGCCGGGCCGCGCGCGGCCAGTCGCCCAGCATGGACCAGCACTGGGCCTCCAGCCCCTCCAGTTCGGCCTGCCCGTAGAAACTCATCCACTCGGGGTCGGCGTCCGAGCGTCCTCGTTCGTACAGGGCCTGGGCCCGGGCCAGCGCCTGTTCGCAGCCCGTGCGGTCGGCGAGCCCCGCCCAGCCGCCCGCCTCGCGCAGTGCGAGCAGCGACATCAGGCGCGCGGAGCCCAGTGCGCGCCCCACCCGCTGCGCGGCCTGAGCCGCCCGCACCGCCTCCCGCGGCCGTCCGGCGTCCCGCGCGAGGAACGCCGTGTTGCAGAAGGCGTGCGCCTCCAGGGCCGGGTCCGCGATCATCCGGGCGGTCGCCAGCGCCTCCGCGTAGTGCGAACGCGCGTCGTCGAACCGCCCGGAGTCGTGCGCCAGCCAGCCCACCGAGATGGCCAGCTCGCCGGCGCCCGAGTGCAGCCGGTCGACGGTCGTCTGCCGGGTCGCTCCCGCGTCCAGCAGCGTGTAGGCGGCGCGCAGCGGGGCCGCCGCGCGCCGGTAGAGGCCGTCCGCGCCGTGCCGGTCGTCGAGCAGCCGGATCCGGCGGACGGCTTCTTCGAGGGCCGTGGCCTCGCTCGATCCGGCCCGCCGGTACGGCCGGTCCGCGGGCCCGGCCGCGGTGTCGGTGGTGAGGGCGAAGGGTCCCAGGGCGGCGGCCACCGTGGCGCCCCCGCCGGTCATGAATGCGCGACGCAGCACGTCGCTCTCCTCGTGGTTCTGGTGCGTGTCGTACGGGTCCTCCGGCTCGACTGCCGCACCCGTCCCGCCCGCTGCGGGCACCGGGTGGGTGCCTGCCGCAGAGGACGCGTCCCCGGCCGGGCGTGCCGCGCGTCCGCGGACGGACGAGCGGGGCGCGAAGCCGAGGTCGGCGAGCGTGCGGCCGGGGAACATGTGCAGGAACACCCGTTCGTACGCGTAGTTCGGGCAGCGGATCTCACCTGCCTCCACCCGGCCGACGTAGCGCGCGTCACAGCTCACTCGCTCACCGATCTCGCGGGCGGCACGTCGTACCTGCGCCGCGAACTCGGCGGGTGAACGCCGGCCGCGCAACTGCCGGAAGGCAAGGTTCGGCCGCGGCGGCCGGTCGGGCTGTGACGAGGTCACCGTTGACGACGCCATGGCCGGGGGTCCTCTCGTGCGAACCGTCGAACCATGCCGGATTCGGGATGATTCAAGGAGAGTTGCCCGTGAGGCACCCTTCATCCGGCGGGCAAGAACGTACCCGCTGCGACCCACCCGCCACACAGTGTTTGGCCACAAACCGGATATCCGCCCTGCGATCTGCCATGAACTGCCATCCTTTGCGGCGGCCCGGCGCGTAGCTGTTGACGTCCTGTCTCGTTGGACGGGGTGGACTGCAAGATGCTGCGTGGTGGAGGCCCGGATGGAGACCAGCCGGAGCAACGATCTTGGTATGTCGATCGTGTCGTCCATGTCGTCGCCGAAATCGTGCGACCTCGTGACGGTGCCGACCCGACAGGGTCTGGAGGCGGTCGACATCCTGCGGCGAGGAGCCGGGGAGGCGGTGGGACCCGTCCTGCACGACGACGGGGGCGAGACCCTCGGCTTCCTCGTGCCCCCGGGGACCGCGGCTGCCTGGGACGTCCCGGGCAGCACCTGCACGGAGACCGACGGGCGCGGGCTGAGCCTGCACCGGGAGCCCCCGGTCGCGGGCTCGGACTGGCTGCTGCCGCCCGGTGAGGCCGACCTGGCGACGGACCCGTCGGTGCTGCGGCGTGCCCTGGGGGAGGCGGCTCGGCTGATCAAGGCCGCGGACAGCTGCCGTTGACGCTTGGCCGGAGTGCGGCGAGCGGGCGGTACGGGAGCTGTGCCGCGGGGTGGGTGCGGCGTGCGCCGTGACCGGCCGCGCAATATCCCGTTCCTGTGCACGGTGAAGGTGGCGGGGCCGGCGCCCCGCGGGGTGCCGTTCCGCGGCCCTCGGACGCCGCTGGGCCGGGGGAAACGGCGGCTGCGAGAATGGCCGGGTGGGCAGGGCAAGGAAATCCGGGCGTCGTGCGGCGGACGCCGATGTCGTCGCCGAGCGTGTCGACGGTGGGCTGGCGCAGCTGGTGCCCGATCCGGACCGCCGGCGGGCCTGGACGCTGCTGATCGACGGGGCGCCGCAGTCGCACGTCGACCTCGACGACCCCGCCCACCTCTCCTTCGAGTACCAGCGCCGGCTCGGCCACGTCGTCGACCTGGCCGCCCCGCCCGGAAGGCCACTGCACGCCGTGCACCTCGGCGGCGGTGCCTGCACCCTCGCCCGGTACATCGCCGCCACCCGCCCCCGCTCCACCCAGCAGGTCGTCGAACGCGACACCCGGCTCGTCGAACTCGTACGCAGCCGGCTCCCCTTGGACCCGGCCGCCCGGATCCGGGTGCGATCGACGGACGCGCGTGCGGGCCTCGCCAAGGTCCCGGACGGCTGGGCCGACCTGGTCGTCACCGACGTGTTCAGCGGCGCCCGGACACCCGCCCACCTCACCTCGGCCGAATTCCTCGACGAGGTCCGCCGCGCGCTCGCCCCCACCGGCGTCTACGCGGCCAACCTCGCCGATGGCCCGCCGCTCGCCCACCTGCGCGGCCAGATCGCCACCGCCGCCGCCCGCTTCGCCGGGGTGGCGCTGGTCGCCGACCCGGCCGTGCTGCGCGGCAAGCGGTTCGGCAACGCGGTCCTGGTCGCCGCCGACGGCCCGCTGCCGATCGCCGAACTGACCCGGCGGGCGGCCTGCGACCCGCACCCAGGGCGGGTCGAACACGGCAGGCCCCTCGCCGACTTCACCGGCGGCGCACTCCCCGTGACGGACGCGGCGGCGGTGGCCTCACCCGCGCCGCCGCCCTCCGTGTTCCGCTGACCGCGCCGCCGGACTACGGGGTTCCGGCCGGCGGCAGCGCACCGGACCGGGCGGCCTGCCCGTACCACTGCGCGCTCGACTTCGGCGTCCGCTCCAGCGTGGCGTAGTCGACGTACACCGCGCCGAACCGCTTCTCGTAGCCGTAGCCCCACTCGAAGTTGTCCATCAGGGACCACAGGTAGTAGCCCCGTACGTCCGCGCCGTCCGCGACCGCCCGGTGGACCGCCGACAGGTGGCCGTGCAGATAGGCGACGCGCTCCGGGTCGTGGACCCGGCCGTCCTGGTCCGGCTTGTCGTCGAAGGCGGCTCCGTTCTCCGTCACGTACAGCGCCAGACCGGGGGCCTGTCGCGCGTACCGCATGATCAGTTCGTGCAGGCCCGTCGGGTCGACGGTCCAGCCCATCTCCGTGCGTTCGCCCGGGGTCTGGTGGAAGGTCACGCCGTCGGCGCCCGGCCAGGGCGAGTGCTCGCTCGCCCCGTGTCCGTCCGCCTGGTGTCCGGCGGTGTCCGGCCCGCTCGCGGAGACCAGTGTGGGCGTGTAGTAGTTGAGGCCCAGCGCGTCCAGCGGCTGATGGATCGCCCGGAGGTCGCCGTCGTGGACGTACGACCAGTCGGTGAGCGACGCCGTGGACTCGAACAGCGTCCCCGGGTACGCGCCGTGCAGGATCGGGCCGTGGAAGATGCCGTTGGCCAGGTCGTCGATCTGCCGGCCCGCCACCAGGTCAGCCGGGTCCTGCGTAACCGTGCGCACCACGGAGGAGTTGAGGCTGAGCGCGATCGAGGCGTGCTTCGGCAGCACCGAACGCAGCGCCGTGGTGGCGAGGCCGTGCGCCAGGTTGAGGTGGTGTGCGGCCCGCAGCGAGGCCACCGGTTCGGTCCGGCCCGGTGCGTGCACCCCGGAGGCGTAGCCCAGGAAGGCGCTGCACCAGGGCTCGTTGAGGGTGATCCACTGCTCCACCCGGTCGCCCAGCGCCTCCCCGACGATCTGCGCGTACTCGGCGAACCGGTGGGCGGTGTCCCGCTCCGGCCAGCCGCCCGCGTCCTCCAGCTCCTGGGGCAGGTCCCAGTGGTAGAGGGTGACGGCCGGCTTGATGCCGGCGGCCAGCAGGTCGTCGACCAGGCGGCGGTAGAAGTCCAGGCCCACCTGGACGGCCGGGCCCCGGCCCGTGGGCTGCACCCGCGGCCAGGAGACCGAGAACCGGTACGCGTTCAGGCCCAGCCGGGCCATCAGCGCCACGTCCTCGCGGTAGCGGTGGTAGTGGTCGACCGCGACGTCACCGGTGTCGCCGCCGGCCGTCCTGCCGGGCGTGTGGCTGAAGGTGTCCCAGATCGAAGGGGTACGGCCGCCCTCCCGTGCCGCCCCCTCGATCTGGTACGCGGAGGTCGCGGCGCCCCAGAGGAAGGCGGAGGGGAAACTCACGGGGGTAACGGGTTCAGGCATGGAAGCGCTCCCATCGAGGGGTCGGGGAGGAGGAAGGGGAGGAAGGGGGTGGGAGAGGGCGGGAGGAGGAGTAGGGGAAGGGGAGTACCGGGGCCGGGGCGGCGGTGGCCCGGCCCCCGGTCCCCGGCGGCCGGGGCGGGTCAGCCCTTGATCGCGCCCTGCATGATGCCGCCCACGATCTGCTTGCCGAACAGCAGGAAGGCGGCCAGCAGCGGCAGCGTGCCGAGCAGCGCGCCCGCCATGATCACCGCCTGGTCCGGTACGTAGCCGGTGCCGAGCGAGTTGAGGGCGACCTGCACGGTGGGGTTCTGCTGGGTCAGGGCGATGATCGGCCACAGGAAGTCGTTCCAGGCGAACACGAAGGTCAGCAGGCCGAGCACGGCCATCGCCGGCCGCGCCGCCGGGAACACCACGTGCCACAGGATCCGCAGACTGCCCGCCCCGTCCACCCGGGCCGCCTCGACCAGTTCGGTCGGCAGCGCCTGCACCAGGTACTGCCGCATGAAGAACGTGCCGAACGCGGTCACCAGGCTCGGCAGGATCACCGTCTGCAACTGGTTCGACCAGCCGAGATCCGACATCCACAGGTACAGCGGTACGACCGCCAGCTGCGGCGGGATCATCATCGTGCCGATCGTCAGCAGCAGCAGGAGACCGGAGAACCGGAACCGCAGCTTGGCGAAGGCGAACCCGGCCATGGTCGCGAACAGCACCGTACTGATCGTGATGGTGCCCGCCACGATCACGGAGTTGACCATGGCGCTGCCCAGCCCGGCCTCGTCCCAGGCGGACTGCAGGTTCTTGAACAGGTTGCCGCCGAACCACAGCGGCGGCGGGGTCTCGGCCAGCCGCCGGTCGGTGCGGGAGGCCGCGATCGCCGTCCACACCAGCGGCGCCAGGGAGACCAGCGCGAAGACGGCCAGCACGACATAGGCGACCGGGCCCGCGTGCAGCTGCTTGCCCGCGCCCATCACCCGGCGTCGTCCGCGTCCGCGCCGCTCGGTGCCCGTCCCGCGCGGGAGGCTGAGTTCACTGGTGGTCATTGGGACTTCCTCAGGCGTCGGACGAACAGCATGTTGATCAGCGCGATGATCACCAGGAGGAGGAACATCGACCAGGCGATCGCCGATGCCTTGCCCAGGTTGCCGATGATCCAGCCCTGGTCGTACATGTACAGACCGAGCGTCTGGTACTGGTGCTCGGCCCCGCCCTTCGAACCGCTGACACCGCCGAACAGCAGCGGCTCACCGAACAGCTGGGTCGCCCCGATGGTGGACACGACCACCGTGAACAGGATCGTCGGCCGCAGCTGGGGGATCGTCACATGCCGGAACTGCTGCCAGCGGCTGGCCCCGTCGATCGCCGCCGACTCGTACAGGTCGGTCGGGATGGCCTGCATCGCCGCCAGGTAGATCAGCGCGTTGTAGCCGGTCCACCGCCAGATCACGATGGACGACACCGCGAACTGCGAACCCCAGTCCGACTCACGCCAGTTGACCGGATCCACGCCGACGAAGTGCAGGATCCAGTTGACCATGCCGCCGTCCCAGGAGTACAGCAGCGTGAACACCAGCGTCGCCGCCGCGACCGACGTGGCGTACGGGGTGAGCATCACCACGCGCCACACGGTCGAGCCGCGCAGCCGGTAGTTGAGCAGATGCGCGAGCCCGAGCGCCGCCAGCAGCTGCGGGACGGTCGAGATCAGCCCGATGGTGAGGGTGTTGCGCAGCGCGTTCCAGAAGAAGTCCGAGGACAGCAGGTTCTGGTAGTTGTGCAGGCCCGCCCAGGTCTGGTGGTCCAGCGACGACAGCTGCACGTCGTGCAGCGAGTACCAGGCCGTGTACAGCAGCGGGACCAGCGAGAAGGCCCCGAAGAGGATGAAGAAGGGGGCTACGAACGCGTACGGCGACGCCTTCATGTCCCAGCGGTACAGCCGGCTGCGCCAGGAGTCGGCGCCCGCCGGCGCACCGCGACCGCGAGCGCCGGGGGCCGCGCCCGGCGGGGAGCCGGGCGCGGCGTCGGCACTCGGCGCGGTCTGCGCCAGGGCCTGCTTCGAGCCGGTCACTGGCCGAGCACGTCCTTGATCTCGTTCTTGGCCGCGTCCCAGCCCTGCGCCGGGGACTTGCCCTTCTGTTCCACCTGGAGGATGCCGATGTCGCTGATCGCGGTGTCGATCGGCTTGTCCTTGGGGCCGAGGGGCTGCGCGGGGATGACCTTCGCCGCGTCGGAGAAGATCTGAGTGAGCGGCGCGTTCGCGAAGTACGCCGTGGTGGCGGCCTGCGGCTTCAGGTCCGGGTACGCCGACGGAACCGACGGGAAGCTGGCCTGCTTGGCGAACACCTTCGCCTGCTGTTCGGGCGCGGTCAGCCACTTCGCCAGCGCGACAGCCTCCTTCTGGTGCTTGGCCGCGGTCGGCACGCCGAGGAAGGAGCCGCCCCAGTTGGAGGCCGCCGGCGCCGCCGCCACGTCCCACTTGCCCTTGCCGGAGTCACCGGTCTTCTGCTCGATGTAGCCGATCATCCAGGCCGGGCAGGCGACGGTGGCGAAGGTGCCGTTGGCGAACCCCTGGTCCCAGGTCGGGTCGAACTGCTTCAGCTTCGCCGACATGTCGCTGGTGGCGACGGTCATCGCCGCGTCCCAGGCCTTCTTCACGCCCGGGGACCTGTCCCAGACGACGTTGCCGTCCTTGTCGTAGTACCGCTCGGTCGCGCCGCCCACCGCCGCGTTGTAGACGGAGGAGGCGGAGTCCACGAACTTGGTGCCGGACGGCGCCTTCTTCATGTACTCCTTGCCGAGGTCGACGTACTTGGCCCAGTCGCCCTTCCACTGCGCGGCGAGCTTGGTCCGGTCGGTCTCAAGACCGGCCCTCTCGAACAGGTCCTTGCGGTAGCAGACCGCCATCGGTCCGATGTCGGTGCCGAGCCCGATCAGCTTGCCGTCCTTGGTGGTCGCCTGGGCGTTCTTCCAGTCCAGCCACTGGGACTTGTCGACGTCCTTGCCGAGGTCGACGAACTTGTCGCCCTGCGTCTGCACGGCCTCGGTGATGTTGCCGACCTCGATGGCCTGGACGTCGTCGGTGCCGGAACCGGCCTGGAGCCTGGTGAGCACCTTGGGCCAGTAGACATCGGTACGGGTGGTGACGTTCTCCTTGATGGTGATGTCAGGGTGGAGCTTCATGTACTCGTCGTACAGACCGGCCTGCTTGTAGCCGAAGACACCGAAGGTTCCGATGGTCAAGGTGGTCTTGCCCGTGCCGTCGCCGTTGCCGCTGTCCGAGTTGGACGAACCGTCGTCGGCGTCGCTGGCGCAGCCGGCCAGTGCCCCCGTGGCGAGCGCGGCGACGGCCGCGAAGACCACCAGTTTGCGGGACCGGCGGGTACTCGTGCGCATGGAGTCCTCCTGTTTCCTGATGTGCCGACCCCCCGGCCGACTGCGCTGTCGGGCCCGTTGGTACGTGCTGCGGCTCGGGCGGGGAACGTGCAGGACGTGTATGTGTGAGGTGGTGTGGGAGCGCTCCCACCATCGATGTGTTGAAGAGTCGTCGGTTCGAGCGGGGGTGTCAAGGGAGCCGACACGGACAACTGCGTTCGGTTATCTGCCTGTTAACTGGGGCGTGGGGGCGGGTCGGACGGGGGCCGTCGGACGGGGGGCGGGTGGCGCGGTGAGGGCGGGGTGGGGGCCGATGGTCGGGGGTCGGCGGCCGTCGGTCGGGGGTGTCCTTCTGCCCTTCTGTTCTTCTGTTCCCCTCCGCCCTGCCGGCGGCAGCGCACGGCGACCCGTGCAGGCCGGGCTGTTAGATTCCAGACCAGCGAGATTGCCGGTGCAGGGAGGCGGGAGCCCATGGCAAGCCACGGAGCGCGGGGGCGCAGTGGCCGTCGGCCGACCCTCGAAGAGGTCGCCGCGCGCGCCGGTGTCGGCCGTGGCACGGTCTCCCGGGTGATCAACGGTTCGCCGCGGGTCAGCGAGACGACGCGGGCCGCGGTGGAGGCGGCGGTCGCCGAGCTGGGGTACGTACCGAACACGGCGGCCCGCGCCCTCGCCGCGAACCGTACGGACTCCATCGCCCTGGTCGTCCCCGAGCCGGAGACCCGGTTCTTCGCGGAGCCGTACTTCTCGGACATGCTGCGCGGTGTGGGGGCCGAACTGTCCGAGACCGAGCTGCAGTTGCTGCTGATCTTCGCGGGCAGCGACCGCGAGCGCCGCCGGCTGGCCCAGTACCTGGCGGCGCACCGGGTGGACGGCGTGCTCCTGGTGTCCGTGCACGCCGACGACCCGCTGCCCGATCTGCTGGCCCAGTCGGGGATCCCGGCGGTGATCAGCGGCCCGCGCTCGGCGGCGGAGACGCTGGCCTCGGTGGACTCCGACAACTACGGCGGTGCCCGCTCGGCCGTCGAGCACCTGCTCGCCCGCGGGCGGCGCACGATCGCCCACATCACCGGACGCGTCGACGTGTACGGTGCTCAGCGGCGCGTCGACGGCTACCGCGACGCCCTGCGGGACGCGGGCCACCCGGTGGACGAACTCCTCCTCGAACCGGGCGACTTCACCGAGGACGGCGGCCGCAGCGCGATGACCAGGCTGCTGGAGCGCAGCCCCGGCCTGGACGCGGTCTTCGCCGGTTCGGACGTCACTGCGGCGGGCGCCCGCCAGGCGCTGCGCGCGGCGGGCCGCCGCATCCCGGACGACGTGGCCCTGATCGGTTACGACGACTCGGCCATCGCCCGCCACATGGACCCGCCGCTGACCAGCGTCCGCCAGCCCATCGAGGAGATGGGCCGCGCGATGCTCGACCTGCTCCTGACGGAGATCGCGTACCGCCGCCCGCCGCTCTCGCTCCCCAGGGAACGCCGGCACGAGGTCCTGCCGACGGAGCTGGTGATTCGTACGTCGTCGTAGCCGCGGGGGCGTGGCTCCTGCCCGCCGTGGGCCCGGGCATCATCCCGGCGGCTCCCCGCCGTCCGGGGACGGCCGCCGGGCCACCCGTGCCACCGGCTCCCGGGCGCCCGCAGCAGTAGGCCCAGTCCGAGGACGCCCGCACCGAGCGCGGCCGTCCGGAGCCACCGCGACCGCACTGCCCAGGACGGTGCCCACCGTCAGCGGCAGCAGCCGGGCCGGACGCAGCACCAGCAGGGCCGGCTCGCGCAGCAGCGCCCACCGCATCAGCACAGCTCCCGCTCGGCGGGATCGGTCCTGGGCACGCGTACGCCCAGCAGTTTGCGCGGCGTGTTCCGTAACCGGTGCCGGTGGCGGTCAGCTCCGTCCCGGAGTCGCGTACGACCTCGCCCACCTCACCGGCCGGTTCGGCGGCAGCTCGCAGTTCCGAGTCGTCCACCGTCTCCTCACCACGGCTGTCCACTGGTCCGGTCACACCTCTTCATCGGGCTGAGGGACGCGAGCGGTTCGTGATCTTTTCGGTGCGGGCTGCCACGAGATCCTCGCCGGGGTCCGACTCGTCCGGACCGGCATAAAGAAACTCTTCGATAACGGTGCAAAGCAACACATTCGGTATCGCAGGGCGCTGGTCGGCCCGCCGCGCCCCCATGCTCCTACCTGGCTCGCGACTTGGGGTGCCGGTCGATCGAATCGTTAACAAAGGAGCAGTGGTAGTTGAAATCTTTGTGGAGTAGATTCCGTCCGGGAGTGTCGAGAGCGCTCCCCGCCGACTTCCGCCCCGTAGGACGAAGTCGGCATATCGTGCCGCAAACGTCGGGGATGGGAGGGGATTGTAACGAGGCTTCGCGGATCCTGAGTGGTTGTTCTGGATGCGCGGACCCACCCGCAGCGCGGCAATTGAAATTCCCATATTTCCGAGGTCGGGGCGAAAGGTGCTCACATGACTGTGTCGGTTCACCGATCGGGAGGAGATGCTGAAGCCGAAGAAACGGCGGGCATCGACTTGAGGAGATTGGAGGCGGGGCTAGCCCTGGAACCAGCCTCCGACGAGGAGGCACAGGGTCATGCGAGCGGACGAAAAAGCATCTTGGACTTGGCTAAAAAAGTTGCCATGACCAACGCTTTTACCTTGGTGGCGGGCGGCTATTCGGTCGGCTACGGAGAGACAAGTAGTTCCCTCAAGGCGGCCGGTTTTGCTAACCTTGCCACCTATAACGGGATAAAAGCAGCAGATGAGTGGCCCGAAGATCGCAAGTTGGCCGCAGCAAACATGGCCACCGCCATCGGTACCGGTGTGTGGACGGCCTCGATAGTCGCCGACAGCCCGCTCGGGCAAGCCGTGGGGGCGGGCATAAACACCGTCGCCAATTTGGCCGATGCGTGGATGCGGTATTCCCAGGGCAAGGAGGGCGTGGGCCAAGCACTGGTCGATGCGGCCGAGATGGCCGCGTTCGTCGGCGCCAACTACACGAGCCATCCTGTGGCTCGCGCATTTGCTTTTGCCGGCACAGCGGCGGGATTCGGCGTGGCTGCCATGCAGGACAAGGACTTCGTAGGGCACGTGCTCGGTGCGGCCGCGTGGTCCGCGGGAGCCGCGTTGAAAAGCAACCCGGTGCAGGCCGCCGGGGCCGGAGTGGTGGGGGGCGCAGAGGCTCTGCGGCTCGGCGCCACCATCCTGAAATCCGCGAAGTCCCGCTGGTGGCCGTCGACGGCCTCCAGCCCCACCCCGTCGGCGCCGCCCAGCTCGACTGCTCAGGCAGCGGCGTCCCTCCAGGCAGTGGCCGCCCCCTTGCTCCCGAAACCGGACTTCACCCCGTTTTCGGCGTCCAGCTTGACTCTGCAGGCAGCGGCGTCGGCCACCCCGCTCCCGGACACGGCCGGCAGCCCGTTCCCGTCGGCGGCGTCCAGCCCGCTGGTGTATGCGCCCCCCGGCCCGATTCCGTCGACGGAGTCCAGCCCGGATGCGTCGCCGTTCGGCATCCTGACTGCGCCGCCAGGGGCGTTCCCGTTCCCGCCGATGGCCCCCGACCCGGCTCCACCAGCGGCGTTCAACCCGCCCCCGCCACCGGTTCCCGGCCCGATTCCGTCCGTGGCGTTCGGCGCGCTCCTGTCGCCGCTTTCCGGCCCGCCTTCGCCAGTGGCGCCCACCGCGACTCCGGCGCCGGTGTACACACCGTCGGTGGCAGCCATGCGGTATACGCCGCCCGGCGTAGCCACTTCCATGGAGCAGCCAGCCGGTGTCAGTAAGGCCGCCTCCACCCGGCCCAGTTCCCTCCCGGCCGCCCGGACGACGCCGGTTCAGGCACCACGACCTGCCAGCAGTCGCAGCAAGTGATCTTCGTGGCGAGGTGACCTGCCGTGCAGGACACGGCAGGCTACCGAGTCGCCGCGCTCAAGGAAGGCCCTCCTGATCGACCTCGGTCCGGCCCTTGAACGGGGCCGCCCCACGATGTTCGCCATGATCCGGACCCAAGGGCCCTGACGGACGGCTGGGCCCCCGTCGTACTCCAGTGAGCTGGGCAAACACCAAGGCCCCTGACCTGGCAAGGTCAGGGGCCTTGATCTTCAAGGGTGAGTGACGGGACTCGAACCCGCGACATCCTGGACCACAACCAGGTGCTCTACCATCTGAGCTACACCCACCACGACCAGCGGTTACTGTGTTGTTTCCGACCGGCCGAGAAAAAGTGTACAGGGTCCGAAGGGGTGCTCGTGCACGGCTTTTCCGGCGCCGCCGACCGGCTGACGGACGGCGGTACGGCGGACGCTGGTACACCGGTACGGCGGACCGTGGATGTCCCGGTCCGGCCGGACGTGCGCTCAGCCGGCCGGCAGGACGTGCTTGGCCGCGATCGTCCTGGCGGTGTCCGAGTCGGGGCCCGGCTGGGGGACGAAGATGGCCTCGCGGTAGTAGCGCAGTTCGGCGATGGACTCGCGGATGTCGGCGAGGGCGCGGTGATTGCCGTTCTTCTCCGGGCTGTTGAAGTAGGCGCGCGGGTACCAGCGGCGGGCGAGTTCCTTGACGCTGGAGACGTCCACGATCCGGTAGTGGAGGTAGTCCTCCAGCGTGGGCATGTCGCGCAGCAGGAAGCCGCGGTCGGTGCCGACGGAGTTGCCGCACAGCGGGGCCTTGCCCGGCTCCTTCACGTGCTCCCGTACGTAGGCCAGGACCTGTTCCTCCGCGTCGGCCAGCGTGGTCCCGCCGGGCAGTTCGTCGAGCAGTCCGGACGCGGTGTGCATCTGGCGCACCACTTCGGGCATCGTCTCCAGCGCCGCGTCCGGCGGGCGGATGACGATGTCCACACCCTCGCCGAGCACGTTCAGCTCGGAGTCGGTGACGAGGGCGGCAACCTCGATGAGCGCGTCGTCCGACAGCGAGAGGCCGGTCATCTCGCAGTCGATCCACACCATGCGATCGTTCATATGTCTAACCTTACGGCCCGTAGCCGGTTACGGAACCGGCCGTGTGCGGGGTCACGCCGCGGCGTACGGCGCCGCCACCGGCCCGGGTACGGAACAGGGGCCCGGTGCACTGTGCCCCGGGCCCCTGTTCCTCATCGCGTCATGCGCCGGACCGCGGCCCCGGCAGGCTCATCGCGGCCGCGCGCCGCGCCTGCATCGGCACCCCGCTCTCCGGGTGCAGCAGGGAGGGCATCGCTCCGACCGGGCCGGTCGGCCCCGCGGCCCCCGGTCCACCGAGCCCGGCCTGGGACATCGCGCTCTCCCCGTCCATCGACCGCTCGTGCTGCGGCCTGCGTGCCCGGTAGGCGGCACGGTAGGCGGCGGGGGAGGAGCCGAGCTGGCGGCGGAAGTGGCCGCGCAGCGCCACCGGCGAGCGGAAGCCGCAGCGGCCGGCGACCTCGTCCACCGAGTAGTCCGATGTCTCCAGGAGCCGCTGCGCCTGCAGCACGCGCTGGGTGATCAGCCACTGCAGCGGCGCGCTCCCGGTGAGCGAGCGGAAGCGGCGGTCGAACGTACGGCGGCTCATGTACGCGCGTGCGGCCAGCGTCTCCA
This sequence comes from Streptomyces sp. NPDC006012, assembly GCF_042871185.1. Taxonomy (NCBI): domain Bacteria; kingdom Bacillati; phylum Actinomycetota; class Actinomycetes; order Kitasatosporales; family Streptomycetaceae; genus Streptomyces; species Streptomyces sp. NPDC006012. The sequence continues at coordinate 233,586 of NZ_JBIAIE010000001.1, forward strand.
CGTCGAACTGCTCGTGGAGGTGCTCCAGCGCCCAGGCGACGACCTCGGCGAGCGGGTCGGCGCCGATCTCCTCCGGTAAAGACCGGTCGAGGTAGCGCTCCTGACCGCCGCTGCGGCGCGGCGGGACCACCAGGCGCCGGGCGAGCGCGCCGGCCGCCTCGTTGCCGTGGTCCGTGCGCACGATGTGCAGACACAGGTCGATCCCGGCGGCCGTGCCCGCGGACGTCAGGACGTCGCCGTCGTCGACGAACAGTTCTCTGGGATCGACGTGCACCGACGGGTAGCGCTTGGCCAGCGTCGGTGCGTACATCCAGTGGGTGGTGGCCGGGCGGCCGTCCAGCAGGCCCGCGGCCGCCAGGACGAACGCGCCGGTGCACAGGCCCACGATGCGGGCGCCCTCCTCGTGCGCGCGGCGCAGCGCGTCGAGTGCGTCATCGGGCGGCGGCGCGGTGATCGACCGCCAGGCCGGCACGACGACCGTACCCGCGCGGGAGATCGCCTCCAGCCCGTGTGGCGCGGTGAGTTCAAGGCCCCCTGTGGTCCGCAGTGGGCTTTCCTCACCGGCGGCCACCAGCAGGCGGTAGCGCGGTACTCCGGCGTCCTGGCGGTCGATGCCGAACACCGACAGCGGTATGGAACTCTCGAAGATGGGGCCGCCGCTGAACAGCAGCACCGCGACGATCTCCTTGCGGCGTCGCCCGGAAAGTTTCCGGGCCGCGGCTTCCGGCGCGGCAGTGGAGTCGTGGCTCATCCTGCTAAGCCCCCCTCGGTGGTCGCGGCTCCTCGGTTGTGTCGCTCCTGCACGTTTCCCCTCGGTCCTGCACGAGTCCCCCGCCATACGACAATCAAGATCAAATCTACTGTGTCCCGATGTGCCGCGGTGACCAGTTCGACATCCGGCACATTGTCGACATGACAACTTGGCGTAAAGCATTCGATCACGAAGCGTTGCACTCGTGTGCCGCGTAGGGAAGTGCGCCTCGTCGCAGTGGCCAAACCACGTAGGGTGCGCACGCCCTCCGAGACCCTTTCCGTGCAGGTGGAACGGGGGTTGAGGGGTGCTTCACCCACGGCCCGGAGGGTGTTCAGAAGTTGGCTGAAAACCAGCGGAGGCGTGCATAAAAACCGGTCAGCCGACCGGTGTACCGCCCCGGGTGTGACGTCCGCCTCTTTGCTGTGCGCAACGTTCGGAGCGGCGCAGCAGGACGCGGCAGGCGGCGGTGACGGCGGCGAGGCCGAAGGCGGTGCCCGCGGTGCCGGCGAGCGAGGCGCCGTACCAGAGGAGGACCACCGGGACCAGGAAGCAGCTGAACACGCCCCAGCGCACGACGTCGGTCGCCGCGTCCGGGGCGGATCCGGCCGGGGCGGGCGGGACTGGCGTGGCTGACAGGGCGGGCGGGGCTGAAGGAGCGGACGGGGCTGAAGGGGATGGTGAGGGCGGGGTCGGGGGCTCGGGCCGGGCGGACCGGCCGGACCCGGTGTCCGGGGCGGACCCGGCGGGCCGGGTGGCGTGGCGGCCCCCGGAACGGGTGGCGGGTCCGGACATGTGTGCTCCCTGTGGCGTGGCTCACGCTGATCAACGCGTGGTCGGCCGGTCGGTCACTCACGGCGGTGACCGCCGGGTGCCCCCCGCGTAACGGAATCCTGTGCAAACCGCCTGTACAGCACAGCAAGCATTGCGTTCCGGGCGCCCCTCGTGCATGCTCCCTGGAACCCCGCGGTGCCTGCGCGGGATCTGGGCTTAAGGAGGCGTGCCGCCGTACCCTTGGGGGTATGGGGTTGGGAACACGCTTCCCGGACACAGCTCCGCCGCACCCTGTCGTCCCACGAGGATCACAACGCCGAGACACCCATGGCCGGTCACGAATTCTTCGAACCCGCGGACCGCAAGCGGCCGGTCGCCGACCCCACGGCGGCCGATCCCCTGGCGGCTGAAGAGTCACGCCCTACCTGCGATCCAGCTTTCAAACACGGAGTCGTCGTCGGTTTCGACGGCTCCACTTCCAGTGAGCGCGCCCTCGCCTACGCGATCGGCATGGCCCACCGCTCCCAGTCCGGTCTGATCATCGTCCACGTCGCCAACCGGCTGCCCACCACGGTGTGGGCGGGCTGCGAGCCACCGGTCTTCGTCGACGTGCCCGACCACCGCACCGAGGTCCTGGGCCTGGAACTCGCCTGTGCGGAGTATCTGGCCGAGGTGCCTTGGATCCTCGTCGAGCGCGGCGGCGACATCTGCCACGAACTCGAAGAGGTCGGGCGGGAGTACGAGGCGGACGCGATCGTCGTCGGCTCCACGCACGGCATCGTGGGCCGGATCTTCGGCTCGGTGGCCGGCCGGCTCGCCAAACGGGCGCAGCGGCCCGTGGTGGTCATCCCCTAGCCGTCCCTGACCGTCGTCCCCTGTCGTCCCTCACTGTCTCCAACGTCCCGGTCGGCCCAGGTCGTTCCGGGCCGTCCCGCGCGCCGTCAACTCCCTTCGGCCACCCGCTGTTCCGCACGTCGCCACCCCGATGTGCGGAGCTGCGCGCAGGGCCTGCGATGCCCGAACCTACCGGCACGTAGAGGTGTTTGTGCCCTTGTGAAGGGCATATACGGGGCACCGCAGACCTGCACCCGCATGAAGGGAGCCCGCCATGGACAAAGACGTCTCAGCGGGAAGCACCACCACGGTCGTCGGCCGACTCGCCCTCGGCGTCACCCTGTTGGCCTTCGGGATCGGCCACACCGGGGTGATCGACGGTGTGGCGGCCTCCGACGCCGTGTCACTGGCCCGCTACGTGGGCGGTGTCACGCTGTTCGTCGCCGGCCTGTTGGCGTTCCGCGACCGCGACTCCGCCACCGGCACGGCCTATTCGGTACTCGGTGCCCTCTGGTTCACCTGGGCCGTCTCGGCGGGCACCCAGGTCTCGCACGACGCCGCCGGACTCTTCCTGCTCCTGTTCGCCCTCGTGACGCTCACGCTGACCCTCGCCGGCCGCGATCCGCTCACGCAGGGCACCTACGGTCTGTTCCTCGTCTCCCTGGTGCTGCTCGCCATCGCGCAGTTTGCGACCAGCGGCTCGCTCGCGAAGGCCGGCGGCTGGTTCGCCGTCGCCGCGGGCGCGGTGGCCTGGTACGCGGCTACGGCGGCCCTCGCCCACTGGCCGACGGTCCTGCCGCGCCGCGCTGCCCCCGGCCGGGGGGTGACGGCCGCCGGCTGACGGGCAGCCTGCGCCGGGGCAGGGTGTCCCCCCGGTGACGCGAGCGGACCCCCGTGGCCGGCAGCACCCACGGGGGTCCGTTCCGTTCGCGGCGGCTACTCCACCGTGACCGACTTCGCGAGGTTGCGCGGCTTGTCGATGTCGCGGCCCAGGGCCTTCGCCGTGTGGTAGGCGAGCAGCTGGAGCGGAATGCCCATCAGGATCGGGTCCAGCTCGTCCTCGTTCTTCGGGACGACGATCGTCTGGTCCGCCTTGTCCTGCTCCTGGTGGGCCACCGCGAGGATCTTGCCGCTGCGGGCCTTGATCTCCTCCAGGGCGGCGCGGTTCTTCTCCAGCAGGTCGTCGTCCGGCACGATCGCGACCGTCGGCAGGGCGGGCTCGATCAGCGCGAGCGGGCCGTGCTTCAGCTCCGAGGCCGGATAGGCCTCCGCGTGGATGTAGGAGACCTCCTTGAGCTTCAGGGATGCCTCACGGGCCACCGGGTAGCCGCGGACGCGGCCGATGAACAGCATCGAGCGGGCCGCCGCGTACTGTTCGGCCAGCTCCTTGATCTGCTCCTCCTGCTTCAGGATCTCGGTGATCTGCTCGGGCAGCCGGCGCAGGCCCTCGATGATCCGCTTGCCGTCGCGGACGGAGAGGTCGCGGGTGCGGCCCAGGTGCAGGGCGAGGAGCGCGAAGGCGACGGTGGTGTTGGTGAAGCACTTGGTGGACACCACGCAGACCTCGGGGCCGGCGTGGACGTACATGCCGCCGTCCGCCTCGCGGGCGATCGCCGAGCCCACGACGTTGACGATGCCCAGCACCCGGGCGCCCTTGCGCTTCAGCTCCTGCACGGCCGCCAGCACGTCGTACGTCTCACCGGACTGGGAGACCGCGACGTACAGCGTGTCGGGGTCGACGACGGCGTTGCGGTAGCGGAACTCCGAGGCGGGCTCGGCGTCGGCGGGGATGCGGGCCAGCTCCTCGATCATCTGGGCGCCGATCATGCCCGCGTGGTACGAGGTGCCGCAGCCGAGGATCTTCACCCGGCGGATCCGCCGGGCCTCGCGGGCGTCCAGGTTGAGCCCGCCGAGGTGCACGGTGGAGAAACGGTCGATGATCCGGCCGCGCAGCACCCGGTCGACCGCCTCGGCCTGCTCGTGGATCTCCTTGTGCATGTAGGTGTCGTGGCCGCCCATGTCGTACGACTCGGCCTCCCACTCCACGGTGGTGGGCTCGGCGGTGGTGCGCGTGCCCTCCGTGGTGTAGGTGCGGAAGTCGTCGGCTTTGAGGGTGGCCATCTCGCCGTCGTCGAGGGTCACTATCTGGCGGGTGTGCGCGACCAGGGCGGCCACGTCGGAGGCGACGAACATCTCCTTCTCGCCGATGCCCAGGACGACCGGGGAGCCGTTGCGGGCCACCACGATGCGGTCGGGGTGGTCGGCGTGCAGGACGGCGATGCCGTAGGTGCCCTCGATCACCCGGAGGGTCTCGCGGACCTTGTCCTCCAGCTTCTCGGCCGGGGAGCGGGCGATCAGATGGGTGAGGACCTCGGTGTCGGTCTCGGAGAGGAACTCCACGCCGTCCGCCGCCAGCTTGCGGCGCAGGTCGGCGGCGTTGTCGATGATGCCGTTGTGCACGACGGCGACCTTGCCGTCGGCCGACAGGTGCGGATGCGCGTTCACGTCGGAGGGGGCGCCGTGGGTGGCCCAGCGGGTGTGGGCGATGCCGGTGGTGCCCCTGAAGCGCGCGGGGATGCGGGCCTCCAGGTCGCGCACCCGGCCCTTGGCCTTGACCGTCTTCAGGGCCGACGCCTTCGGGGCGGTGATGGCGATGCCCGCGGAGTCGTAGCCGCGGTACTCCAGGCGCTGCAGACCCTCCAGGAGCAGCGGTGCGACATCACGCTTCCCGATGTATCCGACAATTCCGCACATATATGGGTATTCCTCTGTCTGTGTTTAAATGTTCGGCTGTTCGATTGTTTGGCTGTTTGGCTCGGCGGCTGGTTCGCCGGGCGGCCGGTTGACCGGTCGGGGCGACCGGCCGGTCACCGGTTCGCGGCCGTACCCGACGTTCAGCCGTACACGATGCGCCGCAGTTGTCTGAGCGTCAGTTCGGGCGGCGCCACCGCCCGGTACTTCAGGTCCGCCTCGATCCGTTCGAAGATCGCCGTGTTCACCAGGCCCTGGGCCTGGAGTTCGCGGTGGCGGCGACGGACGTAGTCCTCGGTCGTCTCGTCGAAGAAGGCGAGGACGTCCTGGACCACCCGCAGCGCCTCGCCCCGGCCGAGCGCCGTGGATCGCGTCAGGTGATCGACCAGTTCATCGTGCACCCGTAGATCCTGGGGTACGGGCGCCGGTTTCGCAAGGAACCTGCCCGATATCGGGCAGGATCGCGGCTTTGGAGCCCTTGAAGGTTTCATGGTGCGCTGTTTGCAAACCGTCCATTCGGCGTCTTGTGTTCGGTCGTCTGTGAAGACAAGTTTCAGACACCATGGACATCCCACGCATGGGCGTACCCGAGAAGTTGGCCGAGCGCATGAGCATGGCCGAGCAGCATGAGTACCTCCGCGCCAGGTTCTCGCGGCGCACGATGATCAGGGGCGGTGCGGTCACGCTCGGCGCCGTCGCCGGTGGCGCGTTCGTGCCGGGGGCCGTCGCCCAGGCCGCCGTCCCGACCCAGCACACCGCTCCGGCCACCGAGACCGTCGACGGCGCCTACGTCGCCCCCTTCGGCCGCCACCTCGCCTACGGCAACGACCCGCGCACCGAGATCACGGTGTCCTGGCAGGTCCCGGTCGCCGTCAAGAAGCCCTTCATCCGGATCGGCGCCCACCCCTGGGACCTCTCCCGCAAGATCGACGCCGAGGTCCGCACCCTGTACACGCCGGCCGGTGTCGGCGCCAGCGGCGACCACACGCAGTACTACGTCCATGCCAAGCTGACCCACCTGCGCCCGGGCAGCACCTACTACTACGGCGTCGGCCACCAGGGCTTCGACCCGGCCCAGCCGCATCTCGCGGGCACCGTGGGCACCTTCACCACCGCCCCCGCCCACAAGGAGCCGTTCACCTTCACCGCCTTCGGCGACGAGGGCGTCAGCTACCACGGCCTCGCGAACAACGCCCTGATCCTGGGCCAGAACCCGGCCTTCCACCTGCACGCCGGTGACATCGCCTACGGCGACCCGGCCGGCCAGGGCAAGCCCACCGACACGGGCTTCGACTCCCGCGTCTGGGACCAGTTCCTCGCCCAGACCGAGTCGGTCGCCAAGTCCGTGCCGTGGATGCCGGCGTACGGAAACCACGACATGGAAGCCTGGTACTCGCCCAACGGCTACGGCGGCGAGGACGCCCGCTGGACCCTGCCGGACAACGGCCCCGACAAGGAGAACCTGCCGGGCGTCTACTCCTTCGTCTACGGCAACACCGCGGTCATCTCGCTCGACGCCAACGACATCTCCTTCGAGATCCCCGCCAACCTCGGCATCTCCGGCGGCACCCAGACCAAGTGGCTGGAGACCCAGCTGAAGAAGTACCGGGCCGCCCGGGACATCGACTTCATCGTCGTCTTCTTCCACCACTGCGCCTACTGCACCTCCACCGCGCACGCCTCCGAGGGCGGGGTGCGGGGCGAGTGGGTGCCGCTGTTCGAGAAGTACACCGTGGACCTGGTCATCAACGGTCACAACCACCAGTACGAGCGCACCGACGTCATCAAGGCGGGCGCCGTCACCAAGAAGCTCCCGATCGGCGGCACCGCCTACCCCGAGACCGAGGGCGTCGTCTACGTGACGGCGGGCGCGGCCGGCAAGAGCCTGTACGCGTTCAGCGCCCCGCTGTCCTACGAGGGCCACGAGCACGAGGTCGACTCGGTGGCCTCCTTCATCAACACCAAGGACGGCAAGCAGAACGAGACGGTCACCTGGTCGCGCGTGCGCTACCTCGACTACTCGTTCCTGCGGGTGGACGTCACCCCGGCGAGCAAGGGCCGCAACGCCACCCTGACGGTGCGCGGCATCGCCGAGACCGGTGACCAGGTCGACCACTTCACCGTGGCGCGCAAGGCCAGGTGACGGCGGGTGCGTCCGCAGTGCGGGACGCACCGACCGGTGTGCGGGCGGTCCTCACATGCGTTTGAGGACCGCCCGCTTCGCCATGCCGAACTCCTCGTCGGTGAGCACTCCGTCCCGGTGCAGCTCGCCGAGTTCGCGCAGCCGCCGCAGCAGCGCGTCGTGGTCGTCCCCGGCGCCGGGCCCGGGCCCGGGTGCGCCCGACGGCGGCGGCCCGGCGTCCGGCGCCGCGGTCTCCTGGGGCGCCGACGGGTGCGGCAGCCGGGCCTGCACGGCGGCGGCGACCAGCGCCATCAGCGGGTCCCGCTTGAAACCCCACAGCTCCACCGCGTTGGGGTCGTACTTGGCGGGCGCCTGGCCGGCCGCGCCCCGCACGGTGAAGCGCAGCTGCCCGTTCTCCAGCCCGGCGGCCGGCTGCCACTCCACGCCGGTGATGTCACCGACGGCGAGGGTCCGGGTCCCGGCGGCGGACTTGGCGTCCTCGGTCTTCCAGTTCCACTCCAGGCGGACCTGCTCACCGTCGAAGACCGCCGTGCCGTCCCCGGCGGAGACCGACAGCGGGACGGGCGGGCCGGGCAGCAGGAACGCGGTCACCGGGTCGGCCGGCACCCGGTTCAGCAGCAGCGCGGCCCGGACCTCGTCCGTGAAGTACTCGGCGACGCCGTAGCGGTCCGACTCCACGACGAGCCGGTACGGGTCGTGCGGCTCGGTGAGCCGGCCGCCGGTGGCGTGCAGCAGCGGGTCCGCGCCGTCGCGCAGCCGCAGCCGCAGCAGGCCCGCCTTTCGGCCCTGCTCGAACGAGATCCCCGCCACCGCTTCCAGCGGGACGAGCAGTTCGCCGAGGGTCCGGCGGAGCAGGCCGACGCCCTTGTCCCGCCCCGGCGTGAGCCGGAGGGCGTCGCCGTCGAACACCCAGGAGCCGTCCTTCTGGAGGATTTCCGCCATGCGGCGATTGTTCCACCAGGCGCCGCGCCGCGCGGGCGCGTCACAGGCCGGCGATGGGGTTGCGCAGGCTGCCGACGAGCTGCAGGCCGCCCGAGGGGTCCGCCAGGTCCAGCATCTGCCGGTTGTCGCGCAGCTGGAGCCGGTTGAGGCAGGACAGGGCGAACTCGGGCGCGAACAGGTCGTACTGCCCGAACCTGTCGGCGAGCGAGGGCACCGAGTCCTGGTACTCCCGGACCACCTCGGCGACCGTCCGCCAGAAGTCCTCCTCCGTCAGGACCCCCTCGGCGGCGAGGCCGGCCGCGACGAAGCGGAAGAAGCAGTCGAAGACGTCCGTGAAGACCGACAGGAGCTTCGTGTCCTCGGGGACGTCGACGCGGATGCGCGCGACCTGCGGGGGGAGCACCGCATCCGGGTCCATGACCACGATCTCCTCGGCGATGTCCTTGAAGACGGCACGCTGGACGACGCCGTCCCTCAGCACCAGGATCACGTTCTCGCCGTGCGGCATGTAGGCCAGGTCGTAGGCGTAGAAGCTGTGCAGCAGCGGGACGAGGTAGGCCCGCAGATAGCGGCGCAGCCACTGGACCGGCACCAGCCCCGACCGCTCGATCAGCGCTCCGGCGAAGGTCGCGCCCGCGTCGTCGACATGGGCGAGGGACGCCATCGTGGCCAGCGTCTCGCCCTCCTTCAGGGCGGGCACCGGGCTCTCCCGCCACAGGGCGGCGAGCATCTTGCGGTACGGCGAGTGGCGGTCCGTCGCCTGTTCGTACTCCAGGTGCCGGTAGCCGACCGCCGCCCGCTCGCGGATGACGGTGAGGCCGGTGGCCTTGAGCACCGGGTCGTCGTCGATCAGCCGGACCAGCCAGTCGTTGATCGCCGGGGTGGCTTCCATGTAGGCGGCGGACAGGCCGCGCATGAAGCCCATGTTGAGCACGGACAGCGCCGTCTTCACATAGTGCTTGTGCGGGTGGCTGGTGTTGAAGAAGGTCCGGATGGACTGCTGGGCGAGGTAGGCGTCGTCGCCCTCGCCCAGGCAGACCAGGTGCTCGCGGGCGACCTCGGCGGCGAAGGTGACGGTGAGTTTGTTCCACCACTGCCACGGGTGGACGGGGATGAGGAGGTAGTCGGCGGGGTCCAGGCCCCGGTCGGTCAGCTGCCGCTCGAACCGGTCGACGGTCCGCTCGCCCAGCTCCTGCCGCAGGAAGGACGCGTACTCGATGCCGGCGCCCGCCGTGAAGACCGCCCGGGAGCGGTGCGCGGCGACCCAGACGAGACGGACGGGGCTCGCGGTCTCGGGGGCGTACGACAGGTACTCGTGCACGCCGAAGCCGAGCCGCCCGTTGTTGGCGACGAAGCAGGGGTGGCCCTCGGTCATGCCGGTCTCGATCTCCTGGAAACCGGCCCGGGCCAGCTGTGCGGAGGTCAGCCGGGGCTTGGCGAGCTTGTAGCAGGTGCCGGCGAGGGTGGCGGAGATCTCCTCCAGGTACACCGGCAGGATCTCGTCGCTCAGACCGAGCGAGTGCCGCAGTTCGATGCAGAAGTCGAGTGCGGCGAGTGGGAGTTCGGCGTCGTCGCGGTGCCGGGTGAGCGAGCCGGCGTCGATCTCCCAGTGGTCGAGGGCGCGGCGGGTCGCGGTGAAGCGGTAGCGGGTCAGCCCGTCGTCGCTGCGGACGACGTATCTGCCGCTTCCGTCGCTGCCGTCCTCTCTGCCGCTTCCGTCGTTTCCGATGCCGTCCTGTTCGGGGGTGATCAGGCGTTCGTGCGCGAACTCGGCGAGTGCCTTGCGGACCAGTTGCCGGTTGGCCTGCTCCCAGCGCTCGGGGGAGAGGTGGGTCACGGCGTCGGCGAGGGTCATGAAGCCACCGCCCGCTCGAACCGCGCGCGGGTGCAGAAGCTCAGCAACGCCGCCTTCTCCGGTGTGCGGATCTCCCGTGCGGGAAGGAACCCGACGGCCTCGTTGAGGGCGTGCACCGCCTTGTTGCGTATGTCCGGTTCGACCACGATCCGGGTGGTCGCCGGGTCGGCGAAGAGGTGCGCGAGAACGGCGGTGATGACGGCCCGGGTGAAGCCGTGCACCGGGGTGTCCGTGGCCGGGACCAGGAAGTGCATGCCGACGTCGCCCGCCTCCGGCTCGTACAGGCCGGCCAGTTCCCGGTGGGCCGGGTCGTAGCGCTCCATCAGGAAGGCGGGCTCGCCGTCCAGCAGGCCCAGGAGGGCGTGGTGGTGCTCGTCGGCCGCGATCTCCATGTAGGCCCGCTCGACGTCCTCCAGTTTCGCGTCCTGCATCATCCAGAACGCGGCCTTGGGGTGGGTGACCCAGGAGTGCAGCAACTCGGCGTCGGCGAGCGGGTCGAGGGGACGGAAGGTGAAGTTCATACGGAAAACTCCTGGAACGCGATCGACTTCTCGACCGGGTAGTACTCGGTGCCGAGCAGCTCCCGGATGATGTAGCTGTTGCGGTACGCGCCCATGCCCAGGTCGGGGCTGGTGATGCTGTGCGCGTGCACGCCCGCGTTCTGCAGGAAGACGCCCCGGCCGGTCACGTCGACGGTGTAGTTGCGGGCCACGTCGAAGTTGCCCCGGGTGTCGTAGCGCAGCCGGTCGCGGACGGGCTTCAGGAAGGCGGGCTCGGTGTACCGGTAGCCGGTGGCGAGGACGAGGCCCTGCGAACGCAGCTCGAAGTCCTTGCCCTGCTCCTCCTGGCGGAAGGCCAGGGTGTACGTGCCGTCCTCGTAACTCGCATGTTTCAACGCCGAGTTGGTGATCAGGCGGGTGGGGGCGGGCCCGCCGAGGTTCTTCTGGTAGAGCAGGTCGAAGATCTCGTCGATCAGCTCCCCGTCGATGCCCTTGAACAGGCCCTTCTGCTGGGCGGTGAGGCGGTAGCGGGCGGCCTCCGGCAGCGCGTGGTAGTAGTCGACGTACTCCGGGGAGGTCATCTCCAGGGTGAGTTTCGTGTACTCCAGTGGGAAGAAGCGCGGGGAGCGGGTGACCCAGTTCAGCCGGTAGCCGTGCACGTCGATCCCGCCGAGCAGGTCGAGGTAGATCTCGGCGGCGGACTGACCGCTGCCGACCAGCGTGATCGACTCCTTGGCCTGGAGCCGCTCCCTGTGCTCCAGATAGCGGGAGTTGTGCAGGAGGTCGCCGCCGAGGCCCCGGCACGCCTCGGGGAGGTACGGCGGGGTGCCGGTGCCGAGGACCAGGTGGCGGGCGCGGAACGTCTCGCCGGACCGGGTGTGCGCCGTGTACAGCCCGTCGTCGTACGTCACCTCGGTGACCGTCGTGCCGAAGCGGACGCTGCTCAGTTTCGAGGCCGCCCAGCGGCAGTAGTCGTCGTACTCGACCCGCAGCGGGTAGAAGTTCTCGCGGATGTAGAAGGAGTAGAGGCGGCCCTTCTCCTTCAGGTAGTTGAGGAAGGAGAACTCCGAGGTCGGGTCGGCCAGGGTGACCAGGTCCGACATGAAGGGGGTCTGCAGGTGGGCGCCGTCGAGGAACATCCCGGCGTGCCAGGAGAAGTCCGGCTTGGCCTCCAGGAAGACGCCGTCGAGTTCGGCGATCGGCTCGGTGAGGCAGGCGAGGCCGAGGTTGAAGGGGCCGAGGCCGATCCCCACGACGTCGTAGATCTTGCTTCGGGTGTCAGGACGCGCGGTCAAGGGATGCTCCCGGGTACTGCTCGGCGTGGCCGGCGATCAGGTCGAGGACGGCGGCGATGTCCGCCGTGGTGGTCTCGGGATTGAGCAGGGTGAACTTCAGGTAGTGGCGGCCGTCGACCCGGGTGGCGGCGACCATCGCGTCGCCGGAGGCGAACAGCGCCTTGCGGGCGTGCAGGTTGGCGCGGTCGATCTCGGCCGGGTCGGTGACGCCCGCCGGGACGCAGCGGAAGACCAGGGTGGAGAGTGCGGGTTCGACCACCACGTCGAAGCGCGGGTCGGCGGCCAGCAGCCGCCAGCCGTCCTGGGCCAGGTCGCAGACCTCGTCGAAGAGTTCGCCTATGCCGTCGGCGCCCATGGTGCGCAGGGTCAGCCACAGCTTGAGGGCGTCGAAGCGGCGGGTGGTCTGCAGGGACTTGTCGACCTGGTTGGGGACGCGTTCGGGTGCCGTGCGACGGGGGTTGAGGTAGTCCGCGTGGTAGGTGGCGTGCCGCAGCGTGGCGGCGTCCCGGACCAGCACGGCGGACGAACTCACCGGCTGGAAGAAGGACTTGTGGAAGTCGACGGTGACCGAGTCGGCGTGTTCGATGCCCGCGATGCGGTCCCGGTACTTGACGGAGGCGAGCAGTCCGCAGCCGTAGGCGGCGTCCACGTGGAGCCACACCCCGTATGCGGCGCACAGCCCGGCGATCTCGGGCAGCGGGTCGATGGATCCGAAGTCGGTGGTGCCGGCGGTGGCGACGACGGCCATCGCGGTGAGGCCGTCCTGCTTGCAGCGCTCCAGTTCGCGGGCGAGGGCGACGGTCTGCATCCGCCGGTCCCGGTCGACGGGGATGGTGATGACCGTGTCCTGGCCGAGTCCCAGCAGTTTCGCCGCCTTCTGCACGCTGAAGTGGCTCGCCTCGGAGGCGAGGATGCGCAGTCTGCCGAGCGAGCCGGTCTTGGCCTCCTCGCGGGCGAGCAGCAGCGCCTGGAGGTTGGACTGGGTGCCGCCGGAGGTGAAGACTCCGTCGGCGGCCGGGCCGAGGCCGACGCGGGCGGCCGTCCAGTCGATGAGCCGGCGCTCGATGAGGGTGCCGCCGGCCGACTGGTCCCAGGTGTCCAGGGAGGAGTTCACGGCGGACAGGACGGCCTCGCCGACGACGGCCGGGATGACCACCGGGCAGTTGAGGTGGGCGAGATAGCGGGGGTGGTGGAAGTAGACCGCGTCGCGGAGGTAGATCTCCTCCAGTTCGTCGAGCACCGCGGCCGTGTCGTGCAGGGGGCGGTCGAGGTCGATCCGCTCGATGCGCGGGGCGAGGGTGTCGGCTGTGACGCCGGTGAACGGTCGCTCCGTGGTGGCGAGTTGGGCCGCCACCCGCTCTACTCCTTCGGTCACGGAGCGGCGGTAGTGCTCCGCGGTGAGGTCATTGAGCAGGTGCGAGCGCATGCGGGGTCCTCCGAGGGGACGGTCCGGGCGGGATGGGGAGAGAGGCGGTCTCCCGCTTAGGTAAGGCTAACCTAAGTTGCAATCGAGGAAACCTGCCCCTCCCGTGACTGCCGTCACTGCAGGGCGCGTTACTCCGCCTCGCGGAACTGTTCCTCGCTCAGACCCCGGCGCCAGTAGCCGACGAAGGTGACGCGCCGGCGGTCGATCCCGCGCTCGCCGACGAAGTGCCGGCGCAACGCCTTCACCTGGCCGGACTCGCCCGCGATCCAGACGTAGGGGTGCTCGGCGGACGGCAGCCGGGCGGCCCGCAGCGCGTCGACGGCGGTGGGGCAGTTCTCGTCGCGGACCAGCCAGGTGATCTCCGCGTCCGCCGCCGTCGGCACGTCCTGCACGTCATCGGCGTGCGGCACCTCGAACCAGGCGCGGACGCGCAGACCGGCCGGCAGCGACTCCAGCACGGACGTGGCGGCCGGTACGGCGGTCTCGTCGCCCCACAGCACGACCAGATCCGTGTCCTCGGGCGGACGGAAGCGGATCGCACGGTTGTCGGCGACCACCGGGCCGAGCACCAGCACCCGGTCCCCGGGCCGCGCATTGGCGGCCCACCGGGAGGCGGGGCCCGCGGGGGACGATGGCCCTCCGCCCGCCTGAGCGCCACCGGGAGCGGCCGAACCGTCCGCTGCGACGCCGTGCAGCGCGAAGTCGATGTCGATCTCGGTGGTACGGCCCAGCGCGTCCCGGCGCAGCGCGCGCAGGGTGTAGGAGCGCATCACCGCCCGGACGTCGTCCGGCAGCGCGCGCCAGGCCGGCCACCAGTCGTCGCCGAGGTCCAGCGGGACGACCGGGTCGCGCCGGCCGGGCCGCGGCAGGAACAGCGACAGGGACTGGTCCCGTCCGTCGGACCTGAAGTCCGCCAGGCCGGGCCCGGCGAAGCCGACCCGGACGAGCGACGGCCCGAGCCGCCTCGTCCGTACGACCTGCAAGGAGAAGAAGCGGTACGGGGCGGCAACGGCCGTTGTCATCAGGGCTCCTGGGGCGTCGTGCGGGAGGGCGGCTGGCCCGTGGGGCGCCGGGCACCGGGCGGCCTGCCGCGCGGTGCCCGGGACCTCGTGCCCCTCCCGGCGGCTTGCGTCAGCTGACCTTCTTCGCCTGTTCGATGGCCTCGGCGAGGTCGTCGAGCAGTGGGACGCACTTGTCGTAGGACAGGATCGGCTCGGGGTTGCGGGCGATGACCTGGCCCGCTTTGACCGCCGGGAGCTGCTTCCAGGTGGCCTCGGTGACGTCGGCGGGCTGGATGGCGGAGGTGCGGTTGTCCATCATGATGATGTCCGCGGCGTACTTGTCGGCGTTCTCCCAGCTGAGCGACTCGTACCAGCCGCCGCCCTGGGCCTTCGCCCGCTCCGGCGGCTCGACGAAGTCCACGCCGAGGGCCTTGAAGTACTCCAGGTCGATCGAGAGGTCGGTGCCGGAGACGTAGAACAGGTCCTGGCTCGCGGAGGCGGCCATCACCTTGATGCCGGGCTTGGCCTTGGCGGCGGCGCGCAGCCGGGCGGCCGCGTCCTCGAACCGCTTCTTGGCCTCGGTGACCTTGCTCGACGAGGTGTCCGCGCCCAGCGACTCGGCGAGCGCGAGCATGCGCTGCAACGGCTCGGTGAGCCGGCGGTCGTAGACCGAGATGCCCACGGTGGGGGCGCCGACGGACTCGATCTTGCCCTTCGACTCCTCCGGGACGTACCAGAGCGTGCCCTTGTCGTCGAACATGGTGGAGATGAGCAGGTCGGGGCCGAGTGAGGCGTACTTCTCGATGTTGAACTGGCCCCATTCGTTGCCGAGGACGGTCACCTTGCCGACGTCCAGGTCGCCGGCCTGGACATCGGCCTTGCCGTCCTTGGTCGTGGTCGGGCCGAAGACCCCCTTGGCCTGCACGCCGTAGTCGTACAGCGCGGCGGCGACTCCGACGAACGCGACGATGTTCGACGGGACCTTGTCGGCCTTGACGGTCCGTCCGCGGTCGTCCTTGACGGTCCAGGGGCTGGTCCCCGCCCCGCCCTCCGACCCGCCGCCTTTCGCGTCGCCGTCGCCGCAGGCCGCGAGCGCGGCACCGAGTCCGAGGGCGCCGCCGGCGGCGAGCAGTCCACGACGGGAGAGACGGGCGGATCTGGCGTTGGACATGGGTGTGCTCTGCTTTCGGGCTAGGGGCCACGGGGCGGGATCGAGATTAGGTTAGCCTAACCTCAGACTCTGCCCAAGGGGCAGGCACGGGAACGGCCGCTCCGTGTTGCCCGCGAGGGGGGGCGGTTGTCCTGCACAGCCCTGGGCCGATTCGGCCGCCATCGGTTCGTGCGTCAGGTGGTGCGGGCGCCTCGCCGGGGTGCTGGTCGGGGTGCCGGACGGGGGCAGTCCCTCACTCGCCTGTTCCGCCGGTAAGCTGCTCGTACAGCTCGGCTTGACCGGCCACCTGCGCGTGCAACTCGGACCACGTGGCCGCGGCGACCGTGCGGCACAGCGGCAGAGCGGTCCTGCCGTACTCCGCCTTGAGGGCATCCACGGGATACGGAGAAGTCGCATACCAATGCGCCGCGTCGTTGCCGTCCGGCTGTGAGGAGAACGAAGTCCATCCCTCCGGCAAGAGCGGGCGCCCGTTCTTGAGCTGCCGCGTCCGGGTCACCGCGCCGCCTCCTTCGGGACACAGCCCGAGTGCCAGTAAGCCGCGATGGGAGAGGTGTCCCGGCGGGCGAGCATGCCCCGGCGGCAGACCTCAAGGCTCCTGATCGGCTTCAGGCACGAGGGGCATGTCTCGCCCTTGGGTGCGTACGTCGTGTACTCCCACTGCCCGGCGTCGGTGTCCGCTCTGGTCATCGGCTGAACCCCGATCGCCTGCGGCGACGGAGGATTCTGGTTGTATGGGTCACGTCATCAACCCCTTACTGGTTGGTGGCCATGCCCCCGGGCCGTCGCCACGGTCGCGGGGGTCTGTCAGTGACCCACCACACTTCCGCCTCTGGCAGCGCGTTCCTACTTCGTTCCATGACCGTTAGGTACGGAGTACGTCTACCGTGAGAAGCGTGCCTGACGTCCCAGGGGGTACTTGTGAACGAAGCGCTGCGCCGTGCCATGCTTCAGGCGCGATTGACAGACCGTCAGTTAGCCGAGAAGTGCGGCGTCGACTTCAAGACGGTCGGCCGATGGATCACAGAGGGCGGGCGGGTTCCCCGTGCCCGCCATCGGTGGGCCATCTGCGAGGCACTCGGGGAGGACGAGGTGACGCTGTGGCCGGCAGCCACGAAGAAGGCGATCAAGGTTGGTCCCGACCGTGAGGTAGTTTCCGTCTATCCGTACCGGTCGAGTTGCCCAGCTTCGCTGTGGCGGTCGTTGATCACCAAAGCGGAGCGAGAGCTGACCTTCGCCGGTTACACCAACTACTTCCTGTGGCTCGAACAGGCCCGGTTCGGCACCGCGTTGCGACGCAAGGCCGCTCTGGGATGTCGAGTTCGTTTCCTGCTCGGTGACCCTGACAGTGATCTCACACTGTCCCGCGAGCAGGACGAAGCTGTTGCGCTTACGCTCTCGACGCGTATCCGCGTGACACTGGCCGAACTGGAGAAGGTCAGGAGCCAACCGGGCATCGACGCGAGGTTCAGCGACGGGCACGCGCACCTGTCCGTGTTCCGCTTCGATGACGACATGATCGTCACGCCGTTGCTGACGCACAGCGTCGGCCACGACGCTCCTACGCTGCATCTGCGCCGCCATCAGGACGACGGGATGTTTGACCGCTTCGCCGCGCACGCCGAGGAACTGTGGAAGCGGGGCACCCCGGTATGGGACGAGGAGGGACATGAGTAGGCGCGACTACGAGGACGACTCGCACGCCCCGGTCGCGAACAGCTTGGTTCCGGCTGCTTCCGCCGTTGTTGTCGACGGCTCCGGGCGCATTCTGCTTCAGCGTCGGCGCGACAACGGCATGTGGGCGCTTCCTGGTGGCGCCATGAACATCGGTGAGTCGTTGCCGGACTGCGCGATGCGGGAGACCCGTGAGGAGACCGGGCTCGACGTGGAGATCACCGGCATTGTCGGGACCTACTCCAATCCCCGTCACGTCTTCGCCTACGACGATGGCGAGGTCCGGCAGGAGTTCTCCGTCTGTTTCCTGGCTCGGCCCGTGGCCGGGCAACTGGCCGTGTCCGAGGAATCCACCGATGTCCGCTGGTTCGAACCCACAGCGGTTGACGCACTCCCCATGGTCGCCGGCATCCGGAAGCGAGTGAACGACTGGCGCGACGGCACTATGCCCGCAGCCCGGTAGCCGGCACTGCCTCGATGTCGGCCCCGGCCGGTCCTGGGCGAGGGAGTTGCTGTCCGGGAGGGCACTGTGGTGGCGCCGCGCGTGGGCACGCCGTCGGCCGTAGCGGCTCTTGGGCGGGAGCCGCCGTGGGGCGAGGCCGCCCGCGCCTACAGTCAGCAGGGCGGACTCGCCGACGGCTACCAGGCCCTGTGCGGCGCCGAGAGTTGCGCGGCACAGGACAATCCCCGCCCCGAGCGCCGGAGTCAGCCCGCCAACCCCAGCTCCCGGGCGATCAGCATCCGCTGGACCTCGCTGGTGCCCTCGCCGATCTCCAGGATCTTGGAGTCGCGCCACATCCGGGCCACCGGGTACTCGTTCATGAAGCCGTAGCCGCCGTGGATCTGCGTGGCGTCCCGGGCGTTGTCCACGGCGATCGTCGACGAGTACAGCTTGGCCAGCGCCGCCTCCTTCTTGAACGGCTCGCCCGACACCAGCCGGGAAGCCGCGTCCCGCCAGGCGAGCCGGGCGGTGTGGGCCTTCATCTCCATGTCGGCGATCTTGAACTGGACGGCCTGGTTGGCGCCGATCGGACGCCCGAACGCCTGCCGTTCCTTGGCGTACTTCACCGACTCGTCCACACAGCCCTGCGCGAGGCCGGTGGCCAGCGCAGCGATGGCGATCCGGCCCTCGTCGAGGATCCGCAGGAACTGCGCGTAGCCGCGGCCCTGCTCGCCGAGCAGGTTGGCCGCCGGGACCCGGACGTCCGCGAAGGACAGCTCACGGGTGTCCGAGGCGTTCCAGCCGACCTTCGAGTACGGCGGCGCGACCGTGAAGCCCGGGGTGCCGGACGGCACGACGATCGCGGAGATCAGCGGCTTCCCGTCCGGCTTGCGGCCGGTCACCGCGGTCACCGTCACCAGACCCGTGATGTCCGTGCCCGAGTTGGTGATGAAGCACTTCGTGCCGTTGATCACCCATTCCCCGGTGTCCGCGTCCAGCCGGGCCGTCGTCCGGGTCGCGCCCGCGTCCGAGCCGCCGTCCGGTTCCGTGAGCCCGAACGCGCCCAGGATCTCGCCCGCGCACAGCCGCGGCAGCCACGTGCGCTTCTGCTCCTCGGTCCCGAACAGGTGGATCGGCATCGCGCCCAGCGAGACCCCGGCCTCCAGCGTGATGGCCACGGACGAGTCCACCCGGGCCAGTTCCTCCAGGGCCAGGCCCAGCGCCAGGTAGTCGCCGCCCATGCCGCCGTACTCCTCCGGGAACGGCAGCCCGAACAGGCCCATGCGGCCCATCTCGCGGACGATCTCGTACGGGAACTCGTGCCGCTCGTAGTAGTCGCCGATCTTCGGCGCCACGACGTCGTGCGCGAACTCCTCCACCGTGCGGCGGAGTTCCTCCAGCTCGGGGGTGAGACGGTGGTCCATGCTGATCACTGCTCCTTGTGGGAGAGGGCGCGAACGGTGCGGGACGGGCTCGGCCGGCCCAGGTGTTCGGCCATCCACACGCTGGTGGCGGTGAGCCGGCCGAGGTCGACCCCGGTCTCGATGCCGAGGCCCTGGAGCATCCACACCAGGTCCTCGGTGGCGAGGTTCCCGGTGGCGGACCGGGCGTACGGGCAGCCGCCGAGGCCGCCCGCGGAGGCGTCGACGGTCGTCACGCCGTGTTCCAGCGCCGCATAGGTGTTGGCGAGCGCCTGGCCGTAGGTGTCGTGGAAGTGCACGCCGAGGGCGTTCGTCGGCACGCCCTCCTCGTTGAGCGCGGCGAGGAGTTCCAGGACGTGGCCCGGGGTCGCGACGCCGATCGTGTCGCCCAGGCTCAGTTCGTCGCAGCCCATGTCCCGCAGTGCCCGGCACACCCGTACGACCTGGTGGAGGGGGACCGCGCCCTCCCACGGGTCGCCGAAGCACATCGAGACGTAGCCGCGCACGTGCACGCCCTCGTCCTTCGCGTGCCGCACCACCGGGTCGAACACCGCGAGCGAGTCGTCCAGCGTGCGGTTGAGGTTGGCCTTCGCGAAGGACTCGGTGGCGCTGGCGAACACCGCGATCCGGCGGGCGCCCAGCGCCAGCGCGCGGTCCAGGCCGCGCCGGTTGGGCACCAGCACCGGGAGCGCGACCTCGGTCAGGTCGCCGAGCATCGGGAACAGCTGCTCCGCGTCGGCCAGTTGGGGCACCCACTCGGGGCGCACGAAACTCGTCGCCTCGATCGTGCTCAGGCCCGCGTCGGCGAGCCGGTGGACGAACTCCGCCTTGACCTCGGTCGGCACGGCCGACTTCTCGTTCTGCAGCCCGTCGCGCGGGCCGACCTCGTGGATCCGCACCCGCTGGGGCAGATCCTGCGCGGGTACCACCATCGGGAGTCCCGGTGCGGTCATTGCTCCGCCTCCTCGTGCGGTGCGACGACGGCCAGCACCTGGTCCATGGCGACCGTGCTGCCGGGCCGTACGTCCAGTTCGGTGACGGTGCCCGGGTGCGGGGCGGAGATGACGTGCTCCATCTTCATCGCCTCCACCACCAGCAGACTCTGGCCCGCGTCCACCTCGTCGCCGACGGCGACCTTCACCACGGTGACCGTGCCGGGCATGGGCGCGGTCAGCGAGTCCACGCCCGCGTGCGCGGCCCGGGTCAGCGACGCGGCCACCGGATCGTGGTCGCGCACCTGCCAGGCGTCGCCGTCCCGGCCCAGCCAGCTGCCGTCCGGCAGCGCGGCGAAGGTGTGCACCACACCGTCGAGCCGCACGGTGAACCGGTCCTCGCCCCGCTCCGCCCGCGGCGGCGGGCCCGCGTCCGCCCGCAGCACGGCCGCCGCCCCCTCGGGCAGCACCTCGCTGCCGCCGTCCAGGGTGCGGCGCACGCGCACGGCGACCGGTTCGTGCCCCGGCACCCGCAGATGGTGCACCGCCCAGGCCCGTTCGCCGCCCAGCCGCCAGCCGTCCGCCGCGGCGAACGGGTCCGCCCAGCCGCCCGGCCCCGTCCCGGCGGCGTTGCCGGGGGCGCCGGAGTCACCCGGGGCCAGCGCCGCCTGGCGCAGCAGCGCCGCCGCCGCGTAGACCTCCGCCGGCACCTCGTCCGGCGCCAGGTCGTCCACCACCCGCTCGACCAGCCCGGTGTCCAGCTCGCCCGCCACGACCGCCGGATGGGCCAGCAGTCGGCGCAGGAACCCGGCGTTGACCGGCACGCCCAGCACGACCGTCTCCGCCAGGGCCGCCCGCAGCCTGCGCAGCGCCGTCGCCCGGTCCGGGCCGTACGCGATCACCTTGGACAGCATCGGGTCGTACCGGCTGCCGACCTCGGTGCCCTCGCTGAGTCCCGAGTCGGTGCGCACACCGGACACTCCGCCGGCCGGCGGCGACAGCGGGGACTCCCACGCGCCCCCCGGTTCCCGCAGCCGCAGCACGGTGCCGCCCGACGGCAGGAATCCGCGTGCCGGGTCCTCCGCGCAGATCCGGGCCTCGATCGCGTGCCCGGTCAGCCGGACCTCCTCCTGCGCGAGCGGCAGCCGCTCGCCCGCCGCGACCCGCAGCTGCCACTCCACCAGGTCGAGGCCGGTGACCAGCTCGGTGACCGGGTGCTCCACCTGGAGCCGGGTGTTCATCTCCATGAAGCAGTACGCCGCGGGGTCGTCGCCCGGCACGATGAACTCCACCGTGCCCGCGCCCCGGTAGCCGCAGGAGCGGGCCGCCTGCACGGCCGCCGCGCCCATCGCGGCCCGGGTCTCCTCGTCGAGGAGCACGCTCGGCGCCTCCTCGACGACCTTCTGGTGCCGGCGTTGCAGCGAGCACTCGCGTTCGCCGAGGTGGACGACGTTGCCGTGCTCGTCGGCCAGGACCTGGATCTCGATGTGCCGGGGCCGCTCGATCCAGCGCTCCACCAGCAGCGTGTCGTCGCCGAAGGAGGCGCGGGCCGCACGGCGGGCGGCGGCGATCTCCTCCGCGAGCGCGTCCGCCTCCCGCACCAGGCGCATGCCCTTGCCGCCGCCGCCCGCCGAGGGTTTCAGCAGCACCGGCAGCCCGATCCGGCGGGCGGCCTCGGCGAGTTCGGCGTCGCCGAGCCCGCTTCCGGTGGAGCCGGGGACGACCGGCACCCCGGCCGCCCGCGCCGTCTCCTTGGCGCGGATCTTGTCCCCCATGAGGGCGATGGCGTCCGCGGGCGGGCCGATGAACACCAGTCCCGCCTCCGTGCAGGCGCGCGCGAAGCCCGCGTTCTCGGCGAGGAAGCCGTAGCCGGGGTGGACGGCCTGCGCGCCGGTGCGGGCGGCGGCGTCGAGGAGCCGCTGCACCGAGAGATAGCTCTCGGCCGCGGGCGCCGGGCCGAGCCGCACCGCCGTGTCGGCCTCGCGCACGTGCCGCGCGTCGGCGTCCGCGTCGGAGTACACCGCCACCGAGCGCACACCCAGCGCGCGCAGCGTGCGGATGACGCGTACGGCGATCTCGCCGCGGTTGGCCACCAGGACCGTGTCGAACATCGTCTGAGCCGTCTGAGGCATCTTCTTGTTCCCTCTCACATCCGGAAGACGCCGAACTGCGGTTCGCCCAGTGGGGCGTTCGCGCAGGCGGTCAGGGCCAGACCCAGCACCTGCCGGGTCTCCAGCGGGTCGATCACCCCGTCGTCCCAGAGCCGGGCGGTGGCGTAGTAGGCGTTGCCCTGCTGCTCGTACTGCTGCCGGATCGGGGCCTTGAAGGCGTCCTCCTCCTCGGCGGGCCAGGACTCGCCCCGGCCCTCCAGCTGGTCCCGTTTGACGGTGGCGAGGACGGAAGCGGCCTGCTCCCCGCCCATGACGGAGATCTTGGCGCCCGGCCACATCCACAGGAAGCGGGGGGAGTAGGCCCGGCCGCACATGGAGTAGTTCCCGGCGCCGTACGAACCGCCGACCACCACGGTCAGCTTGGGCACGCGCGTGCAGGCGACGGCGGTCACCATCTTGGCGCCGTGCTTGGCGATGCCGCCCGCCTCGTAGTCCTTGCCGACCATGAAGCCGGAGATGTTCTGCAGGAACACCAGCGGGATCCCGCGCTGGTCGCACAGCTCGATGAAGTGCGCGCCCTTCTGGGCCGACTCGGAGAACAGGATGCCGTTGTTGGCGACGATCCCGACCGGGTGGCCGTGGATCCGGGCGAAGCCGGTGACCAGGGTCTGCCCGAACTCCGCCTTGAACTCGGCGAACCGCGAGCCGTCGGCCACACGCGCGATGATCTCGCGGACGTCGTAGGGGGTGCGGGGGTCGACCGGCACCGCGCCGTACAGCCCGTACGGGTCCACCTTCGGCTCGACGGCCTGCCGCACGTCCCAGGGCAGCGGCCCGCGCGCGGGGAGCGTGGCGGCGATGGTGCGGACGATCCGCAGGGCGTGCGCGTCGTCCTCGGCGAGATGGTCGGTGACACCGGAGACCCGGGAGTGCACCTCTCCGCCGCCCAGCTCCTCGGCCGTGACGACTTCGCCGGTGGCGGCCTTCACCAGCGGCGGACCGCCGAGGAAGATCGTCCCCTGGCCCCGGACGATCACGGCCTCGTCGCTCATCGCCGGGACGTAGGCGCCGCCCGCGGTGCACGATCCGAGGACGGCGGCGATCTGCGGGATCCGTGCCGCCGACATCCGCGCCTGGTTGTAGAAGATCCGGCCGAAGTGCTCGCGGTCCGGGAACACCTCGTCCTGCATCGGCAGGAAGGCGCCGCCGGAGTCGACGAGGTAGACGCAGGGCAGCCGGTTCTCCAGGGCGACCTCCTGCGCCCGCAGGTGCTTCTTCACCGTCATCGGGTAGTACGTGCCGCCCTTGACGGTGGCGTCGTTCGCGACGATCACGCACTCCCGCCCGCTGACCCGGCCGATCCCGGCGATGACACCGGCGGCCGGGGCCTGCCCGTCGTACATCCCGTCGGCGGCGAGGGGCGCCAGTTCCAGGAAGGGCGAGCCGGGGTCGAGGAGCGTGTCGACCCGGTCCCGCGGCAGCAGCTTGCCGCGCGCGGTGTGCCGGGCGCGGGCCCGCTCGCCGCCGCCGAGCCGGGCCGCGGCCAGCTTGCCGCGCAGCTCCTCGACGAGCGCGCGGTGCGCCTCCTCGTTGGCCCGCCAGGCCGCCGACGCGGGGTCCTCCGCACTCGTCAGCTCCGGTGCCTGATCCATCCTGCGATCCCCTCACCCTGTTAATGAGCGTTAACGCACTTCCTTCAGGTTAACGACCGCTAACCGCCCTGTCTACAATTGCCCGCATGGTCACCAGAACCGGCGCTCCCACCCGCCGTGAGCAGATCCTCAAGGAGGCCGCCAGGCTGTTCGCCGAGCGTGGCTTCCACGGCGTCGGGGTGGACGAGATAGGTGCCGCGGTCGGCATCAGCGGACCGGGGCTGTACCGGCACTTCAGCGGCAAGGACGCGATGCTGGCGGAGCTGCTGGTCGGGATCAGCGGGCAGCTGCTGACCGGCGGGCGGCGGCGGGTGGCCGAGGCGTCCGGGAACGCGGACGCGCTGCTGGACTCACTGATCGAGGGCCACATCGACTTCGCCCTGGACGACCGCCCCCTGATCACCCTCCACGACCGCGAACTCGACCGGCTGCGCGACTCCGACCGCAAGCTCGTCCGCCAGTTCCAGCGGCAGTACGTCGAGCTGTGGGTGGAGGTCGTCCGCGAGGTCTACCCGCGGCTGTCCGAGCCCTCCGCCCGCTCCGCCGTGCACTCGGTCTTCGGCCTCCTGAACTCCACGCCCCATCTCGGCCGCGCGGGCACCCTGCCCGGCCGCGGCACCACGGCGCTGCTGCTGCACCGGATGGCCCGGGGGGCGTTCGCCGCGGCGGGCACGGACTGACGGGCGCCCGGGGCTCGCGGCGCGGGCACGGAGCGCCGGGCGGGGGCCCGCGGCGGCGTGGGGCCGGACCGGCGGGCGGGGCCCCTGGGGCGTGGGGCCGGCCGCCGGGGGTACCGCGTGACGAGGGTTACGGCCATCGCCCTGGACGGCCTCCCTACCGGCCGGTACGGTGGTGAGCAAGCGCTTAGCCGTGTGGGCCGTACGCGGGTCGTACCCGTCGGTCGGGACCCCGGCGGCGAGCAGTCACATCCGCGAGTCCGGCGCCGGTGCAGGCGCGGAGAGGGGCCGACGGTGCGCCGTACGGTGTTCAACGAGGATCACGAGGCGTTCCGGGAGACCCTTCGCGCCTTCATCGAGGCCGAGGTCGTACCGGTGTACGACGAGTGGTTCGCCGCCGGCCTGGCCCCGCGCGAGTTCTACCTCAAGCTCGCCGAGCTGGGCCTGTTCGGCATCAACGTCCCGGAGGAGTTCGGCGGCGCGGGCCTCGACACCCACAAGTTCGAGGCGATCCAGTACGAGGAGACCGCCCGCGCGGGCGTCGCCTTCGGCGGCTCCGGCGTGCACACGCTGCTCGGCCTGCCGTACCTCAAGATGCTCGCCAACGACGAGCAGAAGAAGCGCTACCTGCCGAAGTTCGTCACCGGCGAGGAGATGTGGGCCATCGCGATGACCGAGCCGGGCACCGGCTCCGACCTCGCGGGCATGAAGACCACCGCCAAGCTGTCCGAGGACGGCACGCACTACGTCCTCAACGGTGCCAAGACCTTCATCACCGGCGGCGTCCACGCCGACCGCGTCATCGTCTGCGCCCGCACCGCCGCGGCCACCGCCGACGACCGCCGCTTCGGCATCTCCCTGTTCGCCGTGGACACCAAGGCCGAGGGCTACTCCGTCGGCCGCAAGCTGGACAAGCTCGGCCTGCGCACCTCCGACACCGCCGAGCTGGCCTTCGTCGACGTCAAGGTTCCCGTCGAGGACCTGCTCGGCGAGGAGAACAAGGGCTTCTCCTACCTGGGCGCCAACCTGCCCTCCGAGCGCTGGGGCATCGCCTTCGGCGCGTACGCGCAGGCCAAGGCCGCCGTCCGGTTCGCCAAGCAGTACGTCCAGGAGCGGACCGTCTTCGGCAAGCCGGTCGCCCACTTCCAGAACACCAAGTTCGAGCTGGCCGCCTGCCAGGCCGAGGTGGACGCCGCCGAGGCGGTCGCCGACCGCGCCCTGGAGGCCCTGGACGCGGGCGAGCTGACCCCGGCCGAGGCCGCGAGCGCCAAGCTGTTCTGCACCGAGGTCGCGCACCGCGTCATCGACCGCTGCCTCCAGCTGCACGGCGGCTACGGCTACATGAACGAGTATCCGATCGCCCGCCTGTACGCGGACAACCGGGTCAACCGCATCTACGGCGGCACCAGCGAGATCATGAAGTCGATCATTGCGAAGGACATGGGTCTCTAACGCGAAGGACATGGGTCTCCAGGGCCGGGACCCGTACGGCGGCCGGGGCGCCCGCACCGGCCGCACACGCCGGTGGGCCCGTTGCCGCCACCGTCTCACGGCACCGGCGCCCGCCCGCGGCCTGTTGCCCGAGGTGCCGATCCCGCAAGGCCGGACTAGGCTGGCGCCGAAGCCGTGTACGAGGCATGCCTCGGGCCGTCGATGCTCCCGATCACGAGGAATTCCGGCCGCCGCTCCCGCCCACGTCGCACCGTGTGGCCCGACCCGGCGGCCTGGTCGTCGAGACGTGCTTCGTCATGCGAGCGGCCGAGCCAGAGACCGCGCCGCACTTTCTTCCGCTCTGCGGCGACGGCCCATCCTCACGTGCCCTGCACGGGCGCGCGAGACGATGGAAGGAAAGGCATTCCCATGCGAGCACAACGCGCGAGGCGTCTTCTCGCGGTGTCCGCCGCCGGTGTCCTGATCGCCGGTGGCGCCGCGATCGGCGCAGCGGGCACCGCCTCGGCGGCCCCGGCGCACATCGACTCCGGATACTCGCACCACCACAGCGGGTGGGGCGGATACGACGACTTCCGCGGCGACCACGGTGGCGGCCACGGCGGTCACGGTGGCTACGGTCATGGCGGTTACGGCGGCTATGGCTACGGAGGCTACGGCGGTCACGGTGGCTACGGCGGCGGTGGTCATGGCGGTGGCGGCTACGGCGGTGGCGGCCACGGGGGTGGCGGTGGTCACGGCGGTGGCGGCGGCCACGGTGGTGGCGGACGCTGATCGGGTACGGACAAAGGCGCGATGTGCGGCTCCCCTTGCGGGGCCGCACATCGCGGTATGACGGGCCGTCGGTCCGTCAGTCGTCCTCGCCCAGGCCCGCCGTGGCCAGCAGGTACGCCGTCATCGGGTCGTAGTGGCGCGGGCTGACCACGTGGTCGTCGAGCGGTACCGCCACCTGGAGCGTGCCCTCCGACTCGGCGAGGAACAGGGCCGGGTCGTTGCAGTCCGCGTACCCGACGGAGTCGACGCCGTGCTGTGCCGCGTACCCGGCCCAGCCGTGGTCGGCGACGACCAGGTCGGGCAGCGGGCGCTCCGCGCGCTCAAGCCCCGTCAGTATCGCCCGCATCGGCTCACCGGAGTGGGTGTGCCAGAGCGTGGCCCCGTGCTCAAGGACGGCCACGTCCGCGAACTGCATGACGTACCCCTCGTCCGTCTGCAGCCCGTCCGGCACGACCACGATCTCGCAGCCGGCGGCGCGCAACGCGGCGGCCGTGGCCCGGTGCACGTCGAGCAGGCCGCCCGGATGGCCCGTCGCGAACAGCACCCGCTGCCCGCCGTCGGCCGCCTTGCGCAGCCGCAGGGCCAGCCGGTCCAGGCCGTCGACCGTCAGCTCGGGGTCGATGGTGTCCTGTCCGTACCGGTACTCGGGGTCGTCGTTGACGCCGACCCGCTCCGCCATCACCGCGAGCACGTCCTGCTCGTCCTGCCAGCGGTTGCCGAGCTCAAGGCCGAGCCAGAAGTTGCGGTCGCCGTTCGACAGTTTGCGGTAGTGGGAGAGGTTGTTCTCGCGGGGAGTGGCGACGTCGCCCGCGATGCGGGTGCTCACGAGATGGTCGACTAGCTCGGCACGGCTGGGTGTCCCGGGTATCGGCATGCCCCCCATTGTGGGGCAGCGGGAGGTGCGATTCCCCCTGCGTGCCGCACGCTGGGACGCGGGTCACTCACCGGTGCTCCGGGTGCTTCAGCGCGAACCAGAGTTCCATGCGGACGTCGGGGTCGCCGAGGTCCGCGCCGAGGAGCGAGGCGCACCGGCCGATCCGCTGCCGCACCGTGTTGCGGTGCACGGCCAGCGCGACCGCGGTGCGGTCCCAACTGCCGTGCAGGGACAGCCAGGTGCGCAGGGTCTCGGCGAGCGCGGGCCGTCCGGCGAGCGGCGCCAGCAGCGCGCGGGCGAACCCCTCCGCCGCGTCCGGCGCGACCAGCCCGTCCAGTCCAGGGCGCCCGGCGTGGCGGACCAGCGGGCTGCGGGTGGCGCGGGCGCGGGCCAGGGCGCGCGCCGCCTGGGCGTCGGCGGACGGCCACCCGGCCGGGTCGGCGGGGGCGCTGATCCCGAGGGTCCAGCCGGGTTGCGGGGCGGGTTCGCGGCCGGCCGGCACGAGCACCCGTACGACGTCACCGGCGAGGTCGACCAGTGCCGAGCCCAGTGCCGAGCCCAGCGCGGACGCGGCGACCGCGTCCGGCACCCGGGCCTGCGGACGGGCGGCGTGCACGACCGTCCACCGCCCGTCACCCAGCAGGGGTGCCACGTCGTCCGGCGCGGCGCCCAGCAGCAGCCGGACGAGCGCCGAGGAACGCGCCGCCCCGGCGCCGCTGTGGTGCTCCGCGGTGAGCAGGGAGAGCAGGACGGCGGCGACGGAGGCGATGGTGTGGTCCCCGGCCTCCCGCCGCGGGGCAGCGACCGCGAGCACGAACCCCTGCCCGTTCCCGAGGGCGTAGGCGGCGAGCTGGGTGTCGCCCAGGGTGTCGGCGGCGGTGGCGGGACCGGGACCGGGACGGGGAGGGGGAGGGAGCAGCGGGTGCGGTCCGGGGCCCGTATGCGCTCCGGCGTCTCCGTGTGCTTCGGCCTGCGCACCGGCGTCTGTGGCGGGGGCCGCGGGCGGCCCGGCGGCGGTGGCGAGCGGCCGTACGACCCGGGTCAGCCGGTCCAGGGCCGGGCGCACGCCGTCCTCGGCGGCCCGGCCCGCGGCGGCCACCTCCGTGCCGTCGGGGCCGTACAGGACCGCACGGCCGCCCAGGTGCCGGGCCAGCCGGTGCAGCACCGCGGGGACCGGATCGGGGCGGGAGGCGGCAGACGCGAGGCTCTGCTGGGCCTCCGTGACCCGGCGCAGCTCGGCCAGCCGCGCCCGGGCCATCAGCTGCCAGAGGGCCCGCGCCACGGCCGAGAAGGTCGTCCGCGGCGGGACCTCGACGAGCGGCAGGCCGGCCGTCTCACAGGCCGCGATCAGCGCCCGCGGGACCGTGTCGTGGACCGGGGCGACGCCGAAGCCCAGGGCCGCGCCGCCCGCCGCCACGATCCGGGCGACGTAGTCGTCGAAGTAGCCGGCGAGGCGGTCCGCCGGATCCGGGACCGCCCGGCCGGCGGCGGCGCGGTCCGGGTCCGCCGCCGCGGGGACGTGCACGCCCGCGGTCAGCAGCAGCTCGCCGCCGAGCAGGTACGGGTACGGGTCGGACATCTCCGAGGTGTGCGCCCAGTGCACGACGACCTCGGGACCCGACGGGCCGGCGATCTGCCGCAGGGCCAGGTCGTCCCGGGCCAGCAGCTCCGCCAGTGGTACCGGTGGGGTGGGCGGGACGGGTGGTGCGGCTGGTGCGGGCGTGTCCGGCATGGTGTGCGTTCCTTCCATCCGGCCTCGCTCGAATGGATGAAACGTACACTTCGCAGTCGCTCTCCGGCCACCTAATGTCGGTGCGGACCGGCAGCCGCGGGTACGGGCGGATGTCCCCGCGATCCGCTGCCGGCGTCCCGGCTCTCCCAAGCCCCCGTGTCCGGGAGAGCCCGACCGTCTCTGCACGACACGCCCCGGACCGTGCGCGAAGGAGAGCCCCCACATGGCCGTCGACTACACCGTGATCGTCGTCTATCTCGTCGGCATGCTGGCCGTGGGCTGGTGGGGCATGCGCCGCGCCAGGTCGAAGAGCGAGTTCCTGGTGGCGGGCCGCCGGCTCGGACCCTCGATGTACTCCGGCACCATGGCGGCCATCGTCCTCGGCGGCGCCTCCACCATCGGCGGCGTGGGCCTCGGCTACAAGTACGGCCTGTCCGGCGCCTGGATGGTCTTCACCATCGGTCTCGGCCTGCTCGCGCTGAGCGTGTTCTTCTCCGCCCGCATCGCCCGCCTGAAGGTCTACACCGTCTCCGAGATGCTCGACCTGCGCTACGGCGGCCGGGCCGGCGTCGTCTCGGGCGTGGTCATGTGGGCGTACACGCTGATGCTCGCGGTGACGTCGACCATCGCGTACGCCACCATCTTCGACGTCCTCTTCGACCTGAACCGCACCGTCGCGATCGTCATCGGCGGCGCGATCGTGGTCGCCTACTCCACGCTCGGCGGCATGTGGTCCATCACGCTCACCGACATGGTGCAGTTCGTGGTGAAGACGGTCGGCGTGCTGCTGCTCCTGCTGCCCATCGCGGTCGTGAAGGCGGGCGGCTTCGCCGAGATGAAGGCCGAGTTGCCCACCGCCTACTTCGACCCGCTGGGCATCGGCGGCGAGACGATCTTCACCTATGTCCTGATCTACACCTTCGGCATGCTCATCGGGCAGGACATCTGGCAGCGCGTCTTCACCGCCCGCAGCGACCGGACCGCGCGGTGGGGCGGCACGGTGGCGGGCACCTACTGCCTCGTCTACGCCCTCGCCGGCGCCGTCATCGGCACCGCGGCCAAAGTGCTCTACCCCAGGCTGGGCAACGCGGACGACGCCTTCGCCACCATCGTCAAGGACGAACTCCCCATCGGTGTGCGCGGGCTGGTGCTGGCCGCCGCGCTGGCCGCGGTGATGTCCACCTCGTCCGGCGCGCTGATCGCCTGCGCCACCGTCGCCAACAACGACATCTGGTCCCGGCTGCGGGGTGTGCTGCGCCGCCGCACGGTACGCCCCCACACGGACATGCCCGCCGCGTACGCGCCGGGCAGGGAGACACCGGACGGGAACGCGCCGGACGGTGACGCGCGCGACGAGGTCACCGGCAACCGCGCGTTCATCCTGATCATGGGCGTCGGCGTGATCGCCACGGCCATCGTGCTCAATGACGTCGTCGAGGCCCTGACCGTCGCCTACAACCTGCTCGTCGGCGGGCTGCTCGTGCCCATCCTCGGCGGGCTGCTGTGGAGGCGCGGCACCGTACAGGGCGCCCTCGCCTCGGTGCTCGTCGGCGGCCTCGCGGTCATCGGCCTGATGGCCTCCTTCGGCATCCTCGCCAACGAACCCGTCTACTACGGCCTGCTGTCCTCCCTCGTCGTCTACGTCGCCGTCTCGCTGCTGACGAAGCCGACCGACGCCGCCGTCCTGGCCGCCTGGCGCGAACGCCTCGCCGGCCGGAGCCCCGACCTCCCCGCCGAACCCGCACCGGCCCGCCACCAGGTCCCCAGAGTCCCAGAGTCATCCGGAAGCAGTACCTGCGCGAACAACCACAAGAAAGAAGGCATGTCACCATGAGCGGCACCGAGACGCCCCGCGGCCCCGTCGACTCCTCCCGCGTCCCGCGGTACGCAGGACCGGCGACCTTCGCCCGGCTGCCCCGCCTCGACGAGGTCCCCGCCGCCGACGTCGCCGTCGTGGGCGTGCCGTTCGACTCCGGTGTCTCCTACCGGCCGGGCGCCCGGTTCGGCGGCAACGCCATCCGTGAGGCGTCCCGGCTGCTGCGCCCCTACAACCCGGCGCAGGACGCCTCGCCCTTCGCGCTCGCCCAGGTCGCGGACGCCGGTGACATCGCCGTCAACCCGTTCCACATCGGCGAGGCGGTGGAGACCGTGGAGGCGGCGGCCGACGAACTGCTCGGCACCGGCGCCCGGCTCGTCACCCTCGGCGGCGACCACACCATCGCGCTGCCGCTGCTGCGCGCGGTCGCCCGCCGGCACGGCCCGGTCGCGCTGCTCCACTTCGACGCCCACCTGGACACCTGGGACACCTACTTCGGCGCCGAGTACACCCACGGCACGCCGTTCCGCCGGGCCGTCGAGGAGGGCATCCTCGACACGTCGGCCCTCTCCCACGTCGGCATCCGCGGCCCGCTCTACGGCAAGCAGGACCTCGACGACGACCAGAAGATGGGCTTCGGCATCGTCACCTCCGCGGACGTCTACCGGCGCGGCGCCGACGAGGTCGCCGACCAGCTGCGCCAGCGCATCGGGGACCGGCCGCTGTACGTCTCCATCGACATCGACTGCCTCGACCCGGCCCACGCGCCCGGCACCGGCACCCCCGAGGCGGGCGGCCTGACCTCCCGCGAACTGCTGGAGATCCTGCGCGGCCTGGCGTCCTGCAACCTGGTGTCGGCGGACGTCGTCGAGGTGGCGCCCGCCTACGACCACGCCGAGATCACCGCCGTCGCCGCCGCCCACACGGCGTACGAGCTGACCACCCTGATGACCCGCAGAATCGCGGCGGACCGCACCGCGTGACCCCGGCCCCCGCGTGCCCCGCGCACGCGTACCCCTCCCAGGAGACCGAGCCCCAGTGACGCACGACCACGACCTGGTACTCCGGCCGACCCCCGCGCAGACGGCGGCGGCCCTCGCCCCTCCCCCCGGCCGCAACGGCGGCGACCTGGTCGTGGAGACCCTGGTAGGGCTCGGCGCGACCACCGTGTTCGGCCTGCCCGGCCAGCACGCCCTCGGCGTCTTCGACGCTTTGCGCCGCTCCGACCTGCGCTACATCGGCCTGCGGGTGGAGAACAACGCCGGCTTCGCGGCGGACGCGTACGGCCGGATCACCGGCGAGGCCGCGCCGCTGCTGCTGTCGACGGGACCGGGCGCGCTGACCTCGCTGGCCGCGCTCCAGGAGGCGGCGGCGGCCTCGGCGCCCGTCCTCGCGGTCAGCAGCCAGATCCCGACGGCCGGGCTGGGCGGCGGGCGCCACGGCTATCTGCACGAACTGCCGGACCAGGCGGCCTCGTTCCGCGGCGTGGTGAAGTCGGTCCACACCGTCCGTGCCCAGTCCCAGATCCCGTCCGCGCTCGCCGCCGCCTGGAAGTCGGCGCTGACCGTCCCGCACGGCCCGGTGTGGGTGGAGATCCCCGAGGACGTGCTCCGGGCAAAGACGGCCCTGCCGGTGGTGACGGCGGTGGACGCGGCCCCGGACGAACTGCCCCCGCGCCCCGAACTGACCGCCCTGGCCGCCGACCTGCTCTCGCGCGCGGCCCGTCCGGCGATCATCGCGGGCGGGGGAGTGGTCCGTGCGGACGCGTCCGGCAAGCTGCTGCGGCTGGCCGAACGGCTGGCCGCCCCGGTCGTGACGACCTACGGCGGCAAGGGCGCGTTCCCGTGGGAGCATCCGCTGTCCCTGCAGTCCTGGCTGGAGGACCGGCACACGACGGAGTTCCTGGCGGACGCGGACGTCCTGCTGGTGGTCGGTTCGGGGCTCGGCGAACTGTCGTCCAACTACCACACGTTCGCGCCGCGCGGCCGGGTGATCCAGATCGAGGCCGACCTCGGCAAGCTGGAGTCCAACCACCCCGCGCTGGGCATCCACGCGGACGCCCGGCTCGCTCTCCAGGCGCTGCTGGAGACGGTGGACGAGCGCACGGACGAGACGGCACCGGAGCGGGTGCGCACCCTGCTCGGCAAGGTCGCCGACCGCATCGCCGCTCAGGAACTCACCCTGGAACAGGAGGTGCTGGCGTCGGTCCGGCGGGCCCTGCCGCCCGGTGCACCGTCCTTCTGGGACATGACGATCCTGGCCTACTGGGCCTGGTCGGCCTTCGACGCCCAGGCCCCGAACGCCATGCACTCGGCCCAGGGCTCCGGCGGGCTCGGCTACGGCTTCCCGGCCGCCCTCGGCGCGGCCGCCGCCGACCCGACCCGCCCGGTGCTGGCGGTGTCGGGCGACGGCGGCGCGCTCTACTCGATCGCCGAGCTGGCGACGGCCCGCCAGTACGACCTGAACGTCACCTGGCTGATCGTCGACGACGGCGGCTACGGCATTCTGCGCGAGTACATGACGGACGCGTTCGGCCGGGCCACGGCGACGGAGCTGACCCGGCCCGACTACGTGGCGCTCGCCCGGTCCTTCGGGGTCCCGGCGGTGCGGACCACTCCGGGGACCCTGGCGGCGGACCTGGCGGACGCGCTCGCGTCACCGGGTCCGTCGGTGGTCGTGCTGCCCGCGGTACTGCGGATGTTCGCACCGACCCACCTGGGCTGACGCGCCGACGCGCCTCGGCCGACGAGGGTGGGCCGGTAGCCGGTAGCCGGTAGCCGGTAGCCGGTAGCCGGTAGCCGGTAGCCGGTAGCCGGTAGCCGGTAGCCGGTAGCCGGTAGCCGGTAGCCGGTAGCCG
>NZ_JBIAIE010000001.1:267536-356246 GCF_042871185.1 Streptomyces sp. NPDC006012
GTAGCGGTGGCCCGGCGCCGGTGGGTCAGCAGGCGCCCGGGCCCACCCCGTCCATACGCCCGCCGAAGTCACCGACGTACTTGGAGCGCCAGTCGCCGTTGAACACGTCCCGCTTCTCGACCGGCGACCAGTTGATGAAGCAGGCGCGGGCGCTCGCGACGAACGAGCCGACGTGATCGTGCAGGCTGGGCGGCATGTCCCGGTAGCCACTGCGGGACGTCCACTCCCAGTAGGAGCCGCCGAAGCCCTCACCGCTCCAGAAACACACCGATCCGTCGGGACAGGACGGAGCGGCGGCCTGGGCGGAGGCGGCCTGGGCGGGCGCGACCAGGGCCGTCAGCGCGAGGGCGGCGGCGACGGACCACGAACGAAGCTTCATGCAGCTCTCCGAAAAAGCGAGTCGGGACGCCTCGGCGAAGGGGCCGAGGCGCCTCCATGCTCAGGTCCGGGCACCGGGACACGCCCGGGTGCAAGATCGGCGTCACTGGTGTGAGCGAATTAGTCGTTCAAGCCCACCGGCGCTGTGGCCCGCCCTGCCGCTTCCGGTGAAAACTCGCCGGGGGTCAAAGGGGCAACTCGCGAAAGTTTTCAATCGTTTACGACGGATTCAGCCCGCACGTGCAACCTTTTGGGCCAATCCATTAGTCAACAGGTACATGACTTACTGGATACCCAGCCGCGCCACGGTGCGGGCCGCCGGCGTCGGTGCCGCGCTGCTCCTCCCGGTCATCGTCGCGACCGCTCCGGCCGCCGCCGCGGCCACGCCCACGGTCAGCTGCACGTCGGCCAAGGCGGGCCTCGCCGCCAAGTTGAAGAAGGACATCACGGCCGCCGTCTCGGGCCGCAACGGCACCATCGCCGTCGGCCTCTACGACCGCACCTCCAAGACGACCTGCACCCTGAGGTCCACCAGCGCCTACGACTCGGCCAGCGTGGTCAAGGTCACCGTCCTCGCCACGCTGCTGTGGGACGCGAAGAAGCACAACCGCTATCTGACCGACCGCGAGGCCACCCTCACCAAGGCCATGATCACCAAGTCGGACAACGACGCGACCAGCAAACTGTGGAAGCAACTGGGTCTGACCAAGATCAAGGGCTTCCTGGCCGCCGCGAAGATGACGCGGACCACGCCGGGCGCGAACGGCTACTGGGGCCTGACCCAGATCAACGTGACCGACGAGCAGAAGCTGCTGTCGCTGATCACCGCCAAGAACAGCGTGCTCAGCGACAACTCCCGCGCCTACATCACCAAGCTGATGGGCCAGGTCGTCTCCTCCCAGCGCTGGGGCACCCCGTACGGTGCACCCTCCGGTGTCGCCACGCACGTCAAGAACGGCTGGCTGCAGCGGTCCACGCACGGCTGGCGGGTGCACAGCGTGGGCACGTTCACCGGCGGCCGGCACAACTACATGATCACCGTGCTGACCCATGGCAACAGCAGCATGAACTACGGCATCAACACCATTCAGGGCGTTGCCAAGGCCATCCACAAGGACCTTGCCGCGGCGGGGAGTTGAGCTTTCCGACGGTGCCCGCCACGGCGTGACCGCTCTGTTCTACGGTGACGCCTATGCGTATGCGAACCTTGATCGCCACCTTCACCGCCGCGCTGGGAGCGGCCACCTGCCTCACCGTCGCGGGGACCGCCGAGGCGACCGTCCCCGCGGCGGGCAACTTCTGCTCGCCGGCCGTGTCCATCGACCGCTTCTCGGACGCGCTCGACAAGACGACGTACAACGGAACGTTCGTCGGCAACTTCTCCGCGCTCGCCGTGGACTCCGATGGTTCCCTCGCCGCCCTCTCCGACCGCTCCACGCTGTTCGGCCTGGACGCGAAGACCCTCCAGCCGGCCTCGGCCGTCCCGCTCGCCGACGAGAAGGGCGCCGCGCTGGACTCCGAGGGCCTGGTCGTGGACCGCGACGGGACCCGGCTGGTCAGCTCCGAGACCGAGCCGTCCGTACGCCGCTACTCCCGCGACGGCCGGATCCTCGACCGGCTGCCGGTCCCGTCCGCCCTGGGGGTCGCCCCCGCGGGCCGCGCCACGGCCAACCAGACCTTCGAGGGCCTGACCCTGCTGCCCGGCGGCCACACCCTGGTCGCCGCCATGGAGGGCGCGCTCTCCGGCGACGCCGCCGACACCGTCCGCTTCCAGACCTGGCAGCGGGCGAAGGGCGGTCACTTCCGGCTCTCGGCGCAGTACGCGTACCGGACCGACCCGGGCCTGGGCGTTCCCGAGGTGCAGGCGACCCCGGACGGCCGGCTGCTCGTCCTGGAGCGCGGCTTCACCCAGGGCGTCGGCAACACCGTCCGCCTCTACCTGGCCGACCCCCGGCACGCCACGGACGTCAGCGGCGTGGAGAACCTGACCCTCAAGGCCGGCGTGCGGCCGATCCGCAAGACCCTGCTGACGGACCTCGTCACCTGCCCGTCCCTGGGCGCGACCGCCAAGCAGCCCCAGCCCAACCCCCTCCTCGACAACATCGAGGGCATGACGATCACCGGCCGGGACCACACCGGCCTGAAGGTCCTGCTGGTCAGCGACGACAACCAGAATCCGGTACAGACGACACGCTTCTACTACCTCCGAGTACGCATCTGACCACCCCCTGACCCAGCCATCCCAGCAGCAGCCCGACCAGTTCCCCGAGCCCCGATAGGGGCGCGGGGAACTGCGCGCCCAGCCACGAACAAGCCGTAGCCGTGTCCCCCCGCGGCGCGACCGCGCAAGCCCCCACCGGCCCGCGGCCCGCAGCCTTCAGCCTTCACCCCCACCCCCCCCAAACCCCGCCCACCCCAGCGGAGCGTTACGGCGGGATGAAATCCGGTGCTCAGCGCGTTGCAGCAATGCGGCAGACCAGGATGAAGGGGAGGCACCAGGGTGACACCTGAGCGGGGATGGGCGCGGCGGCTGGCGGGATACGCCTGGCGGTATCCCAAGGACGTCGTCCTCGCCCTGGGCGCCTCACTGGCGGGCATGGCCGTGACGGCACTCGTCCCATTGGTCACCAAGGTGATCATCGACGACGTGATCGGCGATCACAGCCGGTCCATGGCCCCCTGGGCGGCCACCCTGATCGGCGCCGCCCTGCTGGTCTACGGATGCGCCTACGTCCGCCGCTACTACGGCGGCCGGCTCGCGCTCGACGTCCAGCACGATCTGCGGACCGACATGTACGGGACGATCACCCGCCTCGACGGGCGCCGCCAGGACGAGCTGTCCACCGGCCAGGTGGTCGGCCGCGCCACCAGCGACCTGCAGCTGATCCAGAGCCTGCTGTTCATGCTGCCGATGACCATCGGGAACGTACTCCTCTTCCTCGTCTCCCTGGTCGTCATGGCCTCGCTGTCGCTGCCGCTGACCCTCGTCGCGATCGCCGTCGCCCCCGCGCTCGGCTGGATCGCCCGGCGCAGCCGCACCCGGCTGCACCCCTCCACCTGGTACGCGCAGGCCCAGGCCGCCGCCGTCGCGGGCGTCGTCGACGGCGCCGTCAGCGGCGTACGCGTGGTGAAGGGCTTCGGGCAGGAGGAGCAGGAGACCGGGAAGCTGCGCGAGGTGGGCCGCCGGCTGTTCGCGGGGCGGCTGCGGACGATCCGGCTGAACAGCAGGTACACGCCCGCCCTCCAGGCCGTCCCGGCCCTCGGCCAGGTCGCCATGCTGGCCCTCGGCGGCTGGCTCGCCGTGCACGGGCACATCACCCTCGGCACCTTCGTCGCCTTCTCCACGTACCTGGCCCAGCTGGTCGGCCCGGTCCGGATGCTCGCCGTGGTGCTCACCATCGCCCAGCAGGCCCGCGCCGGCACCGAACGCGTCCTGGAACTGATCGACACCCGGCCCGGCCTGCGCGAGGGCACCAGGACGCTGCCCGCCGACGCGCCCGCGACCGTCGAGTTCGACGACGTCTCCTTCGGATACGACCCGCAGCACCCGGTCCTGCAAGGGCTGAGCTTCGAGATACGCGAGGGCGAGACCCTGGCCGTGGTCGGCTCCTCCGGCTCCGGCAAGTCCACGGTCTCCCTGCTGCTGCCGCGCTTCTACGACGTCACCCACGGCGCCGTCCTGATCGGCGGCCACGACGTGCGCGAGCTGACCCACGACTCGCTGCGCGCCGCCATCGGCCTGGTCCCCGAGGACTCCTTCCTCTTCTCCGACAGCGTGCGCGCCAACATCGCCTACGGCCGCCCGGCCGCCACCGACGCGGAGGTCGAGCAGGCCGCCCGCGCCGCCCAGGCGGACCGTTTCATCGCCGAGCTGCCGAGCGGTTACGACACCAAGGTCGGCGAACAGGGCCTCACCCTCTCCGGCGGCCAGCGCCAGCGCATCGCGCTCGCCCGCGCCCTGCTCACCGATCCGCGGCTGCTGGTCCTCGACGACGCCACCTCGGCCGTGGACGCCCGGGTCGAGCACGAGATCCACGAGGCGCTGAAGCAGGTCATGGCGGGCCGCACCACCCTGCTCATCGCGCACCGCCGCTCCACCCTCGGCCTCGCCGACCGGATAGCCGTCCTCGAAGACGGCCGGCTCGCCGACCTCGGCACCCACGACGAACTCCAGGAGCGGTCCGCCCTCTACCGCCGCCTCCTCACCGACCCCGACGAACTCGGCGGCGTCTCCCCGGGCCACACCCGCCCCACGGCGCTCCCGGAGGACACCTCCGTACGCGCGGAACTCGACGCCGAGTTCGACGCCGAGCGCGGCGTCACCCCGGGCCTGTGGACCGGCGAGCGCGAACCGAAGGACGCCGCCCTCGCGGGCAGCCCGGCCACCCCGGAACTGCTCGCCCAGGTCGAGGCGCTGCCC
Organism: Streptomyces sp. NPDC006012; assembly: GCF_042871185.1. Lineage (NCBI taxonomy): Bacteria > Bacillati > Actinomycetota > Actinomycetes > Kitasatosporales > Streptomycetaceae > Streptomyces > Streptomyces sp. NPDC006012. The sequence goes on from NZ_JBIAIE010000001.1 coordinate 272,335, forward strand.
CCGGCGGTCGACACCCCCGACATCGACGAGGCGCGGGCCGTGCGGCCCGAGCGGTCGTACGGCCTGCGGCTGCTGCTGCGCGGCTTCGGCCCGCCCCTGCTCGCCAGCCTGCTGCTGGTCGCCGTCGACGCGGGCATGGGCCTGCTGCTGCCGGTCCTGATCCGGCACGGCATCGACCAGGGCGTCACCCGCATGGCGCTCGGCGCCGTCTGGGCGGCCTCGCTGCTCGCGCTGGTCGCGGTCCTCGTGCAGTGGGCGGCCCAGATCGGCGAGACCCGGATGACCGGACGCACCGGCGAACGCGTCCTGTACTCCCTGCGCCTGAAGATCTTCGCCCAGCTCCAGCGGCTCGGACTCGATTACTACGAGCGGGAGCTGACCGGGCGGATCATGACCCGGATGACCACGGACGTGGACGCGCTCTCCACGTTCCTGCAGACCGGCCTGGTCACGGCGTTCGTCTCGGTCGTCACCTTCTTCGGCATCATGGTCGTCCTGCTGGTGATCGACGTACAGCTCGCGCTGGTCGTCTTCGCCACCCTGCCGCCGCTGGTCGTCGGCACCTTCTTCTTCCGCCGGGCCAGCGTGAAGGCGTACGAACTGGCCCGTGAACGGGTGTCGGTGGTCAACGCCGACCTCCAGGAGTCGGTGTCCGGGCTGCGGATCGTGCAGGCGTTCCGGCGCGAGCGGGACGGCGTGCGCCGGTTCACCGAGCGCAGCGACGGCTACCGCGCCGCCCGTATCCGCGGCCAGTGGCTGATCTCCGTCTATTTCCCCTTCGTCCAGTTGCTGTCCTCGGTGGCCGCCGCGGCCGTACTGATCGCGGGCGCGGGCCGGATCGAGGCGGCCACCCTGACCACCGGCGCCCTGGTCGCCTACCTCCTCTACATCGACCTGTTCTTCGCGCCGGTCCAGCAGCTCTCCCAGGTCTTCGACGGCTACCAGCAGGCCACCGTCTCCCTCGGCCGCATCCAGGAACTGCTGCGCGAGCCGACGTCCACGAAGGCCGCCGGCGCACCGCTCGACGTGCCCGCCCTGCGCGGCGACCTGGCCTTCGAGAACGTCGACTTCGCCTACCGCACCGACGGGTCCGACGCACCCGGCGAGGCCGCCCTCACCGGGATAGACCTGCGGATACCGGCCGGGCAGACCGTCGCCTTCGTCGGCGAGACCGGGGCCGGCAAGTCGACCCTGGTCAAGCTGGTGGCCCGGTTCTACGACCCGACCGGCGGCCGGGTCACGGTCGACGGGAGGGATCTGCGCGACCTCGACCTCACCGCGTACCGCCACCGGCTGGGCGTCGTCCCGCAGGAGGCGTACCTCTTCCAGGGGACCGTCCGCGACGCCATCGCCTACGGCCGTCCCGACGCCACCGACGCCGAGGTGGAGGCCGCGGCCCGCGCGGTCGGCGCGCACGACATGATCGCCCGGCTCGGCGGCGGCTATCTGCACGAGGTCGCCGAGCGCGGCCGCAACCTCTCGGCGGGCCAGCGCCAGTTGATCGCGCTCGCCCGTGCGGAACTGGTCGACCCGGACGTGCTGCTCCTGGACGAGGCGACGGCCGCCCTCGACCTGGCCACCGAGGCCCAGGTCAACCTGGCCACCGACCGCCTCGCCGGCCGCCGTACCGCCCGCCCGTCGCCCGACGGCCACCCCGCAAGGGCGTCCGACCGCCACCCCTCAGCCGCGCGTACCACGCTGATCGTCGCCCACCGCCTCACCACCGCGGCCCGCGCCGACCGGGTCGTCGTGATGGACCACGGACGGGTCGCCGAGGACGGCACCCACGAGGAACTGCTCGCGCTCGGCGGCCGGTACGCCGAGCTGTGGCGGACCTTCGTCGGCCGGGCCGAGCCGGAGGAGCCGGTCGGCGCATTCGGCTGAGGCCGCCCGGTCCGCACGCCGCCGCCCCGCCCCCGCCGTCTCGGCGGTGAGGCAACCATCTGGCGGGTGTCGTGCGTCCGTACATCAGTACGTGCTCCGCCGTCCGACAGCCCGTGTCCGCCAGCTGTCCGGTGACTGTCCGACGGCCGTGACCTGAGAGGGACGAACAAGTGGCCAGTGGTGCGATACGCCGGCGTCTGGTGCTCGGGACGGCCGTGCTGACCGCCTCCGGGGCACTCGCGCTCGCGGTGCCCGGCGGCGCCCAGGCGGCGGACGACGTGTGCGCCGGACGTGCGGTGAAGACCCTGTCCTTCACCACCGGCTCCGTGCACGTCTACAAGCGGGACGGCTACGTCTGCGCGGTCACCCTCCCCGCCAGACCCGGTGGCAAGCGCAGCATGTCGGTCAGCGTGCAGGCGCGCGGCAACCGCCCGGTCGTGGACAAGGGCCGCTACGTGTACCGGGCGGGCCCGGTGACCGTGCACGCCGGACACCGGTGCGTACGGGTCACGGGCTCGGTGGAGAGCGGCTCGGTGAGTTCCGGCTGGATCCTGTGCTGACGCCGCCAACTCGGCCGGGCCGCCCACGCGGCTGACACCACTCACGCGGCCGGGCCGCCTCCGGTCACCCCGCTGACCTGCGGTTGCGTCAATCCCCCCTGGTGTGAAGCGAGTTGCTCCGATAGCTTCCGGCGCACATCTGTCTCACAGGGAGGGTGCATGCGCAAGGCGCTCAGATGGCTGCTCGCGCTCGCCGTGCTCATAGGCACGGTGAGCACGGCGGGGACGGCCACTGCCACAGCCCGGTCCGCAGCCACCACCGGCAGCACGGACATCAAGGAACAGCTCCTCGCGATACCGGGCATGAGCCTGGTCGAGGAGAAGCCCTACACCGGCTACCGCTTCTTCGTCCTCACCTACACCCAGCCGGTCGACCACCGGCACCCGTCCAAGGGCACGTTCCAGCAGCGGATCACCGTGCTGCACAAGGACGTCTCCCGCCCGACGGTCTTCTACACCGGCGGCTACAATGTCTCCACCAGCCCCGGCCGCCGCGAGCCGACCCAGATCGTGGACGGCAACCAGGTCTCGATGGAGTACCGCTTCTTCACCCCGTCCCGGCCGTCCCCGGCCGACTGGTCCAAGCTCGACATCTGGCAGGCGGCCGGCGACCAGCACCGCATCTTCCAGGCGCTGAAGAAGATCTACCCCGCCAACTGGCTCGCCACCGGCGGTTCCAAGGGCGGCATGACCGCCACCTACTACGAGCGCTTCTACCCGCGCGACATGGACGGCGTCGTGGCCTACGTCGCGCCCAACGACGTCGTCAACGACGAGGACTCGGCCTACGACCGGTTCTTCGCGACCGTCGGCACCAAGGAGTGCCGGGACCGGCTGAACGCGGTCCAGCGGGAGGCCCTGGTCCGCCGCCAGCCGCTGGAGCAGACCTACGCCGCCTACGCCGCCGGCAACGGCTACACCTTCGCCACCATCGGCGGCCTGGACCGCGCCTACGAGGCCGTCGTCCTCGACTACGTCTGGGGCTTCTGGCAGTACAGCGGCCTGTCCGACTGCGACTCGGTCCCGGCGGACGCCAAGAACGCCACCGACCAGGAGATCTGGGACTCCGTCGACGCGATCTCCGGCTTCTCCGCCTACACCGACCAGGGCCTGGAGACGTACACGCCGTACTACTACCAGGCGGGTACGCAGCTGGGTGCACCGACGATCCACTTCCCGTACATCGAGAACAAGTACATCGAGTACGGCTACCAGCCGCCCCGGAACTTCGTCCCCCGCTCCATCCCGATGACGTTCCAGCCGAACGTGATGCGCGACGTGGACACCTGGGTCCGCCACCACGCCACGCGCATGCTGTTCGTCTACGGCCAGAACGACCCCTGGGGTGCCGAACGGTTCCGTCCCGGCAAGGGCGCCCGGGACTCGTACGTCTTCACCGCGCCCGGCATGAACCACGGGGCGAACGTGGCCGGTCTGGTGGCCGACGAGAAGTCCCTCGCCACCGCCCGCATCCTGGACTGGGCGGGCGTCGCGCCGGCCGCGGTCCGGGCGGACCCGTCGGCGGCCGAGCCGCTGGCCCGCTACGACGCCCGGCTGGACGCGCGTGACGTGGAGCGCGAACCGGCGCTGCGTCCGTGACGTACGGGGCCGCGCCCGCCTCCCGGGAGGCGGACGCGGCCCATCCCCGGCGCCCGACGGGGCGCGGGGTCCACTCATCGCCGATCGCCGACCGCCGACGGTATGGCGCGGCGGCGCGGTGCTGTGCTTCCGGCGGCGTGCCTAGTACGTCAGCCCGTGCCCGATCGGGTAGAGCACCCGGGCCGGGTCGTCCGCCCGTTGCACCGGCACCGGCAGTCTGCCCCGCGGCGCGACCCGTCCGGCGATGACCCGGGCGGCGGCGCGCAGTTCGACGTCGGTCCACGAGTAGGTCGCCAGGCAGGCCGGTACGGAGGGCAACTGGGCGACGTCGTACGGATTGCGCACGGCGACGGCCACCACCGGCTTCCCGGTGGCGAGCAACTGCTCGACGAGGGACTTCTGAGTGCTCGCCGCCGAGACGTTGTACGTCCCCACGACCACCGCGTCCGCGTCCCGCGCGGCGGCCACGGCCTTGGCGACGGCGTCCGCGGAGGGGTCCGTGCCGGTGGAGAGCGCGGTGGCCGTGAAGCCCAGTTCGGTGAGGGCGGCGGCCAGGACGCCGGTGGGCGGGCCGGTGGTACCGGACGGGGAGGCCGGATCGGCGCCCACCACCAGGACGTTGCGCTGCGTCCGGTGGGACAGCGGGAGCACGCCGCCCTCGTTGACCAGCAGGGTCGTCGTCCGCTCGGCGATCCGGTCGGCGGTGGCCAGGTGCGCGGCCGTGCCGACGGTGCGGCCGACCCGCTCGGCGTCGGCGTACGGGTCGTCGAACAGGCCCAGCCGGGCCTTGAGCCGCAGGATGCGCAGGACAGATTCGTCGAGCCGCGCCTCCGTCAGCTCGCCCTCGCGCACGGCGGTCAGCACGGCGTTCCAGGCCACGTCGAGCTTCGGCGGGTTGAGCAGCTGGTCGACGCCCGCCTTGAGCGCGAGCACCGGCACCCGGTCGTCGCCGTACTTGGTCCGCACGCCCTCCATGCCGAGGGAGTCGGTCACCACGACCCCGTCGTAGGCCAGTTCGCCGCGCAGGATGCCGGTGAGGATGGGCCGGGAGAGGGTGGCCGGGTCGCCCGAGTCGTCGAGGGCCGGGAACTGGATGTGCGCGGTCATGATCGAGTCGATGCCGGCCCTGATCGCGGCCCGGAAGGGGACTGCGTCCAGCTTCTCCCACTGGTCCCGGCTGTGGGTGATCACGGGGAAGCCGTAGTGGCTGTCGACGGCGGTGTCCCCGTGCCCCGGGAAGTGCTTGGTGGTCGCCGCGACCCCGGCCGACTGATAACCCGTCACCTCGGCCGCCACCAGCGCGGCGACGGCGTCCGGGTCGGCCCCGAAGGACCGTACGCCGATGACCGGGTTGGCCGGGTTGACGTTTACGTCGGCGTCGGGGGAATAGTCCTGGTTGACGCCCATCGCGCGCAGTTCGGCGCCCGAGATCCGGCCCAGGGTGCGGGCGTCGGCACGCGAGCCGCCCGCTCCGATCGCCATCGCACCAGGGAAGAGGGTGGCGGGCTTGCCGATCCGGCAGACGGCGCCGTGCTCCTGGTCGGTGGCGATGATGGCGGGCAGCCCGCGGGGGCGGCCGAGGGAGGCCCGCTGGATGCCGTTGGACAGCTCGGCGATCTGGCGCGGGTTCCTGGTGTTGTGCGCCCAGGTGAAGTAGATGATGCCGCCGACGCGGTACTTGGCGATCAGCTCGGCGGCGGTCCGTACGCCGATCTCGTTCAGGTTGGCGTCGATGTCGGCCTGGTCGGGGGCGGTGGCCGAATGCCCGTACGCCCGCATGACGAACAGCTGGCCGACCTTCTCCTCCAGGGTCATCCGGGAGATGAGGGCGCCAAGCTGCTTGTCGCTGGGACCGGAGTCGGCGTGCGCGGCCCCGCCGACGGTGACCGCGGCCGTGACGCCCGCGGTCGCGGCGAGGACGGTACGTCTGGAGGGGCGGGCGGTGTTTCCCGGGCTCGTGTCGTGCACGTGCGCTCCTTCCGGAGGGAGATCCGTGGAGATGCGTGGTGATCGGCTGAAGGAAACTTCCGAGGTGCCACCAATATCCGGGAAGTTTCTGCCAGTCAAGGGAGCACACATCACCCGGCGTGCCAACATCCCCTGTCACCGGACCGTGATCGCGCCGGTCCGGCACCTGCCCCGGACGTGCGCCGGACCGGCCGCGCCGGGTGCCGGCGGGGGCGCTGCCCGCGCGGAGCGCGGCGGGCCCGGCCGCCCGGTGGGAGGGGGAGCGCCGTGGGCTACGCCGCCTCGCTCAGCAGCCGGCCGAGGTGTTCGCGGCCCGCGCCCAGCAGGTCCGGGAGCGGGGCGGCGGCTTCGTACCACCGCTTCTCGTACTCCCAGCACAGCCAGCCGTCCCAGCCGTGCCGGCACAGGACGTCCACGCACTCGGTCAGCGGCAGCACCCCGGCACCGAGCGGCAGCGGGGTGGTGTCCTCGGCCGAGGCGATGTCCTTGACCTGGACGTAGCCGAGGTACGGGGCGAGCGCGGCGTAGCTCTCCGAGGGCTGTTCGCCGCCCAGCCAGGTGTGCATCACGTCCCACAGCGCCCCGACCTGACGGTCGTCCACCGCGCCGAGCACCCGGGCCGCGTCGGCTCCGGTGCGGTGCGAGTCATGCGTCTCCAGGAGGATGCGGACGCCCAGCGCCGACGCCTGTCCGGCGGCGCGGGCCAGCCGCCGGGCGGCGGTCGCGTCGGCGTCCGCCGGGGGCTGGTCGCCCCCGCCCGGGAAGACCCGGACGTACGGTGCGCCGATGTCGTGGGCGAGTTCGAGGAGGTGCTGGAGTTCGGCGAGCACCGGCTCGTCGGCGCCGGGCGCGGCGACCCGTGGGTACCCGGCCAGGCCCAGCACCTCGATCCCGGCCGCCTCGAACGCGGCAGCCACGCCGGCACGGTCGGCGGGGCCGAGGCCCGGGTGGACCGGCTCCTCCGGATGGGCGCGCAGTTCGACGCCGTGGTAGCCGTGTGCGGTCGCGAGGGCCAGAACCTCGGACACCGGCAGTCCGGGGACGCCGAGCGTGGAGAACGCGAGCTTCATGACCACGGACCCTACTCGTCACTCGCCTCCCGGGCGGAGATCCAATCGCCAGTCCTGCCCGACCAGGTCCTGGCCGAAGGAGCGGTGCGGTTTCTCGCCGGCCAGGACGAAGCCGTGCCGCTGGTAGATGCGCCGGGCGGCGCCGAGCACGTCGTTGGTCCACAGCACCAGATCCCGGTAGCCGACCCCGCGTGCGAAGTCGACGACGGCGCCGACCAGCCGGTCGCCGATGCCGAGCCCGCGCGCGCCGGGTTCCACGAGGAGGAGCCGCAGCCGGGCGGTCGCCGGGGCCTCGTCCCGCACGCACATCACGCACCCCACGGGCCGCCCCCTCCCGCCGAACGCTTCATCCGGCCCGTCCTGGCCACCCTGTCCATTCTGTGCGTCCTGGCCGAAGGGTGCGCGCAGTTCGGCGATCCACACCCGTTCCAGGTGCGGGTCGTGGTCCTGCGCGAAGTCGGCGACGATACGGGCGACCAGACCTTCGTAGTCCGCGTTCCACCCGTACTCGGCGGCGTACAGGGCGGCGTTGCGCTGCACGATCCAGCCGAGGTCGCCGGGGCCGGGCTCCCGCAGGACCACGTCCTCGGGGCTCGGGGCGTGCCGCTCCCCGAGGATGCTCCGGATGGTCTGCATGGCGTCCGCGAGACGGGACCGGTCGCCGGGGCGTACGGCGGCGAGCAGCGAGCCGACGGCCTCCCGCGCCCGTTCGTCCAGCAGCGCGGCCGTCTCGCGCCCGCGCGGGGTGAGCCCGACGCGCCGCCGCCGGGGGTCCTTCTCGGAGGGCGCGCGCTCGATCAGCCCGCCCTGCTCGAACTTGTTCAGGATCCGGCTCAGATAGCCCGCGTCGAGGGACAGCTCGGCCCGGAGGTCGGCCGCGTCGGTACGGGGGGAGTTGGCCAGCTCGTACAGGATGCGGGACTCGGTGAGGGTGTACGGGGCGTACAGGTGGCGGCCGTAGTCGAGGGCGCCGATGACGTTCGTGTAGAAGCGGTTGAAGGCGCGGATGTCCTGGACGGTCATGATGCGGCCTCGGTGTCCGATGGGTGACCCGGTCGAAAATCTCTGACTCAGTCAGAGATGCTGCGCATCGAGCGTACGTCCGCGCCGGACCGCCGTCCAGCGGACGGGCCGACGTCCGCGCGCTTTCCGAAGACGGGGCAACGCCCCTCGTTTTCCCAAGGCGTGGCAACATCCGGGCGACAACCCGGCGACCCGGGTCATGACTTGGCCAACCCCTTCCCGCGCGTTGTCGCTGTGTTCACCCCATGCCTCTGATGTCCTCGCCCTGACGGGCGAAGAGTGGATGACGGACCTGTGGCCTGCCCACAGGAACTCTCATGAAGGGAACACCATGGCCGAGTTGACTCGCCGTAGGCTCCTGAGTTCGGCAGCCGGAGTGCTGGGCGGTGCCGCGGCGCTCTCGCTGCTTCCGCCGAGCGTCCAGAAGGCCGTCGCGGCCGGGCCGTCGGAGGGCGGTTCGCTGAGCGACATCCACCACGTCGTCATGCTCATGCAGGAGAACCGGTCGTTCGACCACTACTTCGGCACCCTCTCCGGCGTCCGCGGCTTCGCCGACCCGCAGGCGCTGCAGCTCGACACCGGACGTTCCGTCTTCTACCAGCCCGACACCGTGAACCCGAAGGGGTATCTGCTCCCCTTCCACCTCGACACCCACGCGTCCAGCGCCCAGGCCATCCCGTCCACCAGTCATGCCTGGTCGGTGCAGCACCAGGCGTGGAACAACGGCAAGATGGACCAGTGGCTGCCGGCCCACCGCAAGGCCGACGGCGCCAATGGCCCCTACGTCATGGGCTACTACACGCGCGAGGACATCCCGTTCCAGTTCGCGCTGGCCGAGAACTTCACCGTCTGCGACACCTACTTCTGCTCGGTGTTCGGCCCGACCTGGCCGAACCGGCTGATGTGGATGACCGGTTCGATCGACCCGGCCGGTACCCACGGCGGCCCCATCACCAGCAACAGCGCGCCGTCGCCGTACCGCTGGACGACGTACGCCGAGCGCCTGCAGGCCGCGGGCGTCAGCTGGAGGGTCTACCAGCAGAGCGACGACTACGGCTGCAACCTGCTGGAGCAGTTCGCCGCCTTCAAGAACGCCAAGCCCGGCTCCGACCTCTACGAGCGGGGCGTGCGACCGCAGCCGGCGGGCACGTTCGAGGACGACGCGCGCAACGACCGCCTGCCGGCCGTGAGCTGGATCATTCCGACCAGCACCCAGTCCGAGCACCCCGACTACCTGCCCGCGGCCGGTGCCGACTTCGTGGCGTCGAAGATCGAGGCCATCGCCTCGAACCCGGACGTGTGGCGCAAGACCGCCTTCATCCTCAACTACGACGAGAACGACGGCCTGTTCGACCACGTGCCGCCCCCCACGCCGCCCGCCGGCACGAAGGACGAGTTCATCGGCGGCCTGCCCATCGGCGGCGGCTTCCGGGTCCCGGCGATCATCATCTCCCCCTGGACGGTGGGCGGCTGGGTGGCCTCGGAGCCCTTCGACCACACCTCGTCGCTGCGGTTCCTGGAGCGCTTCACCGGGGTCGCGGAGCCGAACATCAGCGCCTGGCGCCGGTCCACCTTCGGTGACCTCACCAGCGCCTTCCGCTTCCAGGACGCCAGCCCGCAGGTGCCCGGGCTGCCGGACGACACGGCGGCGCAGCTGGAGAAGGCGAAGCAGGAGGTGGCGACGCTGCCGAAGCCGACGCTGCCGGGCACGAGCCAGAGCTTCCCGCAGCAGGAGCAGGGCAGCAGGCCGCACGTCTGACGTGCACCTCGGGCCGAAGCCCTAAGATTCCGGCCTTCGCGATCGTTGCTGTGCCGCTAGGTGGGAAGGGGTTCGGTCGGGAATCGTCCGTCAGGGCTGCGGGGGCGGAGACGGGGGCGTGCTCGTGGAGTGGGGGCGCGCGTCCTGTTCCTGCCCGTCGGTGGCGGACCAGCTGGCGAGCAGCTTCAGGCCGTCCGCGGAGGCGGTCCCGGGCGCCGCGCTGTAGACGACGACGCTCAGGCCGTTCTCGTCGGGCAGGTTCATGGTCTCCTGGTCCAGTTCCAGCTCGCCGACGAGTGGATGGTTGAGCCGTTTCGTGGTCATGCGGAAGACGTGCACGTCCTGGGAGCCCCACATGACACGGAAGGCGTCGCTGCGGGTGGACAGCTCACCGATCAGGTTCGACAGCTCACGGTCGTGGGGGTTCTTGCCCGCCCCGATGCGCAGCGCGCCCACGGCGAAGCGGGCCATCCGCTCCCAGTCGGTGTAGAACCGCTCGGCGGCGGGGTGCAGGAACGCGAACCGGGCGACGTTCTCCCCGCAGGCCGGGTCCGCGTGCATCTGCGAGTACAGGGCCCGGCCCAGCGGGTTGGCGGCCAGCACGTCGAGCCGGTCGTTCATCACGAACGCCGGCAGCTCCGGCATGCCCTCGACGATCCGCGCCACGCTGGGCCGCACCACCGGCCGGGCCGCCCGCTGCCGGGTCCGCGCCCCGGACTCCGGTCCGGCAGCGCGGGCGAGGTCGTAGAGGTACATGCGTTCGGCGTCGTCGAGCCGCAGGGCCCGGGCGAGGGCGTCCAGCACGCTGTCGGACACACCCTTGAGGCTGCCGCGCTCCAGGCGCGTGTAGTACTCGACGCTCACCCCGGCGAGCGCCGCGACCTCGCCCCTGCGCAGCCCCGGTACGCGCCGCTGGCCGTACGTCGGCAGTCCCGCCTGCTCGGGGGTGATCCGGTCGCGGCGGGAGCGGAGGAAAGCGCTGACTGCGTCCCGGTTGTCCATGCGGACAGGGTAGGCGGGCCGTGCCGCGGGTGGGGGCCCCTGCCAGTACCCCCCACACCGCGCGGTGCCGGGGCCGGGGCCGTGCTCCGCACCGTCACGGCGCTTCCCTGCGACGCTCCCTTGCAGTGCTTCCTTTCAGTGCTTCCTTCAGGCCCGGGGCAGCCCCGACGACTCCCGGACCATCAACTCGCCCGGTACCGTCGCGAGCCTCCCGGGCGGCGGTTCCTCGCGGCCCGTCGCGATGCGGCCCGCGCGCGCCCCGGCCTCGGCGAGCGGCAGCCGGACCGTCGTGAGGGAGGGCACCGCGTCGGCGCTGAACGGCAGGTCGTCGAAGCCCACCACCGAGACGTCCTGCGGGATGCGCAGGCCGGACTCCCGCAGCGCGGCGCACGCGCCGAGCGCGACGGTGTCGTTCGCCGCCACCACCGCCGTCAACGACGGTTCCCGGCGCAGCAGTTCCTTCGTCGCCTCGTAGCCGGAGCGGCGGTCGTAGCGGCCGTGGACCGTCCACTGTGGGTCCGCTTCGATGCCGGCCGCGGACAGCGCCGCGCGATGGCCCTCCAGCCGGTGCCGGGTGGTCGTGCGCTCCTGCGGCCCGGCGATGTAGCCGAGGCGCCGGTGGCCCAGGCCGATCAGGTGGTCGGTCAGTTCGCGGGCCCCGTCCCGGTTGCCGAAGGTCAGGGCGACGGCCTCGGTGTCCGGCACCGGCGGCCGCCCGCACAGCACCACCCGGGTGCCCGCCTCGGTGAGCCTGCGCAGCTTGGCCGCGACCGCCGCCACGTGCGGGGCGTCCTCCACGGCGCCGCCGGTGAGCACCACCGCCGCGGCCCGCTGCCGCTGCAACAGCGTCAGATAGGTCAGTTCGCGCTCCGGCGAGCCGCCGGTGTTGCAGACGACCGCCAGCCGTTCGCCGCCCGCGCGTCCGCCCGGTCCGCCGATCTCGGCCTGGATCGCGCCGGCCATGATGCCGAAGAAGGGGTCGGCGATGTCGTTGACGAGGATTCCGACCAGGTCGGAGGTGGCGGCGGCCAGGGCGCTCGCCGGTCCGTTGAGGACGTAGTCCAACTCGTCCACGGCCCGCAGCACCCGTTCCCGGGTCGCGGCGGCCACCGGGTAGTTGCCGTTCAGTACGCGCGACACCGTCGCGGGGGAGACCTGCGCGCGGGCCGCCACGTCCGCCAGGGTCACCGTCATCTCGTCGTCCTCCGGTCGCGCATCTCGTGGTGCGAGTCGTTTAAACCGTGTGAGTCGAAAGCCGTTATGGGCCGGTATGAGTTTTAAGTGCAGTATTCGCCGTGCTCACTGCGTCTGCCGCATCCGCTGTATTCGACGTATCCCTCTCCGTCCGAGCGGACGATAGCGAGCCTGTGATCCCGGGTGTGCGATGTCGGGCGTGCGATCCCAGGCGGACGACACGGCCGACCCCTCGCACCCTCGCCCCCTCGAATCACCCGGAATGGACGCGCCCTCTTGAAAGGACCACTGGTCAGAGGCTAGCTTCCCCAGTGATAGAAAGCGCTTGCTGCCACGGTGGCCGCGCAGGTCCGCCGGGCGATCCCTGTCCGGCCTGCCGTGCGGCGCATGCCTGCCGGGCGACCGTGACATACAGGAGAAGACGGGCCCCGGATGACCACGAAGGGCTTCGGACGCCCACGAAGGGACTGACGTGACACGCAAGACGGTGCGTATCGCCATGAACGGCGTGACCGGGCGCATGGGCTACCGCCAGCACCTCGTCCGGTCGATCCTCGCCCTGCGCGAACAGGGCGGACTCGACCTCGACGACGGCACCGTGCTGTGGCCCGAGCCGATCCTGCTCGGCCGCCGCGAGCACGCCCTGCGGGCCATCGCCGAGCGGCACGGCCTCGACGGCGCCGCAAGCGTCTCCACCGACCTGGACGCGGTCCTCGCCGACCCGTCGGTCGACATCTACTTCGACTCCCAGGTCACCTCGGCCCGCGAGGAGGCGATCAAGAAGGCGGTCGCGGCCGGCAAGCACATCTACACCGAGAAGCCCACCGCCACCGGCCTCGACGGCGCCCTGGAACTCGCCCGCCTCGCCCACGCCAAGGGGATCAGGCACGGCGTCGTCCAGGACAAGATCTTCCTGCCCGGCCTGCTCAAGCTGAAGCGGCTGATCGACGGCGGCTTCTTCGGCCGCATCCTCTCCGTGCGCGGCGAGTTCGGCTACTGGGTCTTCGAGGGCGACTGGCAGTCCGCGCAGCGCCCCTCCTGGAACTACCGCGCCGAGGACGGCGGCGGCATCGTCGTGGACATGTTCCCGCACTGGGAGTACGTCCTGCACGAGCTGTTCGGCCGGGTCACCTCCGTACAGGCCCTCGCCGCCACCCACATTCCGCAGCGCTGGGACGAGAGCGGCAAGCCCTACGACGCCACGGCGGACGACGCCGCGTACGGCATCTTCGAGCTGGAGGGCGGTGCCGTCGCCCAGATCAACTCCTCCTGGGCGGTCCGCGTCAACCGCGACGAACTGGTCGAGTTCCAGGTGGACGGCACCGAGGGATCCGCCGTCGCCGGGCTGCGGCGCTGCCGCGCGCAGCACCGCTCTGCCACCCCCAAGCCGGTGTGGAACCCGGACATCCCGGCCACCGAGGTCTTCCGCGACCAGTGGCAGGAAGTACCCGACAACGGGGAGTTCGACAACGGCTTCAAGGCCCAGTGGGAGCTGTTCCTGAAGCACGTCTACGCCGACGCCCCCTACCACTGGGACCTGCTGGCCGGCGCCCGCGGCGTCCAGCTGGCCGAGCTGGGCCTGAAGTCCTCGGCGGAGGGCCGCCGCCTCGACGTACCGGAGATCTCGCTGTGACCATCCGACTCCCGGACGCGCACGGCGCGCTGCGCACCCACGAACCGCGCTCCGAGCCGCTCACGCCCGCCTCCGGCATCCCCTTCACCTCCCGTACGGTCTTCTCGGCGGCCCACGTCGTCGCCGACCCGTACGCCGACGTCCACCCGGGCTCGCCCGCCGCCGTCGACTGGGACGCCACCCTCGCCTTCCGCCGCCACCTGTGGTCCCACGGGCTGGGCGTCGCGGAGGCGATGGACACCGCCCAGCGCGGGATGGGTCTTGACTGGGCGGGTGCCGCCGAGCTGATCCGGCGCTCCGCCGCCGAGGCGCGGGCGGCCGGCGGCCGGATCGCCTGCGGGGTGGGGACGGACCAGCTGGCCGCGACCGAATTCGGCCACCCCTACGGCCTGGCCGAGATCCGCGCCGCCTACGAGGAACAGCTCGCCCTCGTCGAGGAGTCCGGCGCGCAGGCCGTCCTGATGGCGTCGCGGGCACTGGCCGCCGTGGCCAAGGACCCGCAGGACTATCTGGAGGTCTACGGCCACCTGCTCCGGCAGGCCGCCGAGCCGGTGATCCTGCACTGGCTGGGCCCGATGTTCGACCCGGCCCTGGAGGGCTACTGGGGCAGCGCCGACCTGGACGCGGCCACCCACACCTTCCTGGAGGTCATCTCCGCCCACCCCGACAAGGTCGACGGCATCAAGGTCTCCCTGCTGGACGCCCAGCGGGAGATCGCCCTGCGCCGCCGGCTGCCCGACGGGGTCCGCTGCTACACCGGCGACGACTTCCACTACCCCGAGCTGATCGCCGGCGACGAACAGGGCTTCAGCCACGCCCTGCTCGGCATCTTCGACCCGCTGGGCCCGCTGGCGGCCGAGGCGGTACGCGTCCTCGACACCGGTGACACGAACGGTTTCCGCCGGCTGCTGGACCCGACCGTCGCCCTGTCCCGCCATCTCTTCCAGGCGCCCACCCGCTACTACAAGACGGGCGTGGTCTTCCTGGCCTGGCTCGCGGGCCACCAGTCCCACTTCACGATGGCCGGCGGCCTCCAGTCGGCCCGCTCCCTGCCGCACCTCGCCCGCGCCTACGAACTCGCCGACGGCCTCGGCCTATTCCCCGACCCGAAACAGGCCGAGGCACGCATGAAGAACCTGCTGTCGCTGTACGGGGTGGACCAGTGAGTACGGAACTCGCCCGTTTCTCCATCAACCAGATGACCGTCAAACAGCTCTCGCTGCCCGAACTGGTCGACGCGTGCGGCAAGCTGGGCGTGCCCGCGGTGGGCCTGTGGCGCGCGCCGGTCCAGTCGTACGGCGTCGAGGCCGCCGCCCGGCTGGTGCGCGACGCGGGCCTGACGGTGACGGCCCTGTGCCGCGGCGGTTTCCTCACCGCCGTCGACCCCGAGGAGCGCACGGCGGCGCTGGCCGACAACCGCCGCGCGGTCGACGAGGCCGCCGCGCTCGGCACGGACACCCTGGTCCTGGTCTCCGGCGGCCTGCCGCCCGGCACCAAGGACCTGGCGGCGGCCCGCGAACGCATCGCGGACGCGCTGACGGAACTCGCCCCCTACGCCGAGGATCACGGCGTACGCCTGGCCATCGAGCCGCTGCACCCCGTGTTCGCGTCCGACCGCTGCGTGGTCTCCACCCTCACCCAGGCCCTTGACCTGGCCGAACGCTTCCCCGCGCGCCAGGTGGGGGTGGCCGTGGACACATACCACGTCTGGTGGGACGACCGGGCCCCCGACCAGATCGCCCGCGCGGGCGCGGCCGGCCGCATCCACACCTTCCAACTGGCCGACTGGACCACTCCGCTCCCCGCGGGAGTCCTCAACGGCCGCGGCCAGATCGGCGACGGCTCGATCGACATGCGGGAGTGGCGGGGATACGTGGAGGCCGCGGGCTACACCGGGCCCATCGAGGTCGAGCTGTTCAACGAGGAGCTGTGGGCGAGGGACGGACGGGAGGTACTGGCGGAGACCGCGGAGCGGTTCGTGGAGCATGTGATGGGCTGACGCACGGGCCGACCGAGGGCGACAGAACCGAGGGACCACGGTCGACAGGTACACCCGCGGGTCACGGCCAAGGGGGCGCGGCCGGTGGAACGGACCTCCTCGAAGCCACAGCAGGCGCCGAATGTGCAATGAGGTGTCCCGTCGTTCCGGCCCGCCGAGTCGGCCGCCCGGCCCCGCAACCGCCGCGAACACGTCGGCGCTGATCACGACCGCGCGGACAGCTTGGGGGCAAGCAGCTCCAGCACTTCCTGCCAGCGGTAGCGGTCGGCCCCGCCGCCGGCCTTCGGCCGGTGCGGCTCGTACGAGCCGATCAGGACGTCCATCTCGCGCAGCCGATCCAGACTCTGGCGGTAGGCGGGATGGGCGGCCTGGGCGGAGTTCAGATACGGCAGCACAGCGACCGGAATCCCCATGGCGGGCGCTTCGCACAGCACGCCCAGCGCGAGATTGTCGGAGATCCCGGCGGCCCATTTGTTGACCGTGTTGAAGCTCGCCGGAGCGACCGCGATCGCATCCGCGGTCCGAGACGGGCGCGGTTCCCCCGGCGACCGCCAGGCCGAACGGATGGGACGGCCGGTCTGGGCCTCGACCCGCTCCGTGTCAAGGAAACCGAGCCCTTGCGGGGTGGCGATGACGCCGACGTCCCAGTGTCGCTCCTGTGCCGCGGTGATCAGACGGCCGACGTCGGCTGCGACTCCGGCCGCGCAGACCACGATCTGGAGGAACGGCTTGTCCTGCTGGTCACTCACGCGGGCACTCCCAGTTGGCGGCTGAAGTGGTGCAGCTCGGGCAGTGCCCGGCGGCGGTCGCGGGCTGCCATGTCGGCGACCAGTTCGCGTACGGCCGGGCGGCGGATGTCCTGTGCCGCACAGCTCTCGGCGATGCGCAGAGCCTGGTAGCCGTCGGCGAGTCTGCCCTGCTGACTGTAGGCGCGGGCAGCCTCCACCCAGAGCGCGGCCCGGCGCTCGGGTACGGGAATGTGCCGCCGCATGAGCGGCCGGGCAGATTGCAGGGCGATGCCGGCGTCGCCGAAGGAGACGGCCGCGCTGACCTCGTGGAGGGCGACGTTGGTGGGGCTGAAGTTCGCCCAGGCGTCCGGCCGGTCGAAGGCGACGTAGCGCGCCACCTCCTTGGCCTCGGTGAGGAAGTCCTGGGTGGCGTCGCGGTCCCCGTTTCTGCTGGCGGCGGTCGCCCCGCGGAGCAACAGCAGACCGACCGCTGCCAGGTACCGGGGCGAGCGCTGGTCGTAGGCGCCGGTGAGCCGGTCGGCGGTGTGGCGGACCATGCTCACGGCCTGGGCGGTGTGCTTCTCCCGAACGAGAACGTGAGCGTGCACGCGGACACTGGCGGCGAGCACCACCGGATCCCCCGACCGCTCTGCCTCGGCCATGGCCCGACCCGCCGCGAGCCAGGCGTTGCCCTGATCGGCTCGTTTCAGCAGCAGGCTCACCGAGGTCTGGTAGGCGGTCGCGAGCAACCCGGACACCTCCGCCGAGGCGGACGAGCCGCCTGCGGTCTGGCGCAGGTCGGCGATCAGACCCGGCAGGGTCTGCTCCAGCTCCGCGTAGTCGCACATGCAGAACATTCGGCGTACGGCCCGTGCCCGGCCTCGCAGCTCGTCGAGGTCCAGGGCTTGCCCGGTGGCCGCAGGGCTCGTGCCCGGCAGCAGGACCCGGACCAACTCGTGATGTGCTGCGGTGGACGACGGTGGGGCCGCAAGCACGGCGGCGCTCGCGGCAAGGAAGGTACGGCGGTGCATGTCCTCTGTTCCGGGGCCGGCGGGGCTGGCGACGGGTGCGGCGGCGAGGCCAAGGCGGTGCGGCGGAATCTCCAGTACCTGCGCGATCTCGCGCAGCATGCGTACGTCCTCCGTACCCCTGCCGCTCTCCAGGCGGCTCACCTTCGACTGGTGATACCCCAGTGCGACGGCGACGTCCCTCTGCGAGCGCCGCTGTAACACCCTCGCCTGACGGATCACTTCGCCGATCCGCCTCGCCTCACCCTGCGCGTCGGCCATCTGTGCCACGGCTCCTCCTGCCGTCGCCGATCCTGCCTGCTCAACCGAGCGTAACCGAGCAGCAATTGGCCGCGATGCAGCTCCTGCATAAGTGATGCAGCCCCAGCACACGGCGTGGCCCCACCCGCCTCCGGAGCGGTTGCGTAGAGCAGCCGCACCAATCCAGGAGGCAGCTCGTGAAAGCGCACCGGTTCGCTCTCTCCGTACCCACCACACCGATCGCGGTCACCGCCGCCCGGCGCCAGGCCGTGGACGCGATAGAGGGCTGGGACGCGGGACTCGGCACCGGGGTGGTGCACACCGCCGAGCTCGTGATCAGCGAGTTCGTCACCAACGCGGTCCAGCATGCCGGTGGGGACCTGGTCTCCCTGACCGTACGACTCGACGAGGCCACCCTGCGGATCGAGGTCGGCGACGCCTGCCCGGTGCTGCCCCGGCCAGCTCTCCCGGATCTGTACAGCGAAAGCGGCCGAGGTCTGTTCCTCGTCGCTGTTCTCACACACCGGTACGGCGTCGAGCCGACGGCGGACGGGAAGCGCTGCTGGGCCGAGATCGCCCTGCCCTCCAGCCCGAACCCGGAGATCGACTTCTCCCTTCCCTTGCAGAGGAGTTGCTGATGACGACCGCCCGTGCCCCTGGCGTTGCCGCCGAGGTGATCGCCGTACGCCCCGGCCCACCGCTCACCGGCACCGTGGCCGTCGACGGTTCCAAGAACGCCGCACTCCCGCTGCTGGCCGCCGCGGCAGCCCTCGGCCGTCCGGTGAGGCTGAGCAACATCCCGGCCAACACGGACGTCCAGATCATGCTTTCGCTGCTGCAGCATGCAGGCTGGCACGTCGCACAGCCCGTCGGGGAACCGGCCTCTGCCGTAATCCTGCCGACCGGGAGTCGGCACGCATACCCCGAACTGCCGCAGGCCACCCGCATCCGTGCCTCGTACTACCTGGTGCCTGCGCTGCTCGCCCGGCGCGGTGAAGCCCGGCTGCCGTGGCCGGGAGGCTGCCGGATCGGCGCGCGTGGGATGGATCTGCATTTCAAGGTGTACGAGGCGTTCGGCGACCGGAGCGTCGTGGACGACACCGGATACCGGGTCGAGGCCACCCCGCCCCGCACCGGCACCGTGTGCCTTGTACTGCCGTTCCGCTCGCGCGGGGCGACGGTGGTCGCCATGCTCCGGGCCGTCACGACCGGGCGGCCTCTGCGACTGGGGGATCCCAACCTCTCGCCGGAAGTGCTGTGCGTACTGGAGGCCCTCCATACGGCGGGCTGGGAGACCCGAGCCAGTGAACGCCTGCTCACCCTCTCGCCGCCGTCCTCGGCACCGAACGACGCCACTTGGGTGGTGCCGGGAGACAAGGTGGAAGCAGGGACGCTGGCCTGCGCAGTCGTCGCCACCGGCGGAAGTGCGCGCATCGAAGGCGCGCGTGCCGACGACATGGGCCCGCTCGTCGCGGCCTTGCACCGGCTGGGGATCTCCGCCAGCAGCGAGGCGAACGCTCTCACTGTGAACGCCCAGGACGGCCGTATGACGAGCCGCCCCCTACGGGCCATCGCCTCACTCAGCCCCGGCGGCCTGGACGCCGACTTCGAACCACCGCTCATGGCGCTGGCCCTCGGCCTGCCTGGTGCCCACCTGTTCGCCGACGCCATCAACCCCGGCCGCCACAGCAATCTGCTGCCTCAACTGGCCCGCCTCGGCGCGGTCATCAAGGAGATCTCCCCCACCGAGTGCCGCCTGACCGGCCCCCAGCAACTGACCGGGACAGGTGTGGAGGCCACCGACATCCGCACCGGCTCCGCCCTCATGGTCGCCGGCCTCACCGCCCGAGGCGTCACCACCCTCGGCGGCCTCGACCAGCTCCGCCGCGGACACGCAGACCTGCCCGGCAAGCTCCACACCCTGGGCGCCGACGTCTGCGAGGTCACCCCATGACCGGCATCCGCGCCCTGCGCCAGATCGTGGCCACCACCGACGTCCACTCCACCCTGCACAACGCCGCGCCCTTCCTGACCCACCTCCACGCCCTCCGTCCCACCTCACTCGTCGTGGACTGCGGCGACTTCTTCGAAGGCTCCGGCTATTACGCCCTCGCCCACGGCACGATCGAACGCGAGATCCTGCTCAAGCTCTACGACGTACTGGCCCCCGGCAACCACGGCTGGCCCCACCACTTCGAACCCGAGCTCCACCGGCTCACCGTCTGTGCCAACGCGGTCCACGCCGAGACCGGCGACGCGATCTTCCGCCGCCTGCGCATCGCCGAAATCGGTGACCGGCGCGTCGGTGTAACCGCCGTGATCGGACAGCAGGCTTTCCACTCGATCCCCGCTGCGCAGCGAGCCGGCCACTGCGTCACCGACCCCGCTCAGTCCCTGCGTGAGCTGATGCTCGCCCACCATCAGGAGGTGGACAGCTGGGTCCTGCTCAGCCATTCCGGGTTCGAGGAGGACCTCAAACTGGCGTCGGCCTGCCCGTTCCTCGACGTGATCTTCGCCGGGCACTGCCACAGCAACCAGTACGGCCCCTCCCGCGTCGGAGACACCCTTCTCGTCAAGGGCCGCGAACTCGCCGACGGCTACGCGATCGCCACGCCTCTCGGCGCGGGCTGGGGTGCCGGCACCACTCGTTTTCCGGACCGCACTCCAGGCGCCGTTCCCACAGAACTCACGGACGTGACAGCACGTATCGACGAAGTCGGGACGCAACTGCACGAGGTCCTCGGACCGGTCCATCCGGCTTTCGGCCACCAGCCCCTCGACCGGCGTGCCGTGCTGTTGGACCTCACCGCCCGCCTGCGCACAGCACTCGGCGCAGACGCGGTCCTCCTCAACGAGACCGCGCTGCGCACCGTCCCACTCGGCGACACCCTCACCGTGGGCGACCTGCTGTCCATCGAGCCGTTCGCCAACCAGCTGGTGCACGCCCACGTTCCGGAGCCGGATCGCCACAACCTGCGTGGCCTGCTGACGCGCCTGACCGCCCAGACCGGCCCGCTCGTCACCGCCCCCGATCCCCTACCGGAAGCCGTCACCACCGTCCTGACCACCGACTACCTCGCCGACACCTACTTCGGCGGACGCACGTATGAAGCCGGGCTCCGTCTGAGCCAGGCCATCCAGCACGTCCTCACCGCTCCCGACACCGCGGATGGAGGCAATTTATGATCCTCCCCGGTCCCGAACAACATCCGTCTCGGTCCCACCACCCTGATCACCTACACCCACGAGGTCCTGGACGCCCACCGCCCCAACCCCACCCGCGAGATCACCATCGGCCCGGACGCGATCCAAGCAGCCCGCCACGCCGCTGCCCAGCCCGCCTCCTGAACATCACTACGCTGACCGGCGGGATGCCCCAGCGAAGAGGGAGACCATGGCGTACGACATCGACCGCATCGAAGCCCTGTTGGACGAAGGCGTCCGCGACAAGGTGTACCCAGGGGCTGTATGGGCCGTCGGTGACGCCACCGGAGTCCGCGTCCAAGGCGCCACCGGCGTCCTCGACCCCGACGACCCCGACGTGCCGATGCGCCCCGACACCGTCTTCGACGTCGCCAGCCTCACCAAGATTCTCGCAGTGTGGTCATCCATCGGTGTTCTGTGGGAGGACGGCGCCCTCGACCTCGACCAGCCGCTCGGCGCCTTCTGGCCCGAGGCCACCGGCCATCCCCTCGGCGCCGTGACCGCCCGGCAGCTACTGACGCACACAGCAGGCCTTCCCCTGCGGGCCCAACTGAAGAACCTCTACGGCACCAACCAGGACGACATCCGCCGAGGCGTTCTGCACGAAAAACTCCACCGGCCACCAGGCGAGGCCGTCGAATACACCGACCGGGCGGCCCTCATCCTCGGTTACCTCTCCGAACACTTCTCCGGCCAGGCCCTGGACGAGCTGGCCACCACCCGCATCTGGAAACCACTGGGCATGCACTCCACCCGCTTCGGCCCGCTGCCCGCTGAGATCGCAGCCCGCTGCGCCCCGACCGAACTCGACCAGGACACCGACACCCACCTCAAGGGCACCGTCCACGACTTCTCCGCACGCCTCCTGGGCGGCGTCTGCGGCATCGCCGGCGCCTTCACCGTCCTCGACGACCTCGCCGTCCTCCTGCGCTACATGTTGGACACCGGTACCGCACGGGAGCGCTCCGGCTTCGGCCATGCGTGGACCACGACGTCACTGACCGTCCAGACCGGCACCTTGACACCCGTGCGCGGCCTGTTCTGGCACGCGGCTCCCGGGACCGCCCCAGCCGACGACGTCTGGGTCCACTACGGATTCACCGGAACCGGCATGTGGATCTCACCCGGCCAAGGACGATGGGCCGTGCTGCTGACCAACAAGCTCTACTACACCCGCGACCGTGGCCCTCTCACCACCGTGCGCGATGGCCTTTGCGAGCTGGCCTTCGAGCCGGCCGCCGGATGAGCGCCGGCTGTACGGGTACCGGCTAGAAGAACACCCCGCACCGCAGCAACACGTTCGCATACGGGTGCGCCTCGCCGGTGCGGACGATCAGCCGGGCGTCCCCGGAGAGTTGCTTCAGCCGCTCGTGCGGGACCAGCGTCAGGTCCGGGAAGTGCCCGTCGAGCAGGGCGAAGGCCGCCGGATTGGCCGTCCTTACCTCGTCGGCCGCCGTCGCGCCCTCCACCACGAGTTCGGCGAGCAGCCCCTCAAGGACCTCGGCGAACGACGGCACGCCCGCCCGGAAGGCCAGGTCGACCAGGTGGGGGCCGCGCGGGATCGGCAGGCCGACGTCGCACACCAGCACCCCGTCGCCGTGCCCCAACTCCGCGAGCGCACCGGACAGTTGGGCGTTGAGTATGCCCGCCTTCTTCACAGCGCCTCGACCTCCGGCGCCGTCGGGTACGACTCCTGGGCGCCCTGTTTCGTCACCGCCGCCGCGCCGACGCGGGCCGCGTAGGCCGCCGCCTCGGGCAGGGCGGAGCCCGCGCCGAGCTTCCAGGCCAGCGCGGCGGTGAACGCGTCGCCCGCGCCCGTGGTGTCCACGGCGGCCACCTTCACCGACGGCACCCGGGTCACGCCGTGGGCGTCGGCGGTCAGCGCGCCCTGGGCGCCCAGGGTCACCACCACCGACCGCGGGCCCTGTGCGAGCAGGGCCCGCGCCCAGTCCTCGGGCTGCTCGCCCGTCTGGTCCTCGCCCAGGATCACCTGCGCCTCGTGCTCGTTGACGATCAGCGGGTCGCAGGCGGCCAGCACCTCCTTGGGCAGGGGCCGGGGCGGGGAGGGGTTGAGGACGAAGCGGCTGTCCGGGCTCAGGTTCCGCACCACCTCGACGACCGTCTCCAACGGGATCTCCAACTGCGCGGAGATCACCCGGGAGGCGCCCAGCAGGCCGCCCGCGGCCCGTACGTCCGCCGGGGTCAGCTGCCCGTTGGCGCCCGGCGACACCACGATGCTGTTGTCGCCGGACGGGTCGACGGTGATCAGCGCGACGCCGGTGGGTGCGCCGCCCACCAGGACGCCCGCGGTGTCGACCCCGGCCGTCCGCTGCGAGTCGAGCAGCAGCCGGCCGTGCGTGTCGTCGCCGACCCGGGCCAGCAGGGCCGTACGCGCCCCCAGCCGGGCGGCCGCGACCGCCTGGTTGGCGCCCTTGCCGCCGGGATGGACGGCCAGGTCGGAGCCGAGCACGGTCTCTCCGGCGCCGGGGCGGCGCTCGACGGAGATCACCAGGTCGGCGTTGGCCGATCCCACGACCAGGAGGTCGTAGTCGTACATCGGATGGGCTCCCTGTGGGTGCGGAGGGGTATGGGCGGGGACGAAGAGGGCGAGAGGGGGGCGCGGTGGCGTGTCAGCCGGTGAACCCGTTCACGTTGTCCTTGGTGACCACCTTCACCGGTACCTTCACCGTCTCGTTGATCTTCTTGCCCTTGAGCGCGTCGAGCGCGTTGTCCACCGCGATCTTGCCCAACTGGGAGGGCTGCTGCGCCACCGACGCGTACAGCGTGCCGTTCTTCACGGCGGTCAGGCCGTCCGGGGTGCCGTCGAAGCCGACGACCGGGACCGACTGGCCGGCCTTCGAGCCCAGGGCCTTGATCGCGCCGAGGGCCATCTCGTCGTTGGCGGCGATGACGCCCTGCACGTCGGGGTGGGCCTGGAGCAGGTTCGACATCACGTCGAGCCCCTTGGTGCGGTCGAAGTCGGCGGGCTGCTGGGCCACGACCTGGATGCCCGGGTACGCCTTGAGACCCGCGGCGAAACCGGCGGCGCGCTCGCGGGCGGCGGAGGTGCCGGCCTGCCCCTGGAGGATCACGATCTTCCCGGAGCCGCCCAGCTTCTCGGCGATCGTCTTGGCGGCGAGTTCGCCTCCGGTGACGTTGTCGGAGGCGACGAGGGCGTCCGTACGGGCGTTGTTGACGCCGCGGTCGACGGCGATCACGGGGATCTTCGCCTGGTCGGCGGCCTTCACGGAGTTGCCCGCGGCGTCCGAGTCCACCGGGTTGACGATGATCGCGCCGAGCCGCGAACTGGTGAAGTTCTGCAACTGGTTGGCCTGCTGCGAGGCGTCGTTCTGGGCGTCCGTGACGGTCAGGCCGACGCCGAGCTTCTTCGCCTCGGCCTGCGCGCCCGCCCGGATCTGCACGAAGAACGGGTTGTTGAGGGTGGACAGCGACAGGCCCACCTTCGGGTTGTCGCTGCCGGAGGAACCGTTGTGCAGGAAGGAGGTGGCCCCGACGATCGCCACCGTGACCACGGCGGCCAGACCGTACGACGCCGCCTGCCGGCCCCGGTTGCCACCGCCGCCGCTGCCCGCGCCCTGCGGGACCGTGCCCGCCTTGCGGCGCAGGGTGTCGAGCAGCACGGCCAGCGCGATGACGACGCCGATCACGACCTGCTGCCAGAAGGCGGACACGGACAGCAGGTTGAGGCCGTTGCGCAGCACCGCGAGGATCAGCGCGCCGATCAGCGTGCCGAACGCCTTGCCGGTGCCGCCCGCGAGCGAGGCGCCGCCGATGACGACCGCGGCGATGGCGTCCAGCTCGTAGCCGTCGGCGGCCTGCGGCTGCGCGGAGGACAGCCGGGAGGCGAGCACGATGCCCGCGGCGGCGGCGAAGACGCCGGAGAGGGCGTAGATCGCGAGCTTCTGCTTCTTGACGCGCAGGCCCGACAGGCGCGCGGCCTCCTCGTTGCCGCCGATCGCGTACATGGAACGGCCGATGTACGTCCGGCCGAGCACGAACGCCGCGATCAGCCCCATGACGACCATGACCAGCACCGGCACGGGCAGCCAGCCGCCCAGGGTGTCGCCGAGGTGCGAGACGGAGGAGGGGAAGGGGATGGGGGAGCCCTGCGAGATGACCAGGGCCAGACCGCGGCCCACCGACAGCATGGCGAGCGTCGCGATGAACGGCGGCAGCTTCCCGTACGCGATCAGGAAGCCGTTGACGAGGCCGCAGACGATGCCGGTGATGATCGCGAGGATCACGGCGAGGGCGACCGGCACGCCGTGCTGGGTGGCGCCCCAGGCGAGGACCGTGGCCGACAGCGCGGCGACCGAACCGACCGACAGGTCGATGCCCGCCGAGACGATCACGAAGGTCACGCCGAAGGCGAGGATCGCCGTCACCGCCGCCTGGACGCCGATGTTCAGCAGGTTGTCGGTCGTCAGGAAGTCGCCGGACAGGGCCGACAGGACGATGACGAGGACGATGAGCGCGGTGAGCGCGCCGTTTTCGAGCAGCAGGCGGCGCAGGCCGCCCGGGGCGCCGCTCGTGCCCGTGCGGCTGTCGAGCGTGTCAGTGGCCACGAGCGGCCTCCGTTTCGGTCGTAGGAGCGGTGGGGGGAGTAGCGGGGGAGGTAGCGGTGGGAGTGGCGGGGGTGCTGACGGCGAGTGCCATCACGGCGTCCTGGGTGGCCTCGCCGGCCGCGAGTTCGCCCGCGATCCGGCCCTGGGCCATCACCAGCACCCGGTCGCTCATGCCCAGCACCTCCGGCAGATCGCTGGAGATCATGAGGACGGCGGCGCCCTGGGCGGTGAGTTCGTTGATGAGCTGGTAGATCTCGACCTTGGCGCCGACGTCGATGCCGCGCGTCGGTTCGTCGAGGATGAGCACCTTGGTGTCGGCGAGCAGCCACTTGCCGATGACGACCTTCTGCTGGTTGCCGCCGGAGAGCGTGCCCACCTGCTGCCCGAGGCCCGCCATCCGCACGCCGAGTTGCCCGGCGATCCGTTCGGCCGCCCGGTGCTGCCCCCTCCGGTCGACGAGCCCGGCGTGGGTCGCGGTCCGCATGGTCACCAGGCCGAGGTTCTCCTCGACGGACGCGTCGAGGACCAGGCCCTGGCCCTTGCGGTCCTCGGGTACGAGGCCGATCCCGGCGGTCAGCGCCGCGCTCACGTCGTGCCGTCGCAGCGGTGCGCCGGCGACCCGCACGGCCCCCTTGTCATAGGGGTCGGCGCCGAACACGGCCCGGACCACCTCGGTGCGGCCGGCCCCGACGAGCCCCGCGACGCCCACGACCTCGCCGGCGTGCACCTGGAAGCTGATGTCGTGGAAGACACCGTTGCGGGTGAGGCCGTCCACGGTGAGCAACGCGTCACCGGCCGCGGGGCGTTCCCGCGGGTACTGCTGCTCGATGGAGCGGCCCACCATGAGCCGTACCAGCTCGTTCTCGGGTGTGTCGGCGGGGACCTGGCCCACGCTCCGGCCGTCCCGGATGACGGTCACCCGGTCGCCGAGCGCGGCGATCTCCTCCAGGTGGTGGGTGATGAACACGACCCCGACGCCGTCCGCGCGCAGCGCACGCACGATGGCGAACAGCTTCTCGACCTCTTCCGAGGTGAGCACGGCGGTCGGCTCGTCCATGATCAGCACGCGTGCGTCCAGGCTGAGCGCCTTGGCGATCTCGACCATCTGGAGGCGGGCGATACCGAGTTCACGGACACGCGCGCGTGGCGACACGTTCAGGCCCACGCGAGCGAGCAGAACCTCCGCGTCCGCCTCCATCCTCTTCCGGTCGATCATCCCGAAGCGCCGCGGCTGGCGGCCCAGGAAGATGTTCTCGGCGACCGTCAGGTCGGGTACGAGGTTGAACTCCTGGTAGATGGTGGCGATACCGAGGCGCTCGGAGTCCTGCGCACTGTGGATGCGCACCTCCTCACCGCCGGCCAGGATCCGCCCGGCGTCGGGGCGGTAGGCACCGGAGAGCATCTTGATCAGGGTGCTCTTGCCGGCGCCGTTCTCACCGAGGAGCACATGCACCTCGCCGCGGCGCAGGTCGAAGTCGACACTGTCGAGCGCGACCACGCCGGGGAAGGTCTTGCGAATGCCCTCGATGCGCAGCAACTCGTCCGGGTTGCTCACGACTGGCTCCTGTTCATTGCGGGGGACGGCTCTGACGGCTCTGACGGCTCTGACGGCTCTTGGGGAACTGGCGGCTCGCGGGGCGCGGATGGCTCTCGGGAGGCTGACGATGCCCCGGGCGCCGACGGCTTCCGGGGCGCGGGGACCGGTTTCGGGGGATCCGGCTCCCCGCACGAGCGGCGCACGACGAGCCGGGCGGCGAGGGTGACGGACTCGGCGGCCCGCCCCTCGATACGGTCCACCAGGGCCCGTACGGCGGCCCGGCCCAGTTCGCCCGTGGGCTGGGCGACCGTGGTGACCGGCGGATCGGTGTGCACGAACCACGGGATGTCGTCGAACGCGGCCAGCGCCAGGTCCTCCGGCACCCGCAGCCCGCGCGCGCGGACGGCGTCCAGCGCGCCCAGCGCCATCAGGTTGTCGGCGGCGAAGACGACCTCGGGCGGCTCGGGCAGGTCGAGGAAGCCCTCGGTGACCCGCCGGCCGCTCTCGGCCTTGAAGTCGCCCTGGCCGATGTAGGCGGCGGGCAGCGGGATCCCGTACTCGGCCATGGCCGCCCGGAACGCCTCGACGCGCTCACTGCCGGTCGTGGTCGCGGCGGGCCCCGAGATGATCGCGAGCCGCCGGTGCCCGAGCCGGTGCAGATGGGCGACGAGATCCCGGATCGCGCCCTGCCCGTCCGCGCGGACCACCGGGACCTCCACGCCCGGGATCCACCGGTCGACGAAGACCATCGGCGTGCCCGACCGCACCGCGTCCAGCATCAGCGGCGAGCCGCCGTCGGTCGGCGAGACGAGCAGCCCGTCGATCCGGCGGTCCAGCAGGTTCCGTACGTGATGGTCCTGGAGGTCGGGCCGTTCGTCGGCGTTGCCGATGATGACGCTGTACCCGAGCGTGCGGGCCTCCTCCTCGACGGAGCGGGCCAGTTCGGTGAAGTACGGGTTGAGCACGTCGCTGATGACCAGGCCGAGGGTGTGGGTCTGGTCTGTGCGCAGGGAGCGGGCGACGGCGTTGGGCCGGTAGCCCAGGGCGTCGACGGCGGCCAGCACGCGCGCACGGGCGTCCGCGCTGACCGACGGATGGTCGTTCAGGACCCGCGACACCGTGGCGACGGAGACTCCCGCCTCGGCGGCGACGTCCTTGATGCTCGCCATCGCCGTACCACCTCCTTGTGGACACGCTTGAGGACATGTGTGAACGCGCCTGGGCACGCCTGTACACACCCGACCACGCGCATGGAATCGATTACATCGGCGCGTACGGAGGATTGGAATCGATTCCACGGGGTGCGGGCAAGAGGTGGAGGACGGTCGAAACCCAACCGTGACCCGAGCGTGCCGAGGGCCCGGGCGCCGGACCTTGCCACCGTGCCGGAGTGCGCGAGGGCGACCGGGCCGGCACGGTGGGACCTCGACGGCGCGGTCATCCGTACCGACCGTGTCGCTGCCCCGGCTCCCGTGGCGCGGGCCTGTGGGGGTCCGGAAAACACCGATAGCACGGTGTAAGCGGAACCTGGCTGACGAACCGAGGTCCCGCCCTCACCGCACACGCCGTGGTGCGGGGTGAACCAGCGGAAGATGGGAGCCGTTGCTTGGGGGAAGTCTGCCTGGTCCTGGAGGAGGCCCGCCGTGAAAATTTCCGATGCACAACTTACAGTGGAACTGGATGCGCGTGAAGTAGGTAAATTGCCCACCCAAAAATACCCGTTCATTGATGTGAAGGTGGATGGTAGCCTCGAATATTTTTCTCTCCGCGGATGGCTTGACAACCAGCTCTACAGGGGGCGTAAGGATGCTTACTCGCCGGGCTTGACCAAAGCACTTAAAAAGCATGGATATGAACCCGAGCAATTTGAAGATATGTGGAAGCTTCGGAGGTTGCAGGAAAATCAGGATCGCGGCCGAACCGGTACCTCCCGCAGTGAAAGGGGGGAAAGCTCTCGTGCTCCGGAGGATGTGCAGCCGTCGGCCGGCTTCCCTGGTCGGTCGGGCCCGGCCGACGTACCCCTGAATCCTGCGTACGGCCATGGGGTGGGAGTCGGCACACAGGGTCACGTCATGCCCCACGCCGAGGACGATTCTTTCTTCGAAGAGGAATCTCGCAAGTTGGCCCTGGAGGTCATGGTAGAAGTCCCGGACTGGCCGGTACTCCTCCCCTCCGCCATCGCCCAGGGTTACCTGCCGCAGCAAGATTTCAACGGAATGCCGGTCAGTTCCGGGAACTACCAGGCAGCCCTGGCTGTGCCCGCTGTGCCCCCTGGTCCGGTCGACGATTTCGGCTACCCGTCGGGACCCGGCCCACAGGGCGGGCTGGCCCAGCCTTACGGCAACTCCGGCCAAGCCCAGATTGCTATGGGCTCCGGCCAAGCCGAGACCGTTATGGGATACGGCCGAAGCGGTCTGCCCGACAACCCTGTCGGGGGGTACGCCTCCCGGACTCAGCCCCCGCTCGGCTCGGCCGGCCGGTTCGGGACTCACGGGGCGGACCTGAACACGGCGGACCGAGGCTGGACGGGCCGGCAGGCGTCACCGCGGGGGAACGCACCGACGCCTTGATGGAACTCCACCGGTACCCGGGCGGCTACTTTCAGGAGTGCGACCGTCGACGGAGCTGTCGGTGAACCAGTCCGCCCGCCTATGACGACCGTCTGCCGGTTGCCGCCGGAGAGCGTGCCCACCTGCTGCCCGACGCCCGCCACCCGCGCGCCGAACTGACCGGCGATCCGTTCGGCCGCCCGGTGCCCGAGCGTGCCGAGGGTCCGGGCTCCGGACCTCGCCACCGTGCCGGAGTGCGCGAGGGCGCGGCCGGGCCGGCGCGGTGGGACCTCGACGGCATGGTCATCCGTACCAACTGGGCCACCGCCCCGGCTCCCGTGGCGCGGGCCTGTAGTGGTCCGGAAACACCGATATCACGGTGGAAACGGAACCTGGCTGACGAACCGAGGCCCTGCCCGCCGCGGTGCGGGGTGAACCAGCGGTAGGTGGGAGCCGTTACTTGGGGGACGTCTGCCTGGTCCTGGAGGAGGTCTGCCATGAAGATGTCCGATGAACAACTTGCGTCGGCACTGAATGGATTTGAAGTAGATGAATTGCCCAATCAGGGAGACCCGTTCATCTATGTGAAGGTGAATGGTAAACTCGAATCCTTTTCTCTCTACGCATGGTTGGCGAACCGGGTCGCCGTCGGGCGTCCGAGGCGTTACTCGCCGGACTTGATCGAAGCACTTAAAAAGCATGGATATGAGCCCAAGCAAGTTTCCGGTATGTGGAAGCTCAATAATTTGAGAAAGTGGCGTCGCGGCCGAACCGGTAAATCCCGCAGTAAAAAAGGGGAAAGCTCTCGCGCTCCGGAGGCTGCGAAGCCACCGGCCGGCTTCTCTGGTCGGTCGGGCTCGGCCGACGTACCCCTGAATCCCGCGTACGGCCATGGGGTGGGAGTCGGCACACAGGGGGATGTCATGCCCCACGCCCAGGACAATTTCGACTTCGAAGAGGAATCTCGCAGGTTGGCCCTGGAGATCATGGAAGAAGTCCCGGACTGGCCGGTACTCCTCCCTTTCGCCATCGCTCAGGGTTACCTACAGGAGCCAGGTTCCAACGGAATACCGGCCGGTTTCGGGAACCACCAGGCCGCCTTGGCTGTGCCCACTGTGCCCCCTGGTCCGGTCCACGATTTCGGCTACCCGTCGGGACCCGGCACACAGGGCGGCCTGGCCAAGCCTTACGGCAACTCCGGCCAAGACCAGATCGCTATGGGCTACGGGCAAAGCGGTCTGCCTGACAACCCCGTCGGGGGGCACGCCTCCCTGACTCAGCCCCTGCTCGGCTCGGCCGGCCAGTTCGGGACTCACGGGGCGGACCTGCACACGGCGGACCGAGGCTGGACGGGCCGGCGGGCGTCACAGCAGGGCAACGCACCGACGCCTTGATGGAACTCCACCGATACCCGGGCGGCTACTTTCAGGAGTGCGACCGTCGACGGAGCTGTCGGTGAACCTTGCCCGGACTTCGCGGAAGTATGGGCAAGGCTGACGAATCGAGGTCCCGCCCTCACCGAACACGCCGCGGTGAGGGGTGAACCAGCGGAAGGTGGGAGCCGTTACTTGGAGAAAGTCTGCCTGGCCCTGAAGGAGGCCCGCCGTGAAGATGTCCGATGAACAACTTACAGTGGCACTGAATGCGTTTGAAGCAGGTAAAGTGCCCGCCCAAAAATCCCCTGTGGAGGTGGATGGTAGACCCCAACACTTTTCTCTCCGCCAATGGTTTTACAACCAGGTCTACAGGGGGCGTAAGAACGCTTATTCGGCGGAATTGATCAAAGCACTTGAAACGCATGGATATGAACCCGAGCAAGTTTCCGATGGATGGAAGCTTCGGAGGTTGCAGAAAAATCAGGATCGCGGCCGAACCGGTACCTCCCGCAGCGAAAGCAGGGAAAGCTCTCGCGCTCCGGAGGATGTGCAGCCGTCGGCCGGCTTCCCCGGTCCGTCGGGCCCGGCCGACGGACCCCTGAATCCCGCGTACGGCCATGGGGAGGTAGTCGGCACACAGGGTGACGTCATGCCCCACGCCGAGGACGATCCTTTTTTCGAAGAGGAATCTCGCAGGTTGGCCCTGGAGATCTCGGTAGAATTCCCGTACTGGCCGGTACTCGTCCCCGTCGTCGCCCAGAGTTACCCGTCGCAGCAAGATTTCAACGGAATGCCGGTCAGCTCCGTGAACTACCAGGCAGCCCTGGCTGTGCCCACTGTGCCCCCCGGTCCGGTCTACGATTTCGGCTACCCGTCGGGACCCGGCCCACAGGGTGTCCTGGCCCAGCCTTACGGCAACTCCGGCCAAGCCCAGATTGCTATGGGCTCCGGCCAAGCCGAGACCGTTATGGGATACGGCCGAAGCGGTCTGCCCGACAACCCTGTCGGGGGGTACGCCTCCCGGACTCAGCCCCCGCTCGGCTCGGCCGGGCAGTTCGGGACTCACGGGGCGGACCTGAACACGGCGGACCGAGGCTGGACGGGCCGGCAGGCGTCACCGCGGGGGAACGCACCGACGCCTTGATGGAACTCCACCGATAGCCGGGCGGCTACTTTCAGGAGTGCGACCGTCGACGGAGCTGTCGGTGATCAGACGGGGCTGCGCCGAGGTGACCCCCGCGTCACGCAGCGCGGCAGCCTTCCACGGTTTGGGAAAAACATGTTCGTCGCGCTGCGCGGTGCTGCCGCTCGGCCGGGCGTGCCGCCTGCCGGAGGGAGCGCCTCCCGCCCGGCCCGGCGTCAGAGGGCGCGCATCAGCTGGGAAGGTCCTGGCCGGACTCTTCGTGCGCCAGGTACGTGGCATACCAGTCCGGCCAGTTGGGGTCCGCCGAACCAGTCCGCTCCTCGTGCTCTTTGTGGGCCGCCTCCGCACGGCGCAGCGCAGCTGCGAGATCGGCCACCGACGTGAATGCCGTGCCCGCCCCGGGGTCGAGACGTCCGGGCAGGCGTGACGTGACCTCTTGCAGCCACCAGATGTTCCCGTCAGGGTCGACGAGTTGAGCGAGGGAGTGGTAACTGTGGTGCTCGGGGTCGGGGCCGGGCTCCTGATGGCCCTTTTCGGGGTGAGAGATTTCGCCCACCGCGACACCCGCAGCGAGTAGTTTCTCGCGAGTGGCCTGAAGGTCCGACACCGCCAAGAACATGCCCTGCGCCGAGCCGGGGGCAGCTTTCGTCCGGCCCACGGTGCCGAACTGTACCGAGCACCCCGAACCCGGCGGCGTGAACTGCACGACGCCGGGCGGCGTCTTGTCCAGTCGCCAGCCGAGGCGAGTGTAGAACTCTTTCGATCGCTCGACATCCGCCACCGGAATGTTGACCACTTCGAATTTCATGTCAGGCATGTTTCCCGCCACCGGTTCCACCATCGCTCTCAGTTCGTGGTGAGTCACCTACGGTGCTATTCGATCATTCCTCTCATCAATTTAATTGAACCGTCCTGAGGGTGCACCCGGGCGCACCCGACCCCGGCACCCCCACGACCTGCACGACACCCCCGACCGGCTTATCATCGGGTAAGCCGGGTCGGGGAATCCCCTGGTAAAGAAATGAGGTACGTGCCGGGGCGCCGCCTCCTCGGCCGGTTGTCCAAATGGATCCGTCCCATGTTTTTCCATCGTCTCTTTGTCATCTCGGGTGAACCGCATGCGCAAGTCACCGCAGAACTCGGGGGCATAACGACTCCGACGCGGCCGTTCGCCAAGGGGAGACCATGACCTATCCTCGATCCATCCTCCTCGGAGCAGCGGCAGGCGCTGCCGGGACCACAGCCCTCGACATCGTCGGTTATGCCGACATGGCGTATCGCGGCAGGGCGGCGAGCGACACACCCGAAATCACCGTGCGCAAGTTCGCGGCCAGGTGGCACATACGTATTCCCGGTGAGGGCGAGGCGCTGGCGAACCGGGTGAGTGGCCTTGCTCCCCTGACCGGTTATGCGGCAGGTCTCGGCATGGGCGCCCTGCTGGGCTTCGCCGGTGCGGCCGGCTGGAATCCGCCGACGCCCTGCAAGTACCTCGCCGCCACGGTGGGTGCGCTTGTCGGAACCAACGGACCCATGACCGTGCTGGGCGTGACGGATCCACGGACCTGGGGAATGGCGGGTTGGATTTCCGACATCGTTCCGCATCTCGCGTACGCCCTGGTCACCGTAAGCGTTCTGGACCGGCTGCTGCCCTCGTCGTGACCGAGGGCCGCAGCAATGAAGAGTGAGAAGGACTGTGGCATGGCATCGAACGATTTCGGCATACCTCTCGAACCCGGAGCCCACAACAGCGTCAGCGCCGCGTGGAACACCGTCGCGAGTTACGAGTCCTACGAGGAGGCGCAGGCAGCGGTCGACCGGCTGTCGGATGAGAAGTTCCCCGTGGAGAACATTGAGATCGTCGGGTCGCAGCTGCGGCTCGTCGAACACGTCACCGGCCGCGTCACCCCGGGCAAGGCGGCTGGTGCGGGTGCTGCCAGCGGCGCATGGTTCGGTTTGTTCATCGCCTTGCTGGTGGGTCTGTTCTCCTCCGTGACGACCTGGCTTGCCCTCATCGTGGCCGGACTGCTGATCGGTGCCCTGTGGGGAGCCGTCTTCGGTTTCGTGGGCCACAGAGCTACCGGTGGCCGCCGGGACTTCTCCTCGACGAGACGCCTCGTTGCGTCGAAGTACGACGTGATCGCGCGGGGCGGTCTGACCGAACGGGCCCAGGAGATTCTGCGAACTGCCCACTGATCCTCGGGATGAGGCCGGTGTGCGGGGCAGGGATCATGCAGCGGGCAGCCCTCGGGCCGCCGTGAGTTCGCACCACACGTATTTGCCCCGGTCGCCGAACCGGGCCGAGGGCCGCCAGCCCCAGTAGTCGGCGCAGGCCGTCACCAGCCCCAGACCCCGGCCCTCCTCCAGTTCGAGGGCCTGCTCCAGAGGTTGCGGCGGGTCCGGCGGCTCGGGGTCGCTGTCCCATGCCCCGATCCACACCATGCCCTCCGGGTTGCGGCGCACCCTGAGCGCGGCGGGCCCCTTTGTATGCCGTACTGCATTGGACACCAGCTCCGCCGCCAGCAGCTCCGCCGTGTCCACGAGCCCGATCAGACCATGGACCGTCAGAATCAGCCGCAGGGTGCGGCGGCAGACGGTGACCGCTCTGAGGTCGTTGGGGATGTAGAGGGTGTAGTCCCACGTTTCGTGGCCGTTTTCGGGCATGGGTCAACTCCGGTTGGGTGGTGGGGGGTTGGTACGGGAGCGCCGCGAGGAGCGGTGGTGGCCTTGCCGC
This sequence comes from Streptomyces sp. NPDC006012, assembly GCF_042871185.1. Taxonomy (NCBI): domain Bacteria; kingdom Bacillati; phylum Actinomycetota; class Actinomycetes; order Kitasatosporales; family Streptomycetaceae; genus Streptomyces; species Streptomyces sp. NPDC006012. Next base: position 307,149 of record NZ_JBIAIE010000001.1, read on the forward strand.
ATCCGTCATGGCAGGACGGAGCGGTGCGCTTCCGGTGCCCCGGTGTTTTCGCAGCGTGTGCGTCGCATCACCGACGGTAGACCTGAAAGTTTCGGTTCAGCAAGCTGGTCCCGTAATCTGACCCACGAACGAGTCGCGATCACAGGCGTATTGGGGCGGGGAACGGTCAATGAGCACGAGGCGCGAACCAACGGCACGACAGATGCGTTTGGCGGTCGAACTGCGCAGGCTTCGTGACGCGGCAGGTATCAGTGCTCGTGAGGCGGCAGCCATGCTTGGCGTGAGCTCCGTCCAGATCAGCCAGATCGAGTCCGGCCTGTCAGGGGTGAGCGAAGTACGCCTTCGGCGCCTTGCCTCCAATTACGCCTGCACGGACGATGGGCTGGTCGACGCCCTGGTAGCCATGGCTACCGATCGAACGCGCGGCTGGTGGGAGGAGTACCGGGGCTTGCTCCCCACACCGTTTCTGGACATCGCTGAGTTGGAACATCACTCGACCTACCGCCGGGACGTGGAGTTCCTGATCGTTCCTGGTCTGCTTCAGACGGATGCGTACGCTCGCGCCGCTTTCTCGTCCAGGATCCCTGAGGTTCCTCCTGAGGAGCTCGAACTACGTGTTCGTCATCGGATGCAACGGAAGGTGATCTTCGAAGCTCCGGCTCCTGCGCCGTACGAGGCTGTGATCCATGAGGCTGCGCTTCGTATCAGGGTCAGCGACCGCAGCGTCGCACGAGCACAGCTCGCTCGCGTTCTGGAGCTCTCCGAAGCCGATCACATCTCCGTTCGCGTCATCCCCTTCGATTTGGACTGCTTCGGCGGAACCTGGAGCTCCGTGATGTTGGCGGGTGGTGCGGTGCCGAAACTGGATACAGCTCTGGGTGACGCGCCTCACGGTACGGCCTTCATTGACTCCGAAGCCCAACTCGGCGTGTTTCGAACACTGTTCCGTAGAGTGGAAGCTGTGTCGCTGGACCTGGAACGGTCACGCGACTTCATCCACGGGCTGGCCAAGGAACTGTGAGGTGCGCGGTGATCATATTCTGCAACTGGCGCAAGTCGTCCTACTCCGGTGGCGGCGACGGCAACAACTGTGTGGAAATTGCCGACTCGCCGACCCATGTCGCCGTCCGCGACTCCAAGGCCCCGGCCAGAACCGCCCTCACCTTCCCCGCCGACGCCTTCACCACCTTCCTCGAAGCACTCAAGAAGCACCCCCCTCGCTGACCTGCAACCGACCCCGCCGACCCCCCCGCTGACCCGGCCGGACGGCACTGTCGCAGCCCGGCGGTACCGTCGGAGCATGGTGCAGCAGGTGGGGAACGAGACGGCCGAGCGGAAGCTCGCCGTACTCGAAGGTGTGCTGGAGCGGATCACGTACGCCAACGAGGACAACGGCTACACCGTCGCCCGCGTAGACACCGGCAGAGGCGCCGCGGACCTGCTCACGGTGGTCGGCGCGCTGCTCGGCGCGCAGGTGGGGGAGTCGCTGCGGATGGAGGGCCGGTGGGGCTCCCATCCGCAGTACGGCAAGCAGTTCACCGTCGAGAACTACACCACCGTGCTGCCGGCGACCGTCCAGGGCATCCGGCGCTACCTCGGTTCGGGCCTGGTCAAGGGCATCGGGCCGGTCTTCGCCGACCGCATCACCCAGCACTTCGGCCTGGACACGCTGCGGATCATCGAGGAGGAGCCGAAGCGGCTGATCGAGGTGCCCGGCCTCGGCCCGAAGCGCACCGGGAGGATCGCCGACGCCTGGGAGGAGCAGAAGGCGATCAAAGAGGTCATGCTGTTCCTCCAGACCGTCGAGGTGTCCACGTCCATCGCCGTGCGGATCTACAAGAAGTACGGTGACGCGTCCATCTCCGTCGTGAAGAACCAGCCGTACCGGCTGGCCGCCGACGTCTGGGGCATCGGCTTCCTCACCGCTGACAAGATCGCCCAGTCCGTCGGCATTCCGCACGACAGCCCGGAGCGCGTCAAGGCGGGCCTGCAGTACGCGCTGTCGCAATCCGCCGACCAGGGCCACTGCTTCCTGCCCGAGGAACGGCTCATCGCCGACGCGGTCAAGCTGCTCCAGGTCGACACCGGCCTGGTCATCGAGTGCCTGGCCGAGCTGGCCGAGCCGCCCGAGGACGGCTCCGATCCGGGCGTCGTACGGGAGAAGGTGCCCGGACCCGACGGCGGCGAGCCCGTCACCGCGATCTATCTCGTCCCCTTCCACCGGGCCGAACTCTCCCTCGCGGCCCAGCTGTTGCGCCTGCTGCGCACCGACGAGGACCGGATGCCGGCCTTCCGGGACGTCGACTGGGACAAGGCCCTCGGCTGGCTCAAGGGGCGCACCGGCGCCGACCTCGCGCCCGAGCAGGAGGCCGCCGTGCGGCTGGCGCTGACCGAGAAGGTCGCCGTCCTCACCGGCGGCCCCGGGTGCGGCAAGTCCTTCACGGTCCGTTCCATCGTGGAGTTGGCCCGCGCCAGGCAGGCCCGGGTCGTGCTCGCCGCGCCCACCGGCCGGGCCGCCAAGCGGCTGGCCGAGCTGACCGGCGCCGAGGCGTCCACCGTGCACCGGCTGCTGGAGCTGAAGCCGGGCGGCGACGCGGCGTATGACAAGGACCGCCCGCTCCAGGCCGACCTGGTCGTCGTCGACGAGGCATCCATGCTGGACCTGCTGCTCGCCAACAAGCTGGTCAAGGCGGTGCCCCCGGGTGCCCATCTGCTGTTCGTCGGGGACGTCGACCAGTTGCCGAGCGTCGGCGCGGGCGAGGTGCTGCGGGACCTGCTGGCCGACGGCAGTCCGATGCCGTCCGTCCGTCTCACCCGGGTCTTCCGGCAGGCCCAGCAGTCCGGCGTGGTGACCAACGCGCACCGCATCAACTCCGGTCAGCACCCGCTCACCGACGGCATGAAGGACTTCTTCCTCTTCGTCGAGGACGACACGGAGGAGGCCGGCCGCCTCACCGTGGACGTGGCCGCGCGCCGTATCCCGGCCCGGTTCGGGCTCGACCCGCGCCGCGACGTGCAGGTGCTCGCGCCGATGCACCGCGGCCCGGCCGGCGCGGGCACCCTCAACGGGCTGCTCCAGCAGGCCGTCACCCCCGCCCGCCCGGACCTGCCGGAGAAGCGGTTCGGCGGCCGTGTTTTCCGCGTCGGCGACAAGGTCACCCAGATCCGCAACAACTACGAGAAGGGGGAGAACGGCGTCTTCAACGGCACCGTGGGCGTGGTCACCTCGCTCGACCCGGTCGAGCAGCGGCTGACGGTCCTGACCGACGAGGACGAAGAGGTGCCGTACGACTTCGACGAACTGGACGAGCTGGCCCATGCGTACGCGGTGACCATCCACCGCTCGCAGGGCAGCGAGTACCCGGCCGTGGTGATCCCCGTCACCACGGGAGCCTGGATGATGCTCCAGCGGAATCTGCTCTACACGGCGGTCACCCGTGCGAAACGGCTGGTCGTCCTCGTCGGTTCGCGCAAGGCGATCGGCCAGGCGGTGCGCACCGTGTCGGCCGGACGGCGGTGCACGGCCCTGGCCTTCAGGCTGGAGCACAGAAAATGATCGATCAAATCAGTCGGGAAGGTCACAGGGGACTTCCAGATGGGCAGACAACGGGGCAGGATGAGCAAGTTGGCGGCACTGAGTGCCGTCGATGGGCCTAATGGTCGACCCCGAGTGCACTCTCCTGAGCCAAATGGGGGATGGTAGAGACAGTCAGGGCACCTCGAAGATGAGGCACTACGTCGGTGAGGGAAAGACGTGAGCGACAACTCTGTAGTACTGCGGTACGGCGACGGCGAGTACACCTACCCGGTGATCGACAGCACCGTCGGTGACAAGGGCTTCGACATCGGGAAGCTCCGCGCTCAGACCGGTCTGGTGACTCTGGACAGTGGTTACGGCAACACGGCCGCCTATAAATCCGCCGTCACCTACCTCGACGGCGAGGCGGGCATCCTGCGGTACCGGGGTTACCCGATCGAGCAACTGGCGGAGCGCTCCACCTTCCTGGAGGTGGCGTACCTGCTGATCAACGGCGAGCTGCCGACCGTGGACGAGCTGACCACGTTCAAGAACGACGTGACGCAGCACACGCTGCTGCACGAGGATGTCAAGAACTTCTACACGGGCTTCCCGCGCGACGCCCACCCGATGGCCATGCTGTCGTCGGTCGTCTCGGCGCTGTCCACCTTCTACCAGGACAGCCACAACCCGTTCGACGAGAATCAGCGCAACCTCTCCACCATCCGCCTGCTCGCCAAGCTCCCCACCATCGCGGCGTACGCCTACAAGAAGTCGATCGGCCACCCGTTCGTCTACCCGCGCAACGACCTCGGCTACGTCGAGAACTTCCTCCGGATGACCTTCTCGGTCCCGGCCGACGAGTACGAGCCGGACCCGGTCGTCGTCGGCGCCCTCGACAAGCTGCTCATCCTGCACGCCGACCACGAGCAGAACTGTTCGACCTCCACGGTCCGCCTGGTCGGCTCCTCCCAGGCCAACATGTTCGCGTCGATCTCGGCCGGCATCTCCGCCCTGTGGGGCCCGCTGCACGGCGGCGCCAACCAGTCCGTCCTGGAGATGCTGGAGGGCATCCAGGAGAGCGGCGGTGACGTCGACACCTTCATCCGCAAGGTGAAGAACAAGGAGGACGGCGTCCGCCTGATGGGCTTCGGCCACCGGGTCTACAAGAACTTCGACCCGCGCGCCAAGATCATCAAGGCTGCCGCGCACGATGTGCTCTCGGCCCTCGGCAAGTCCGACGAGCTGCTCGACATCGCCCTCAAGCTGGAGGAGCACGCCCTCTCCGACAGCTACTTCGTCGAGCGCAAGCTCTACCCGAACGTGGACTTCTACACCGGTCTGATCTACCGCGCCATGGGCTTCCCGACGGAGATGTTCACCGTCCTGTTCGCCCTCGGCCGGCTGCCGGGCTGGATCGCCCAGTGGCAGGAAATGATCAAGGAGCCGGGTTCCCGCATCGGCCGCCCGCGCCAGATCTACACGGGCGTCGTGGAGCGTGACTTCGTGCCGGTCGAGGGTCGCTGACACCCTGCCGGTCAAGGCCGTCCGGTCCCCACGGGGGGCGGGGCGGCCCCATACGTGCCCCTTCGGCTGCGCGGCCGCTCTCCGGCCCGCGCGCCGGAGGGGCACGTTTGTGTATGGCGTCTTGGCGTCTGTGCCGTTCCATGGCGTCTGTGCTGTCCGTGGTGACTCGGACACGGTAGGAATCCCGTAGTCCTGATGTCCCGTAGTCCTGACGTCCCGTAGTCCTGATGTTCCGCAGGCCGGACATCTCGCAGGCCGGACATCTCGCGGGCCCGACACCTCACAGGCTCGATGGCCTGTGGAATCCCCGTGGGGTCCCCGCGGACGCAGAAGGCGCCCTGGAACGCCGGTCCCCCCACGGGCCGACGACCAGGGCGCCTTCCCGTGTCCCGGTACGGATTCCCCCCACGGGATCCGGCCGGGCGCTTGTGAAAGCAGCGCCTGAATCGCTGCGTGAGCACAACGAGCAAAACCCGCCGTACTCCAGTGATGCGTGCATCTGCCGGGACCCGTACAGACCGGGAGGGCCGCTCAAAGCTTCCCGGTGTACGTGCCCCGGCAACGCATCTCTGAGGAAGTCCCCCAAGACATCCTCAGATGCCAGCCGACGCCCCCCAAGACGTCGCCTGGCATCGTCAACTTAGACCGTCGAACCCCTTCGATGGTTACGTTCACACCACTGTGATCTGCGTCTCTTGCATATGTCCGTTAGATGCGCAAGGGCCCCGATAAGGCAATCGGCGCTCAAGCGTGAGGATGATGCATGAGCCTTGTGGAGAGCTTATGTGAGGCGCGCTTCGGACTCCAGGGGGCTCCTGCCTCGACTTCGGCGTACTGTCGGTAACTTCCGCCGTGCTCGTCGAAATCTCCGCGATCATCCGGTTCGGTGGTCCGGCCGTGGTCGGCGGGGGTGGGCAGGGGCGTCGTGGAGCCGCGGCGAGGTGCCGTGGCGGGGTGCCGAGGGCGCTCCGGCGGTCGGCTCAGACCGTGCCGACCAGTTCGAAGCCGGCCTCGTCGACGGCGTCGCGGACGGCCTTCTCGTCGAGCGGGGCGGCGGAGGCGACGGTGACCTCGCCCGTCGAGGCGACGGCCTGCACCGAGCTGACGCCGGGGATCTCGGAGATCTCGGCGGAGACGGCACCCTCGCAGTGTCCGCAGCTCATCCCACTGACCTTGTAGACGGTGGTGACGGTGGCCGGGCTGTCGGTCTGGGTGGTCATGGCTTGCTCCTCGTCGAGGCGGGTGGGGCCGATGGACTCCACGGTGGGGCCTGCACTCTGCCGATTATACCCCTAGGGGGTATTTATCCAAGGAGGCGGGCCGCGCGCGGTCCGACGCAGTGCCCACGATGCCGCTCCCACGCGCCGCCGCACGCCCCCACGCGCCGCCGCACCACGCCGTACTCACGCCCCCGCGCGCCGCCGTACCCACGTCCTTGCGCCCCGCTTCACGTCGAGTCGCGGTCGTGTCCCTTGGGCGTGCGCAGCGCCAGCACCGCACAGAGCAGCGAACCGCCGAACAGCAGCAGGGCCGCCAGCGACCTGGCGTTCTCCACCGCGTACCCGAACAGGGCCGCCACCACCGGCACGGCCGGCAGGTACCACAGCCGGCGCCGCCACCCGGCCGCGCGGCCCCGGCGTCGCGCGGGCGCGGACCGCCGCGGGCCGGGGATGCGGGCCCGGGGTGCGCCGGGCGGCGGCGAGTGGGTCACGGCGGGTCCCCTCGGAGGCGGTTATCCGCACCTTATGCAGACGTGCTCCGAGTCGCAGTCCGGGAGCCGCCGCCGGAGTCCCCGGCCCGGCCGGGGACCGGCCGTCACGCGCTCGGACGGCGGCCGGACGGCGCCCGGGGGCCCCGAGGCATCCGCCAAGGAATGTCCGTCAGGCGATCCGCCAAGACAATGGCCCTCCAGCGGAGCGCCCGGTACGGACGGGCCGGACAGAGGAGCAGAGGCGGATGCGGGCTGTGGTGTTCGAGCGGTACGGGGAGCCCGCCGAGGTCCGGGAGGTGCCGGATCCGGAGCCGGCGGAGCACGGGGTCGTGGTGCGGGTCGAGGCGACCGGCCTGTGCCGCAGCGACTGGCACGGCTGGATGGGCCACGACCCGGACGTCACCCTGCCGCACGTGCCCGGTCACGAACTCGCCGGAGTCGTCGAGGCGGTGGGTGCCGGGGTGACCGGCTGGCACCCCGGCGACCGGGTCACCGTGCCCTTCGTCTGCGCCTGCGGGAGCTGCCCGGCCTGTGCGGCGGGCGACCAGCAGGTGTGCGAGCGGCAGACCCAGCCCGGCTTCGACCGCTGGGGCTCGTTCGCCGAGTATGCGGCGCTCGACCACGCCGACGTGAACCTGGTCGGCGTTCCCGACGGGATGGCCTACGCCACCGCCGCCGCCCTCGGCTGCCGTTTCGCGACCGCGTTCCGCGCGGTGGTGCAGCAGGGGCGGGTGGCGGCGGGGGAGTGGGTCGCGGTGCACGGGTGCGGCGGCGTGGGGCTGTCGGCGGTGATGATCGCCGCGGCGGCCGGGGCGCGGGTGGTCGCCGTGGACGTGTCGGCCGCAGCCCTGGACCTGGCGCGTTCGTTCGGCGCGGCGGAGTGCGTGGACGCCACGGGCACCGCGGACCCGGCGGCGGTGGTGCGCGAACTGACCGGCGGCGGCGCCCAGTTGTCCCTGGACGCGCTCGGCTCCCCGGCCACCTGTGCGGCCTCGGTGGCAGGGTTGCGCCGCCGCGGCAGGCACGTCCAGGTGGGCCTGCTGCCCGCCGCGGACGGCGGCACCCCGGTCCCCATGGCCCGCGTCATCGCCCTGGAACTGGAACTCCTCGGCAGCCACGGCATGGCCGCACACGCCTACCCGGCGATGCTGGAGCTGGTCCGGGCAGGTGTGCTGCGCCCCGACCGGCTGGTGACGACGGTGATCCCGCTGGACGCGGCACCGGCCGCACTGGCGGCGATGGGCACGGCAGCGGGGGCGGCAGTGGCCGGGGCGGCGGACGCCGGGAAGACCGGGGCCGGTGCCGGAAGGGCAGGGGTCACGGTCATCGAGCCGTGGGCCTGAGAGCTGTCCGCCGCCCGCCCGACGTCAGTCCTGGCGCCGGCCGCGGTTGCGGGGGCGGGAGGCGACCCAGGCGCGGACGGTGTCGGCGTACCAGTAGGGCTTGCCGCCCTCCACGTGGTCGGGCGGGGGCAGCAGCCCGTGCTTGCGGTAGGACCGTACGGTGTCCGGCTGCACCCGGATGTGTGCCGCGATCTCCTTGTAGGACCAGAGCCTTCGGTCGGTCATGAGTCGCACCTCCCTGCGCGCGCCGCGACGGCGACCGGGGCGGCCGTCGGAGGAGCCGGGCGCTGCGCTGGCGATCACCAGCCTGTGCCGGGTGAACGACGTGGCGCGCGTACGGGAAAGCGGCTGTTGGCCGGGTGTGACCAAGGATCCGCTGAGATGTGACGTGTGTTACAGAAAGCGGGTATCTGTGACAAAGGCCAAGCCGGAGCGTGCGGCGGAGCGGGTGCCCTCAGGCGCCGCAGGACCGCAGGAACGCCCGGGTCCGCTGGGCGATCGGCAGCGGCCGGTCCGGCTCGCAGGGGTACATGTCCTGCTCGACGATCGCGAACAGGTCGACGTCCAGCTTCCCGGCCGCCTCCAGGACCGGGCCGAGCGCGGGCACGCCGGACGGCGGCTCGACCATGACGCCCTTGGCGACCGCGGGCCCGAAGGGGATCTCGTTCGCCCGTACCTCGGCGAGGATCTCCGGGTCCACCTGCTTGAGGTGCAGGTAGCCGATGCGCTCGCCGTAGGTCTCGATCAGCTTGACGCTGTCCCCGCCGCAGTACGCGTAGTGCCCGGTGTCCAGGCAGAGCGACACCAGGGAGGAGTCGGTGCTGTCGAGGAAGCGGACGACGTTCTCCTCGCTGTCGATATGGGTGTCGGCGTGCGGGTGGACGACGATCTCCAGGCCGTAGCGCTCGCGCACCTCCCGGCCGAGCCGCTCGGTCAGCGAGGTGAGGTTGCGCCACTGCTCGGGCGTGAGCGTGTCCGGCTCCAGCACCTCGCCGGTCTTGTCGTCGCGCCAGAAGGACGGGATGACGACCAGGTGCCGGGCGCCCATGGCCTGGGTGAGGGCCGCGATGTCGGAGACGTGCGCCCAGGTCTTGTCCCACACCGCCGTGCCGTGGTGCAGTCCGGTGAAGACGGTGCCCGCCGACACCTTCAGGCCGCGCCGGGAGGTCTCCTCGGCGAGGACGGCCGGATCGGACGGCAGGTACCCGTACGGGCCCAGCTCGATCCACTCGTAGCCGGACTGGGCGACCTCGTCGAGGAAGCGCTGCCAGGGCACCTGCTGGGGATCGTCCGGGAACCACACGCCCCAGGAGTCGGGTGCCGATCCGACACGGATGCGGGACAGGCCGGGCGCGGGAGACTGAGGTGGCGATGACGTCATGGCCGCCAGCGTGCGGCGCGCGGAGGAGAGGTGTCAAGCTCTGGTCCGAATGTCTGGACAAAGTATTGACAGGGCTCCCCGAACGGGGCTAGAAACCGGGGGTGAGCCTTGTGCCGAGGAAGGGAACCCGATGGCGTACGACCTGATCACGATGGGGCGGATCGGGGTGGATCTGTATCCGTTGCAGACCGGAGTGCCGCTCGCCCAGGTGACCTCCTTCGGCAAGTTCCTCGGCGGATCGGCGACGAACGTCGCGGTCGCCGCGGCCCGCCTCGGCCGGAGCACCGCCGTGATCACCCGCACCGGCGACGACGCCTTCGGCGCCTATCTGCACGAGGCCCTGCGCGGCTTCGGCGTCGACGACCGCTGGGTCACCCCGGTTCCCGGCCTGCCGACCCCGGTCACCTTCTGCGAGGTCTTCCCGCCGGACGACTTCCCGCTCTACTTCTACCGGCAGCCCAAGGCGCCCGACCTGGAGATCGACGCCCACGAACTGGACCTCCAGGCCGTACGGGACGCCCGTATCTTCTGGGTCACCGGCACCGGCCTGAGCGAGGAGCCCAGCCGCACGGCGACCCTGGCGGCCCTCGCCCAGCGCGACAGGTCCGGTACGACGGTCTTCGACCTCGACTGGCGCCCGATGTTCTGGTCCGACCCGGACGCGGCCCGCCCCTTCTACGCCGAGGCGCTGCGGCACACCACCGTCGCCGTCGGCAACCTCGACGAGGTGGAGGTCGCCACCGGCGTCCGCGAGCCGCACGCCGCCGCCCGGGCACTCCTCGACGCCGGCGTCGAGCTCGCCGTGGTCAAGCAGGGCCCCAAGGGCGTCCTCGCGGTCAGCCGGAGCGGCGAGTCCGCCGAGGTGCCGCCGCTGCCGGTCGACGTCCTCAACGGACTCGGCGCGGGGGACGCCTTCGGCGGCTCCCTCTGCCACGGCCTGCTGGCCGGCTGGGACCTGGAGACGGTCATGCGGCACGCCAACGCGGCCGGCGCCATCGTCGCCTCCCGCCTTGAGTGCTCCTCCGCGATGCCCACCTCCGACGAGGTGGACGCCGCGCTCGCGGCGGGAGCGGTGCTGTGACCGCCGCCGCCGGGACCACCGGCACCCACCGGACCACCACCGGCAGCGACCGCGACGGTGCGCGCCCGAGCGTGGACGTCTCCGCGCTGGCGCGCACCCGCACCCACCACCCCGAGGCGATCGCCGAGGCGGCGGCCCGCCGCCCGCGCCGCCCGCTGCTGGGCGACAGCGGCCGGCTGATGATCGTCGCCGCCGACCACCCGGCCCGCGGCGCCCTCGGCGTCGGCGGCCGCAAGCTCGCCATGGCCAACCGCGCCGACCTGCTTCAGCGGCTGTGCCTCGCGCTCTCCCGCCCCGGCGTGGACGGCGTCCTCGCCACCGCGGACATCCTCGACGACCTGCTGCTGCTCGGCGCCCTCGACAACAAGATCGTCATGGGCTCCATGAACCGCGGCGGCATCCAGGGCGCCGCCTTCGAACTCGACGACCGCTTCACCGGCCACCGCCCCGAGGACATCGAGCGCTTCGGCTTCGACGCGGGCAAGCTGCTGCTGCGCATCGACTACTCCGACCCCGGCTCGCTGACCACCCTGGAGTCCACCGCCCGCGCCATCGACGCGATGGCCGAGCGCCGGCTGCCGGTGTTCGTCGAGCCGTTCATCAGCCGCCGCACCCCCGAGGGCCGGCTGAAGAACGACCTGTCGGCCGAGGCCGTCACCCGCTCGATAGCCATCGCCTCGGGCCTCGGCGGCACCTCCGCCTACACCTGGCTGAAGGTCCCGGTCACCGAACACCCCGACGACATGGCCGAGGTCATGGCGACCTCCACGCTGCCCGCCGTGCTGCTCGGCGGTGAGATCGGCGGCACCCCCGCGGACCAGGAGGCGGCGTACGAGAAGTGGCGCGGCGCGCTCCGGCTCCCCACCGTGCAGGGTCTGGTGGTCGGCCGCTCGCTGCTGTATCCGGCGGACGGGGACGTGACCGCCGCCGTGGACACCGCCGTCGGACTGCTGTGAGGGCCGCATGACCAGCAACGACCTGTACCTCCCCGCGGGGTCGACCGCGGGCGACCAGTACGCGCTCGACATCGGCCCCGAACGGGCCGCCCTGACGACCAGCAGCCTGCGCATCGTCGAACTGACCCCCGGGGCCACCCATATGTTCACCTCCGGGGACAGTGAATGGATCGTGCTTCCGCTCAGCGGCGCCTGTACCGTGCGGGTGGAGGACGAGGAATTCCAAATCCGCGGCAGGGAGAGCGTGTTCGCCTCCGCCTCGGACTTCGTGTACGCGCCCCGGGACGCCCGGGTCCAGATCGCCTCCGGCGCGGGAGGCCGCTTCGCCCTGGCAGGAGCGAAGTGCGAGCGACGACTCCCCGCCCGCTACGGCCCCGCGCCGGAGGTCCCCGTCGAACACCGCGGCAGCGGCATCAGCGCCCGTCTGGTGCGCAACTTCGCCTCCGCCGATGCGTTCGACTGCGACAAGCTGATCGCCGTGGAGGTCATCACCCCCGGCGGCAACTGGTCCTCGTACCCGCCGCACAAGCATGACGAGCACCGGCCGGGCGAGGAGTCCGAGCTGGAGGAGATCTACTACTTCGAGATCGACGGTCCGAACGGTCTCGGCTACCAGCGGGTGTTCCCCTCCCGTCCGGGAGGGTCCGACGTGCTCGCCGAGGTCCGTTCCGGTGACGTCGTCCTCGTACCCGACGGATGGCACGGCCCCGCCATCGCCCAGCCCGGGCACGACATGTACTACCTCAACGTCATGGCGGGACCGGGCGCGACGCGGGAGTGGCGGATCTGCTTCCACCCAGACCACGTAGAGAGCACGGGGGGTTACCGATGACCGCATCGACCTCGACGACGTCAACGACACGGCTCACCGTCGCGCAGGCGCTCGTCCGCTTCCTGTCCGCCCAGTACACGGAGCGGGACGGCGAACGGCAGCGGCTGATCGGCGCGACCTGGGGCATCTTCGGCCACGGCAACGTCGCCGGGATCGGGCAGGCGCTCGTCGAGTACGCCGACGTCATGCCCTACCACCAGGGCCGCAACGAGCAGTCCATGGTGCACGCGGCGGTCGGCTACGCACGCCAGTCGGGCCGGCTGTCCACGCACGCGGTGACGGCGTCCATCGGCCCCGGCGCCACCAACCTGGTCACCGGCGCCGCACTGGCCACCATCAACCGCCTCCCGGTCCTGCTGCTGCCCGGCGACGTGTTCGCCGCCCGCCCCGCCGACCCGGTGCTCCAGCAGCTCGAAGTCCCCTACGCGGGCGACCTGACGGTCAACGACAGCCTGCGCCCGGTCTCCCGGTACTTCGACCGGATCAACCGGCCGGAGGCCCTGATCCCGGCCGCGTTGCAGGCCATGCGGGTCCTCACCGATCCCGTCGAGACCGGCGCCGTCACCCTCGCCCTGCCGCAGGACGTGCAGGCCGAGGCGTACGACTGGCCCGAGGAGTTCTTCGCCGAACGGGTGTGGACCGTGCGCCGGCCGCAGGCCGACCCGGTCGAACTCGCCGCCGCCGTGAAGGCGATCCGCGCGGCCCGGCGGCCCCTCGTCGTCGCGGGCGGCGGCGTCCACCACAGCCGTGCCGAAGAAGCGCTGGCCGAGTTCGCCGCGGCCACCCGCATCCCGGTCGCGTCCACCCAGGCCGGCAAGGGCTCGCTCCGCCACGACCACCCGCAGGACGTCGGCGGCATCGGCCACACCGGCACGGCGCCGGCCGACGAACTGGGCCGCACCGCCGACCTGGTGATCGGCGTCGGCACCCGCTACACCGACTTCACCACCGCCTCGGGCACCCTGTTCGAGAACCCGGACGTCCGCTTCCTCAACCTGAACGTCGCCGCCTTCGACAGCCACAAGCTCGCCGCGCTGCCGCTCGTCGCCGACGCCCGGGACGCCCTGCGCGCGCTGACCGCGGCGCTGGCCGAGGACGGCCGGCAGGTGGCCGACGACTACGTCGCCGCGTACACCGACGACAAGGAACGCTGGGAACAGCGCGTGGACGCCTCCTACGAGGCCGACGCGCCGGACGCCCGGCCCACCCAGGCGCAGGTCCTCGGCGCGCTCGACGCGATCGTCGACGAGAGCGACATCGTCATCAACGCGGCCGGTTCGCTCCCCGGCGACCTGCACAAGCTGTGGCGGGCCCGGTCCCGGGACCAGTACCACCTGGAGTACGGCTACTCCTGCATGGGCTACGAGATCCCCGCCGCCATCGGGGTGAAGCTGGCCGCACCCGACCGCCCGGTGTGGGCGCTGGTCGGCGACGGGACGTATCTGATGATGCCGACCGAGATCGTCACCGCGGTGCAGGAGGGCGTGGCCATCAAGCTGCTGCTGGTGCAGAACCACGGCTACGCGTCCATCGGCGGCCTCTCGGAGTCGGTGGGCGGCGAACGCTTCGGCACCGCCTACCGGTACCCGGCCGCGGACGGCACCCACACCGGCGCCCCGCTCCCCGTCGACCTGGCCGCCAACGCCGCCAGCCTCGGCATGCGGGTGCTGCGCGCCAGGACCGTGGCGGACCTGCGCGCCGCGCTCGCCGAGGCGCGCGCCGCCGACACTCCCACATGTGTCTACGTGGAGACCGAAACGGCCGACACTGTGTCGGGGCCGCCTCCCGCGCAGGCCTGGTGGGATGTACCCGTGGCCGAGACCGCGACCCGCCCGTCCGCGGTCAAGGCACGTGAGCTGTACGAACGTCACGTGGCGACCCGACGCCGCCATCTCTGAAGGAGTAACCCGGCCATGACGAAGATCGTCAACCACTGGATCGGCGGCAAGGCCGTCGACGGCGCCTCGGGGACGTACGGGCCGGTCACCGACCCGGCGACCGGGGCGGTCACCACCAAGGTCGCGTTCGCGACCGTCGAGGAGGTGGACACCGCCGTCGCGGCGGCCAAGGACGCCTTCGCGACCTGGGGCCAGTCCTCACTGGCCAAGCGCACGGAGATCCTCTTCCGCTTCCGCGCGCTGCTGGACACCCACCGCGACGAGATCGCCGAACTGATCACCGCCGAGCACGGCAAGGTGCACTCCGACGCGCTCGGCGAGGTCGCCCGCGGCCTGGAGGTCGTCGACCTCGCGTGCGGCATCAACGTGCAGCTCAAGGGCGAGCTGTCCACCCAGGTCGCCACCCGGGTGGACGTGGCGGGCATCCGTCAGCCGCTGGGCGTCGTCGTGGGCATCACGCCGTTCAACTTCCCGGTGATGGTCCCGATGTGGATGTTCCCGATCGCCATCGCGTGCGGCAACACGTTCGTGCTGAAGCCGTCCGAGAAGGACCCGTCGGCGTCCGTCCGGATCGCCGAACTGCTGGCCGAGGCCGGTCTGCCGGACGGCGTCTTCAACGTCGTGCACGGCGACAAGGCGGCCGTCGACCGCCTCCTGGAGCACCCGGACGTCAAGGCCGTCTCGTTCGTCGGCTCCACCCCGATCGCCCGCCACATCCACACCACGGCCTCCGCGAACGGCAAGCGCGTGCAGGCCCTGGGCGGCGCCAAGAACCACATGCTGGTCCTGCCGGACGCCGACCTGGACGCGGCGGCCGACGCGGCCGTCAGCGCCGCCTACGGCTCCGCGGGCGAGCGCTGCATGGCGATCTCGGCGGTCGTGGCCGTCGGCGCGATCGGCGACACGCTGGTCGAGAAGATCCGCGAGCGCGCCGAGAAGATCAAGATCGGTCCGGGCAACGACCCGGCCAGCGAGATGGGCCCGCTGATCAGCGCCGTGCACCGCGACAAGGTGGCGTCGTACGTACGGGGTGCCGCGGCCGAGGGCGCGGAGGTCGTGCTCGACGGCACCGGGTACACCGTCGAGGGCTTCGAGGACGGCCACTGGATCGGCATCTCGCTGCTCGACAAGGTGCCGACCAGCGCGAAGGCGTACCAGGACGAGATCTTCGGCCCGGTGCTGTGCGTGCTGCGCGCCGACACCTACGAGGAGGGCCTGGCCCTCATCAACGCCTCGCCGTTCGGCAACGGCACCGCGATCTTCACCCGGGACGGCGGCGCGGCCCGCCGCTTCCAGCTGGAGGTGGAGGCGGGCATGGTCGGCGTGAACGTGCCGATCCCGGTGCCGGTGGGCTACCACTCCTTCGGCGGCTGGAAGGACTCGCTCTTCGGCGACCACCACATCTACGGCAACGACGGCACGCACTTCTACACCCGCGGCAAGGTCGTCACCACCCGCTGGCCGGACCCGGCCGACGCCCCGGCGGGCGTGGACCTGGGCTTTCCCCGCAACCACTGACGGGGATCCGCTGAGGGGATCCACTTACCGGGGCCTCTGACGGGGTCCTCTGACGGGGCCCCTGATGGGGTCCACTGACGGGGATCCCGCCGGCCGGTGATGGGATTCCCCCGCTGCCGGTGCCGGATCCCGCCGCCGTTCCGCCCGCCCGTTCGTACCGCGTTCGCGGTACGGGCGGGCGGCTGCGTACTCCCGCAGGAGTGGCGGGTCTTCAGACTGTTGGCTGCATCGGTTGTCGGTGGTTGCCCGTACGGTTGAGGGCATGGATCTTCGACTGCCGGGCCGGCGTGTGCTCCGGGGGGCGCGGCGGCTGTGGGCCGCCGCGGCCGTCCTCGTGGTGCTCGTCGGAGCCGGTACTTGGACGGCCGTCGCCGCCGCGGACGACCCGCCCCGGGTACGCCGGACCGACCGGGTCATGACCATGGCCGACGGCACGCGCATCGACACCTCCTACTTCACCTCGGCCGCCGCGGGCCGCCGCCCCGCCGTCCTGCTGGCGCACGGCTTCGGCGGCAGCAAGGACGACATGCGCACCGAGGCGCAGGACCTGGCCCGGGCCGGGTACGCGGTCCTGACCTGGTCCGCGCGCGGCTTCGGCCGGTCGACCGGCCGGATCGGGCTGAACGACCCGGGGCACGAGGTCTCCGACGTCTCCGGACTCATCGACTGGCTGGCCGGGCAGCCCCAGGTCCAGCTGGACGAGCCGGGCGACCCGCGGGTGGGCATGGCCGGCGGCTCCTACGGCGGCGCGATCTCCCTGCTTGCCGCCGGACACGACCACCGGGTGGACGCCATCGCCCCGGAGATCACGTACTGGAACCTCGCGGACGCCTTGTTCCCGAACGGCGTCTTCAAGAAGCTGTGGGCGGGGATCTTCTTCAACACCGGCGGCGGCTGCGGCAAGTTCGAGAAGTCCCTGTGCGCCATGTACGACCGGGTCGCCGAGTCGGGCCGACCGGACGACGCGGCCCGCGCCCTGCTGGAGCAGCGCTCCCCGTCCGCCGTCGCCGGCCGGATCAAGGTGCCCACGCTCCTCGTCCAGGGCCAGCAGGACTCCCTGTTCACCCTCGCCCAGTCCGACGCCGCCGAAAAGGCGATCCGGGCGAACGGCGCCCCGGTCGACGTCGACTGGATCGCGGGCGGCCACGACGGCGGCGACATGGAGACCGGCCGGGTGCAGGCCCGCGTCACGGCCTGGTTCGACCGCTACCTCAAGGGGGAGAAGGGCACCGACACCGGCCCGGCGTTCCGGATCACCCGCACCGGAGGCGTCGACTCCACCAACGGCACGACGCTGCTGCGCGGCGCGAGCGCCGGCCGCTACCCGGGCCTGGCGGCGGGCCGCCGGGAGATCGCGCTCAGCGGCGGCCCGCAGCGGGTGCAGAACCCGGCCGGGGCCAGCCCGCCGGCCGTCTCCGCCCTGCCCGGCCTCGGCGGCGGGGGCGGCCTCGGCCAGCTGTCCGCGCTCGGCGTGGGCGTCTCCCTCGACTTCCCCGGCCAGTTCGCCGCGTTCGAGTCGGCGCCGGTCAGCGCCGACCTGCGGATCACCGGATCCCCGACGGCCACCGTCCACGTCACGTCGACCACCGGCGACGCCGTCCTGTTCGGCAAGGTGTACGACGTCGGCCCCGACGGCACCCGGAAAGTGCTGCCCGGACAACTGGTCACCCCGCTGCGCGTCACCGGCGCACGGTCCGGCAAGGACGTCACGGTCACCCTCCCGGCGATCGACCACGACGTGCAGAAGGGCCACCTGCTCCGCCTGGTCCTCGCCTCCACGGACCTCGGGTACGCCTCACCCACCGCCCCGGCGACCTACACCCTCTCCCTCAAGGGCGACCTGAGCGTGCCCACCGCCCCGGGTGTGAAGACGGCGGCGGCGCCGCTGCCGTCCTGGGTGTGGTGGCTGCCGCCGGCCGCCGCCGTGCTGGCGCTGGCCCTGCTGCTGACCGCCCGCCGCCGCACGTCGGTCCCCCCGCCCGATCCCGCGCTGGCCGAGGTCCCGCTCCAGATCACCGACCTGAGCAAGCGGTACGCGAGATCGGCGGACCGGTACGCGGTACGGGAACTGTCCTTCCGCGTCGAGAAGGGCCAGGTGCTCGGCCTGCTCGGACCGAACGGCGCGGGCAAGACCACGACCCTGCGCATGCTGATGGGGCTGATCACCCCCGACGGCGGCGAGATCCGCGTCTTCGGCCACGCGATCCGGCCCGGTGCGCCGGTGCTGTCGCGGGTCGGCGCGTTCGTGGAGGGCGCGGGATTCCTGCCGCACCTGACCGGCCGCGAGAACCTGGAACTGTACTGGCGGGCGACCGGCCGCCCGGCCGAGGACGCGCACCTGGACGAGGCCCTGGAGATCGCGGGCCTCGGCGAGGCCCTGGCCCGCGCGGTGCGCACCTACTCGCAGGGCATGCGCCAGCGGCTCGCCATCGCCCAGGCCATGCTCGGCCTGCCCGACCTGCTGATCCTCGACGAACCGACCAACGGCCTCGATCCGCCGCAGATCCGCGAGATGCGCGAGGTGATGATCCGTTACGCGGCGGCCGGCCGCACGGTGATCGTCTCCAGCCATCTCCTCGCGGAGGTCGAACAGTCCTGCACCCACCTGGTGGTGATGGACCGCGGCCGGCTGGTCCAGGCCGGCCCGGTGGGCGAGATCGTCGGCTCGGGCGACACCCTGCTCGTCGGCCTGGCCGCGGACATCGCGGATCCGCTGGTCGACAAGGTGGCGGCACTGCCGGAGGTGGAGTCCGCGGTACGCACGGAGGGCGGCCTGCTGATCCACCTGACCCGGACCCCGACCGCCCGGCCCACGGAGATGAGCTTGTCCTCTGTCCCGGCCGTGGGTCTCTCCGCGGAACAGGTCGAGGGCTTGCCCGTGGAACCGGCCATGGGTCTCTCCGTGGACCCGCTGACGGAAACGCCGGTGAGTCGGCCCGCCGCGGAGCTGCTGACGGAGCCGCCGGCGAACCGGCCCGCGCATCCGGCCGCCGATCCGCTCACCGACCCGTCCGCCCTCGTCCCTGCCCCTGCCCCAGCCCCTGTCCTCGCCCCCGGCAGGGACTCCGCGGCGGTCGCCGCCAGGCTGCTGGTGGAACTGGTCCGGCTCGAAGTGCCCGTGGCCTCGGCCGGACCCCACCGCCGCCTGGAGGACGCCTTCCTCACCCTGATCGGAGGTTCCGCATGAGCACGCTCACCGAGCCCGTCGAGGTGGCCTCCGGCTACCGGCCGGGGCGCACGCTGCCGCTACGGGTGGAGCTGGTCCGGCAACTGGGCCGCCGCCGCACGCTGATCATGGGCGGGATCCTCGCCGTGCTGCCCTTCGTCCTGGTCATCGCCTTCGCCATCGGCGGCAACCCGGGCGGTCGCAACGGCCAGGTCACCCTCATGGACACGGCCACCGCCTCCGGCGCCAACTTCGCCGCGGTGAACCTGTTCGTGTCGGCGGGCTTCCTCCTGGTGATCCCGGTCGCCCTGTTCTGCGGGGACACGGTCGCCTCGGAGGCGAGCTGGTCCTCGCTGCGCTATCTGCTCGCCGCGCCCGTGCCGCGGGCCCGCCTGCTGTGGTCCAAGCTCGCCGTGGGCCTCGGCCTCAGCCTGGCCGCGATGGTGCTGCTGCCGCTGGTGGCCCTCGCCGTCGGTACGGCCGTCTACGGCTGGGGTCCGCTGGAGATCCCCACCGGCGGCGCGCTGGACCCGGGCACGGCGGCGCAGCGCCTGGTGGTGGTCGTGGCGTACCTCTTCGTGTCCCAACTGGTCACCGCGGGGCTGGCGTTCTGGCTGTCCACGAAGACGGACGCGCCGCTGGGCGCGGTCGGCGGCGCGGTCGGCCTGACCATCGTCGGCAACGTCCTGGACGCCGTCACCGCGCTCGGCCACTGGCGCGACTTCCTGCCCGCGCACTGGCAGTTCGCCTGGGCGGACGCCGTACAGCCGCGCCCCGAGTGGTCCGGCATGATCCAGGGCACCGCGATCTCCGTGACGTACGCGCTCGTGCTGTTCGCCCTGGCCTTCCGGGGGTTCGCGCGCAAGGACATCGTCTCCTAGGTCAACGGAGGGTCACCCGCCGGTCTCGGCGGGCCCCCGCCGTGGCCGCTTCGAGATGCATCCGCAACACCCCGTGCCGCACGTTCCGGCCCCCTGTGCCGTCACAGTCACAGACGTCGGCGTCAACCAGCACAGGGGGCAGACGAGATGAAGCGAAACCGGACACGGCGGACGCGGGGCGCACTGCTCGCTGTCGCAACGGCGGGCGGCCTGCTGCTGACGGGGTGCAGCGGGGACGGCGGCACCCGCGGGGCCGACCAGGCCAAGGCACCCGCCCCTGCGTACGGCGGCGGCGCGGCGCAACAGCAGAAGAACGGGGGCCAGGACGCCAGGGGTTTCGCGCCCTCCCCGTCCGCCGAGCCCACCGGCGACCTGTCCACCTTCGCCCTGGACGTGGACACGGCCTCGTACGACTACGCCCGCCGCACGCTCGCCGACGGGCGCAGGCCCGACCCGGCGACGGTCCGGCCGGAGGAGTTCGTCAACAGCTTCCGGCAGGACTACCGGCGGCCCGACGGCAACGGCTTCAGCGTCACGGTCGACGGCGCCCGCACCGGGGAGGGCGACTGGTCCCTGGTGCGGGTGGGCCTCGCCACCCGGGAGGCCGGAGCGGACGACGCGCGTCCGCCCGCCGCCCTGACGTTCGTCGTGGACGTCTCCGGCTCCATGGGCGAGCCCGGCCGCCTGGACCTCGCCAAGGACTCCCTCGGCGCGATGACGGACCGGCTGCGCGACGACGACTCGGTCGCGCTGGTCACCTTCAGCGACGAGGCCGAGACGGTGCTGCCGATGACCCGTCTCGGCGACCACCGCGGCCGGGTCCACGAGGCGATCGACGCGCTCAAGACCGAGTCCTCGACCGATCTCGGCGCGGGCGTCGAAACCGGTTACGCCACCGCCGTCGAGGGGCTGCGCCGGGGCGCGACCAACCGGGTCGTGCTGGTCTCCGACGCGCTCGCCAACGACGGGGCCACCGACCCGGACACCATCCTCGAACGCATCGACTCCGCCCGCCGTGAGTACGGCATCACCCTCTTCGGCGTCGGCGTCGGCAGTGACTACGGCGACACGCTGATGGAACGCCTCGCCGACAAGGGCGACGGCCACACCGTGTACGTCTCCGGCACCGAGGACGCCCGCCGGGTCTTCTGCGAGCAGCTCCCCCGCAACATCGAGCTGACGGCCCGTGACGCCAAGGCCCAGGTCGCCTTCGACCCGGAGACGGTCGCCGAGTTCCGGCTAGTCGGCTACGACGACCGGCGGGTCGCCGACGAGGACTTCCGTGACGACCGGGTCGACGGCGGCGAGGTCGGCCCCGGCCACACCGTGACCGCCCTCTACGCCGTGCGCACCAGGCCCGGTGCCCAAGGCCACCTGGCCACGGCCACCGTCCGCTGGCTCGACCCCGCCACCCGTGACCCGCACGAGGCGTCCGGAGCCCTGGAGGCGGGCGCGCTCCAGGGCTCGGTCTGGTCCGCGGCCCCCCGCTTCCAGGTCACCGCGGTCGCCGCGTACTTCGCCGATGCGCTGCGCACCGGCGAGGACCGTTCCGGCCGGCTGCCGGGCGCCCCCGGACCGGACGCTCTGCGCGCGCACGCCGACGAACTGGCGGGCAGCACCGAGGACGGCGCGGTACGCGACCTCGCCACGGCCATCGGACAGGCGAACCACTCCCTCGACTGAGCCGCCGACTGTCCCGACTCGTGCGGAATTCGTGGCAACGGCCCGGCAGCAACGACCCGTCGGCTCCTGGGGGAAGGCGCCACGCAAGCCGCGCAGGAGCAACGAGCGCGGTGCTTAGCGATCGTCGCGCTACGCGGTCGGCCTGACCGTCGTCGGCAACGTCCTGGACGCCGTCACCGCGCTCGGCCACTGGCGCGACTTCCTGTCCGCGCACCGGCAGTTCGCCTGGGCGGACGCCGCACAGCCGCGCCCCGAGTGGTCCGGCGTGATCCACGGATGCATCCGGACCAAGGCAAAGAAACTCGTCAATAACGCTGTGGAGTAGCACATTCGGGGTCTCGATAGGGGTGCCGGTCAGTTGGCCGTGCCCCAAGTGCACCAACCCGGCGCCCTGGCGCCGGGTAGAGACCAAATTGTTAACGTCAGACTAATGGCATGTTAAATGTTTGTGACGTACATTCCGTGTGGGAGTACTGAGAGCCCTCCTGCCGACTTTCGTCCCGGCTGGATTACAAAGTCTTCACATCGTGCTGGCGGCGTCGGGGGTGGAGGGGCTCGCGACACGGCCTCGCGCATCCTGGGCAGTTGTCCTGGGTGTGCGGACCACCCGCAGCGCGGCAAGCGAAATTCTTACATTTCCGAGGTCGGAGCGGAAGGTGCTCGCATGGCTGGCTCGGTTGACCGATCGCAGGGAGATGCTCCAAGGGCAACGGAGAGCGTCGCTTTGGGGTTGTTGGAGGGCGGAGGATCTCCGGCGCCGGCCTCCGCTGGTGCGACGCGGCCTGGTACGGACAGGGGCGAAAGTCTCTTGGAGGCAGCCCAGAACGGCGCCATGGCGGGCGGCATGGGTTTGCTGTCCGGTGGTTTCGCGCGCGACAGTTCCGGTCTCAACGGTGGCCCTGTCAAGGGGCTCGGTCTCCTTGTGCTTGCCGCCGATAGCGGGCTACAAGCCCTTGCTGCCCATAATGGGATAAAAACGGGGAAAATTTGGCCTGAAGATGGTAAATCGACCCTGACGAACGCGGTCTCTACCGTCGGTGGTCTTTTGTGGGGAAGCGGGGTGTGGACCGATAACCATGTCATGCAGACCCTGGGGCCGGGTCTGAAAGCCGCCGCAAGTCTGACCTCCGCGGTACGGCGGTATTCCCAGGGCGAGGAGGGCTGGGGCAGGGACGTGGCCGGTGTGATCGAGGGCGCCGCGTTCTCGTACGCAGGCCCTGATGGAAATCCTTACGCTCGTACGGTGGCTTTCGGAGGCCTGGCGCTGGGATTCGCCTTGGGCGCCAAGAAGGACCTGGGTTACTTGGGGCATGCGGGCGGCGCGCTTCTGTGGGGTGCGGGAGCCTTGACGCAAATCAACGCGTTGGAAGCCGCCGGGTCGGGAGTGGTGGCGGTTTCGGAGGTCGCGCGGTTCCTCTACCGAATGTATGGGGACCACGTGCAGTCGTCACCCGGAGCAGCACCGGAACGGCCTGGTTACGAGCTGATTCCGCAGCGCAGCTCCGCCGTCACGCCCGGGTCCGAGTCCGCGGTGGGCGCTCGTCTTCCCGTCAACCCGGTCGCGACAGGGTCCCTTTCGGTTGCATCGGCAACGTCCGGCCAGGTCCCTGACCTGACATCGGGTGGGTCACTTCCCGGAACACTGCTGGAGGAGCCCTCGCGAGCAGCGCTGCGGTACTCGCCGTACACACTCGATAATCCCGGGCCGCCGCGTCGGGCCTCCGATGCCGGGCCGGACGTTCCCACCTGGCCCGGTACTGCCCTGGCTCGTCCCGCCCCTGACCGCAGGCACAGCAGGTGACCTTCGTGGCGGGGTGACCTGCCGTGCAGGACACGGCAGGCAGCCGAGCCGTGGTGCTCCGGGCAAGGCCGTCTTCTTCTCTGCACGGGAAACGATGGCGCAACGGCCGCAACAGGAGGCGGGTGTCGGGGCGCGGCGGTCAGCCGGGCGACGGCGCGGGCGATGTGTTCGTGCTGGCGGCGGCTGAGAACTTCTGGATCCGGTGCGGGGTGGCATGCCCGGCCCGCCCGGCCATCGTCCAGCCGTTCTTGCGGCCCAGGTCCGACAGCAGCCCCTCGATGAGATCCGCGAACACCTCCCGCGGCTCCGGCCGGGTGACGGATGCCCCAACCCAACCGTCAGAGCGGCCAGTTCCTCCGCCCGGTCCCCGACACGCTCCGTACTCACATCCATCAGCATGACCGGACAGCGGTCAGCACCGATCACCAGCCACATGATTGATCCGAGGCTGTAGGACAAGTGTGCCGGTCAATCGTCAATTGTGTCCCAACTGCCGTCCGTCGTACGGAACTTGGTCCGGGCAGACGAACCGGATGACTTCCGTTCCGCAGAAGCTCTGGGCGAAACAGGCGACTTGGTAGGTGACTGGTATTAACCGGAGCTTCGTTGCATGCGCGGCGGGCCGCCTCACCATCGCCATAATGCCGTGACCAGCACGGATCCTTGATGGTTAAGTCGTTGAAACGGCCCTGGGAGCTGTTGACATTGAGCTGTCCGTGGCTGGAAGCTCACTACTGCATGAAGGTGCACTGCCTGTCCTGAAGCTGCGGTCATGCATCCCGACACGTGCGTGTGCACCAGCCGCTGGTGCGCAGTACAGCGGAACGCAAGAGGAGATACCGGAACATGTTCGTCGCCACCAACCGCCTGTTCGTGTCACCTGACCGCTCCGAGGAATTCGAAGCGCACTTCCGTAACAACATGAACAGCTATCTGGCGGGCGTGAAGGGTCTGCGACGCAGCACACTCCTGCGTCCTGTCAGCGCCGAGCACCCGTACGTTTCGATCAACGAATTCGACAGCGAGGATGACTTCCGGGCGTGGGTCGCATCAGATTCGTTCAAGCAGGCACACGCACGGAACCGGGGGATAGCCAGGAACGTCACGGGGAATGCCGTGGAAACCTTTCAGGTCGCCGAGGATCTGGTACTCCAGCTTTGAAGTGCTCTCCCGGCTGAAGCCGGGAGATTCCTGCTTACCTTGCGATAGCGGACGTGGCCAGACCGGTGGTGCCGCCTTCTGGTGCGTCCCGGCACCGGCCGGCGCGTGCGGATGACCGCCGCCCTGCCCCAAGCCTCGCCGGCGGAGCCCCGCCCCCGGCGGCTACCCGCCCGCCGGCCGCAGCCGATACCCGTAGGTGTACGTCCGCCCGGCGTGCAGCAGGTACTTCTCCAACGGGGCCGCGCCCCACGAGTTGATGCCGCCGACGCCCATCTGCCGGTGGTTGACCAGCAGCACCGGCTCGGCGCGCGGCGTCAGTTCGTGAGGGTGACGCGGTCCGTCCAGGTCGGCCGGTGTGTGGTGCAGGGCGCTGGTCTCCAGCAGCGTCCCGCCGTCCGCGGGGTCGGCGGCCACCAGCAGCCCGGCGCCGGAGCGGTCGGTCAGCGACAGCCAGCGCACATCGGTCTGGTTGCCCGTCTGCTGCGGCCGTACGTACGGGGCGACCTGCGCGTCCACCGTGGAACGCCAGCGTCCGACGAACGCGGACGTCTTGCGGTCCTGGTAGTTCTCGTGCGGGCCGCGCCCGAACCATTCCAGCCGGTCCGCGCCCGCCGGCCCCCGTACCAGCGCGCCCACCATGGGAAGGTCGGGCAGCCCGGCAGGCGCGTCCAACGTGTGCCGCACCCGTACCTCCCCGTCGGCGCGCACCCGGAACTCCGTGTGCCAGCTCGCGGCTTGCGGCGCGGTCGGCAGGGTGCAGTCGACCGTGACGACGACCTCGCCGGGGACGGGCTGCTCGGCCCGTACGGCGCTCACCGTCCGCCCCGCACCCGCGTCCCGCCAGGTCCGCGCGGTCTTCTGGAACCCGCGGCCGATGTCGTTGTCCGTCGGACCGCGCCAGAAGTTGGGCACCGGCCCCTCGGCGAGCAGCGCCCGCCCCCGCCAGCTGTATCCGGACAGGGTGCCGGACGTCCTGGACAGCACCACCTCGACGTCCCGCCCGTGCACCCGCACCTCGGCGTCGGTCTCGGTGAGGGTCAGGGCGCCGTCGGCGGGGGAGTCCTCCGGCGCGGGCCGGTGCCAGTCCAACGCAAGCTGTTCGGCGGCCACTTCGTGTCCGGCGGCGGCCCAGCGGGTGTCCTGGCGCAGCACGAAGGAGAGACCGAGGAAGTATTCGGCGCCGGGTTCCGGCGCGGCGGGCGCGCGGTACGGGATGCGGACGACGGCCTCCGCGCCGGGCGCCACCTCGGGCGCCGCGAGCGTGCCGTGCTGCACGGTCGTGCCGTCACGGGTCACCGACCAGCGCAGTTGGTAGCCGTCCAGGCGGCTGAACAGGTGCTTGTTGCGCACCCGGACGGTCCCGGCGGACAGGTCGTGCGCCGTCACCCCGACCGGCTGGTAGCACTTCTTGATCTCGATCAGTCCGGGGTGGACCGCGCGGTCGGCGTTGACCAGCCCGTTGCAGCAGAAGTTGCCGTCGGTCGGATAGCCGGGGTGCCAGTCACCGCCGAACGAGAGGTAGCTGCGGCGTGAGTCACCGGGCACCGGCAGCCGGATGGCCTGGTCGACCCAGTCCCAGACGAACGCGCCGTGCAGGTTCGGATAGCGCTCGAAGACGTCCCAGTACTCCTGGAGGTTGCCGCCGCTGTTGCCCATCGAGTGGTTGTACTCGCACAGCATGAAGGGCGTGGCGTTCTGGGACTTCCCGTACGCCTCGACCCCGGCCGGGCTGGTGTACATCTCGCTGTGCAGGTCGGCGACGGCGTTCATGCCCTCGTAGTGCACGGGCCGGGAGGCGTCCCGGGCGTGCGCCCAGTCCGCCATGACCTGGAAGTTGTCGCCGTGTCCGGCCTCGTTGCCGAGCGACCAGACGACCACGCTGGGATGGTTCTTGTCCCGTTCGACCATCGAGCGCAGCCGGTCCACGCAGGCGTCGGTCCACTCGGGCAGCGAGGCCGGGACCTTGTTGTTGACGCCGTGCGTCTCCAGGTTGGTCTCGTCGATGACGTACAGCCCGTACTCGTCGCACAGTTCCAGCCAGCGCGGGTGGTTGGGGTAGTGGGAGGTGCGGACGGCGTTGATGTTGTGCTGCTTCATCAGGCGGATGTCCTGGAGCATCCGCGTCTCGTCGACGGCCTGGCCGCGCTCGGGGTCGCTCTCGTGGCGGTTGGTGCCGCGGAACATGACGGGGCGGCCGTTGAGGGTGAAGGTCCCCGGCCCGTACTCGACCTGGCGGAACCCGACGCGGGTGCTGTGGACGTCGACGGCCCGGCCGCTCGCGTCGGTGAGCGTCACCACCAGGGTGTAGAGGTTCGGTTCCTCCGCGGACCACAGCGCGGGTGCCCGTACGTCGCCCTTCAGGGACACCACCGTGTCGCCGGCCGCGTCCGCGAGGTCCAGCACCCGCCGCCCGCGCCCGTCGGACAACTCGGCGCGCACCCGGTGCCCCGCCACCCCGCCGTCACCGTTCCGGTCGCGCACGCTGACGTCGACGGTGAGGACGGCGTCGCGGTACGCGGAGTCCAGCGCGGTGTGCACGAACAGGTCCTGCACGTGCACCTGCGGGATCGAGTACAGGTACACGTCCCGGAAGATCCCGGACAGGTCGATCATGTCCTGGTCCTCCAGCCAGCTCCCGTCGGACCAGCGGTGGACCTCCACGGCCAGCGTGTTGGTGCCTGGCCGCAGATACGGGGTGACGTCGAACTCGGCGGGGGTGTAGCTGTCCTCGCTGTAGCCGGCCCGCTCTCCGTTGACCCACACGAAGAACGCCGACTTCACGCCCTGGAAGGACAGCAGCGTGCGCCGCCCGGACCAGCCGTCCGGCACGGTGAAGGTACGGCGGTAGGAGCCGACCGGGTTGAAGTCGCGGGGCACCTCGGGCGGGTCCGGTGTCTCGTAACCGATCCACGGATATCTGATGTTGAGGTAGATCGGCTCGGGGTACCCCTCGATCTCCCAGTTCGAGGGGACGGGGATGCGGTCCCAGTCGCCGTCGTCGTAGCCGGGGTTGTGGAACCCGACGGGCCGCTGGTCGGGGTTGCGTGACCAGCGAAAACGCCAGTCGCCGTGGAGGGAGCGGTGGTATGGCGACTCCTGGAACCGGCCGCGCAGCGCGTCCGCGGCGTTCGCGTACGGCACGAGCCGGGCGCGGGCCGCCTCGCGGCCGATCTCGAAGACCCGCGGGTTGGTGTCCCACGGATCGCCGTCGGCGGCGAACGCCCGTTTCTGCGCGGCGAAGGCGGCCCAGCCTGCCAGTGCGCCCGCGGCGAGGACGGTGCGGCGGCGCGGTCGACGCACGGGGGCTCTCTCTGCACTCATACGGCAACTCCGAACGTAGGGCATCAAGAAACGTCAGCATCGAACGGAACCGCTCATCACACAAGAGCGTGCGCGGCTCACACAACTCTTATGGCGCAAAGGAATTGATCGGCCGTCAGATTGGGGTGGTCCCGGACGGTGGTGTGCGGGGGACGATGTGCCGCACCTGTTGACCTTCTCCTACGCGTGAGTAAGTTGACTCACCGGTAAGTATCTTCCGCAGGGCGAGCCACGACCGGGAGCCGTCATGGGCGTACGCAAGGACCTGAACCGGGCGAGGAAACGTACCGACCTGGCGACCCGCGGCCGGGTGGAGATCGTCAGGGACGACCACGGCGTCGTCCGCGAGGCCCGCAGCGCCGCCCTCGTGCCGCCCCCGACCAGCGGTTCCCTCGCCGACCTGCCCTTCACCAACGCGGCCGAGGCCCCCGACGACGTGGTGCTGCGCCGCCGGGACGACGACGGCTGGCGCCCGGTCACGGCGGCCGGATTCGCCCGGGAGGTCATGGCCGTGGCCAAGGGACTGATCGCGGCCGGCCTCGAACCGGGCGGCCGGATCGCGGTGATGTCCCGCACCCGCTACGAATGGACCGTCCTGGACTTCGCCGTCTGGGCGGCCGGCGGCCTGACCGTCCCGGTCTACCCCACCTCCTCCGCCGACCAGGTGGAGTGGATCGTCCGCGACTCCGACGCCCGGTACGTCGTCACCGAGACCGCCGAGAACACCGCCACCGTCCGCACCGGCACCGCGGACCACCCCGAACCGGTGCGCACCTGGACCCTCGACGAGGGCGCCCTCGACCGGCTCACCGACCTGGGCCGGGACGTCCCCGACGAGGACGTCGCCAAGCGCCGCGCCGTCCTGGCCCCCGGCACGGTCGCCACGATCTGCTACACCTCGGGCACCACCGGCCGGCCGAAGGGCTGCGTCCTCACTCACGCGAACCTGCACGCGGAGGCGGCCAACACCGTCCAACTGCTGCACCCCGTCTTCACGGAGGTCACCGGCGAGCGGGCGGCCACCCTCCTCTTCCTGCCGCTCGCCCACATCCTGGGCCGCGCGCTGCAGATCGCCTGCCTGATGGCCCGCATCGAGACCGGCCACTTCCCCAGCGTCCGGCCGGCCGAACTCCGGCCCGCGCTCAAGGAGTTCCGGCCGACCTTCCTCGTCGGGGTGCCGTACCTCTTCGAGAAGATCCACGACACCGGCCGGGCCACCGCCGAGCGGATCGGCCGCGGCGCCTCCTTCGACCGCGCCGACCGCATCGCCGTCCGCTTCGCCGCCGCTTCCCTGAACCGTTTCCTCGGCACCGGCAAGGGCCCCGGCCCCGGCCTGTACGCCGCTTGGGCCCTGTACGACCTGCTGGTCTACCGCCGGGTCCGGGGGGAACTCGGCGGTCGCGTGCGCTACGCCATCAGCGGCGGCTCCCCGCTCGACCGCAACCTCAACCTGTTCTTCTACGCGGCCGGGATCATGGTCTACGAGGGCTACGGCCTCACCGAGACCACGGCCGCCGCCACCGTCGTACCGCCGCTCGGCCCCCGCCCCGGCACCGTCGGCCGGCCCGTCCCCGGCGCGGCCGTCCGCATCGCCGACGACGGAGAGGTGCTGATCAAGGGCGGCCTGGTCTTCACGTCGTACTGGAACGACCCGGCGGCCACGGCCGCGGTCCGCACCGGCGACTGGTTCGCCACCGGGGACCTCGGCTCCCTCGACGACGACGGCTACCTCACCATCACCGGCCGCAAGAAGGACATCCTCGTCACCTCCGGCGGCAAGAACGTCTCCCCGGCCGTCCTGGAGGACCGCCTGCGCAGCCGTCCGCCGGTCGGCCAGTGCCTCGTCGTCGGCGACAACCGGCCCTTCGTCGCCGCCCTGGTCACCCTCGACGCGGAGGCGGTCGCGCACTGGCTGTCGGTGCGCGGGCTGCCCGCCGACACCCCGGTCGCGGACCTGGTGCGCGACGACCGGCTGCGGGCCGAGGTGCAGCGGGCCGTCGACTACGCCAACGAGGCCGTCTCGCGCGCCGAGTCGATCCGTGCGTTCGCCCTGGTCGAGGGCGAGTTCACCGAGGAAAACGGCCTGCTGACGCCGTCCCTGAAGGTCAAGCGGCGGGCGGCGGCGGAGGTCTACGCGGCCGAGATCGAGGCGCTGTACGGGGGCTGACAGAGGCTGACGAGGGCTCGCGCACAAAAACGGCGGGCCACCGGGGAAACCGGTGACCCGCCGCGGCGGAGCGATCGCTCAGTTGTTGCCCGTGCCGTTGCCGGACAGGGCCGAGATGTCGTCCAGGACGTGCGACAGCGGTTCGTCGCCCTTGGCCTGGGTGGAGTTCTCGGTGCACTGCTGGTTCTGCGGCGAGGACAGGACGCTGATGTCCTGCACGGCGACCGGGACGAGGAGGCCGACGACCGAGCCGACGTTCGCCTTGGCCGGCAGACCGACACACGGCTTGTTCAGCGAGCCCTCCACCAGCGAGAGCTGCGGGCTCATGGCGCCGAAGGTGGCCGAGTTGCCGAACTCCGACTGGGCGCCATTGCCGCTGGCGGACGTCGTGCCGGTGTCGTTGCCGATGGCCAGGGCCTGGGGGGCGGCCGCGGCGGCGATACCGGCGACGGAGGCGGCCACAGCCGCGGTTGCCCACAGCTTCTTCATGTTCGTTCCCTTCGAAAGGCGGACTCCGGGGGCGGAGTTGCATGATCGAGAACGGCACCGCACCCGTCCGGGTTGCGGGCTGTGCCTCGAATGGACCAGCGCAGTCGGATCAATTGACAAGCGCCCCCTTGCGCCCTCTGCCCCCACCGTGGCCGGGCCGGGCGAACGGCCCAGGACAGGCCGACGGGCCGCCGGAAATCCGGCGGCCCGTCGGGGAGAGCCCGGAAGAGGCCCGAGAGGTGGTCCGGTCAGTTGTTGCCGGTGCCGTTGCCCGAGAGGGCCGAGATGTCGTCCAGAAGGTGCGACAGCGGCTCGTCGCCCTTGGCCTGGGTCGAGTTCTCGACGCACTGCTGGTTCTGCGGCGAAGACAGGATCGGGATGTCCTGCACGGCGATCGGGACGAGACCGACGACGGAGCCGACGTTCGCCTTGGCCGGCAGGCCGATGCAGGGCTTGTTGAGCGAGCCCTGGATGAGAGCCATCTGCGGGCTCATGTTGCCGTAGGTGGCCGAGTTGCCGAACGCCTGCTGGGCGCCGTTGCCGCTCGCCGAGGTGGTGCCGTTGTCGTTGCCGATGGCCAGAGCCTGCGGGGCGGCGGTGGCCGTGATGCCGACGACGGAGGCGGCGACCGCGGCGGAGGCCAGAACCTTCTTGATCACTTGCGATTCCCTTCTGGAGAAACCCCGTCCACCGGAGTCCCCTGGTTCAACTGACGGGGGCCCGAATGGTTCCTGGTATTCACCCTGATGGTCGACAACCGCAGCACCGGGATTACCGCGCCGTGCCTGGAGAATCCGTCGCCGTGGCGACGCCGGGCGATCCGATCGGGTGACCTGCCGCAACCATTTGGTCCGGGGCGGGTTGACCGGGAGCAGGAACGTACGTCTTGGTCACTTGGGGCCAGGGAAGGAAAGTGAAATGCTGAAGAAGGCAATGGCCGTGGCAGCGGTCGCCGTGTCCGTCGTCGGTGCGTCGGCGGCGGTCGCCCCGCAGGCGCTTGCCATCGGCAACGACGCCGGGACCACCTCCGCGAGCGGCAACGGTGCCATCGACACGTTCGGCAACCAGGCGACCTACGGCAACCTGAGCCCGCAGTCGACCCTGGTGCAGAGCTCGCTGAACAAGCTGTGCGTCGGTCTGCCGCTCAAGGCGAACGTCGGCTCCGTCGTCGGCGCCGTCCCGATCGCCGCGCAGGACATCCCCGTCCTGTCCTCGCCGCAGAACCAGCAGTGCGCCGAGAACTCCACCCAGGCCAAGGGCGACGAGCCGCTGTCGCACGTCGTGGACGACATCTCGGCCCTCTCGGGCAACGGCGCCGGCAACAAGTGAGTCGACGGAATTCCGCCCGGGTCGCGTCGCGTTCAACGCACCGCGGTCCGGGCGGTTCCTTTTGATGAAACCCTTGTCAAATCGGCTTCCGCCGCTCAGGCGAATCGTTTCATCTCTTGTGTAAATGCCGTGAAGGCATTCGAGTGAATTTCCGAGCCTCGCGCGTTCCGTAGTTTCTTCGTCTGTCTATCCCTCGTTCTACAGCCTGCCGGTCATGGTGCGAGCCGTTCCTGCTGTGCTCGCGCGGTTTCGGCCGTCATAGAGGCATGACCGCAGAGAAGGGAAAGTTCATGAAGAAAAGCGCTGCCGTCGTCGCGGGCGCCATCCTGGCTCTGGGTGTTGCCGCCCCCGCCTTCGCGGACGCCGGTGCCGAGGGTGCCGCCGTCGGTTCCCCTGGTGTCGTGTCCGGCAACACCATCCAGGTCCCCGTGCAGCTGCCGATCAACCTGTGCGGCAACTCGATCGACATCGTCGCCCTGCTGGACCCGTCGTTCGGCAACACCTGCGCCGGCGACTGACGTCACCGACTTCACGTACCAGCCTCCGGGCTGTGCCACGGCCGGCCCCGGACCGTTGATCCTTGGGTTCTTCGTTCCGGGGCCGGCCTTCCCACTTCTTCAAGCAGGAAGACCACGACATTGCGACAGACCCTGAGCAGGGGAATGGTCGCGGCCGCGGCCGCGACGAGCATCCTGTCCCTGTACGGCAGCCCCGCGCTCGCCGACGCGGGCACGGACGGCGTCGCCAAGGGATCGCCCGGCGCGGCCGCCGGCAACAACGCCCAGGTGCCGGTGCACGTACCGGCGAACGCCTGCGGCAACACCGCCGAACTGATCGCCGCGCTCGACCCGGCGTTCGGCAACTCCTGTGCCAACGGCGCCGGTTCGCACGAACGCGCCACGAGCGAGGAGGGCGACAGGAGCGACAAGGGCGCCAAGGACGAGGCCGGCGACCAGAGCAGCGGGACGCGCGAGAAGACCGAGAAGACCGAGACGCACGCCCAGAGCGGGAAACACGCCGAGGGCACCACGAAGGACAAGGCCGACGAGGAGTACGGCGGCTCGTCCTACGGTCCGGATGACGAGCCGGGCTACGGCTCGACCGACGAGCCCGGTTACGGCTCGTCCGAGAAGCCTGGCTACGGTTCGGCGGACAAGTCCGGTTACGGTTCGTCCGACGGGCCTGGTTACGGCTCGTCCGGGAAGCCTGGTCATGGTTCGGATTACGGCGCGGATGATGACTCGGCCTACGGTTCGGGTGAGAAGCCTGGCTATGGCTCGTCCGAGAAGCCTGGTCACGGTTCGGATGACGAGCCTGGCTACGGCTCGTCCGAGGAGCCCGGTTACGGTTCGTCCGGGAAGCCTGGTTACGGTTCGGATGACGAGCCTGGCTACGGCTCGTCCGAGAAGCCTGGCTACGGTGCGTCCGAGAAGCCGGGATACGGCTCCGGCTCCTCGGCGTACGGGAAGGCGGAGGATTCGCCCGGGGTCGGTTCGGGCAACCACGTGCAGGTGCCCGTGGACCTTCCGGTGAACGCGTGCGGTGACACGGTCGACGTGGTCGGTCTGCTCAACCCCGCCTACGGCAATGACTGCGGGCACACCCCGCCGCCCACGAAGCCCCCCACCACGCCGCCGACGAAGCCGCCGACGACGCCTCCCACGAAGCCGCCGACGACGCCGCCGACGACTCCTCCCACCACCCCGCCCACCACGCCGCCGACGACGCCCCCCACGACGCCGCCGACGACTCCTCCCACCACCCCGCCCCCGGGTGGACCGCCGCCCTCCCTGCCGCACACCGGCAGCGAGGCGATGCTGGGGGCCTCGGCCGTCAGCGCCGCACTGCTGGCGGGTGGCACGATCCTGTTCCGACGAGGCCGAGCCGCGTCCCGTCGGTAGTGCGCCGGGTGCCGGACCTCGCCGTCCGGCACCCGCGCCCGACCTCCGCCACCCCCTTCCCCTCCCCGCGGGGGCGGCGCCCGCCCGGTTCAGCCGTGCGGCCGCCCGGCAGACCCGAAAGCCCTAACCGCACTGGCGGGACCCACCCGGATATGACTGAGTGTCAGTACACCGGTGGGACAGCTCCGACGCAGCCGCCGGCCGCACACGTCAGCCGAGTGCAGTGGAGGGAGGAGCGGGCATGGCTCCACGGCAAGGCAGGTTCCGGTCCGGGCGATGGGCCGTGGCCGCGGTGGCGGCCACCGCGTCGGTCGGGTTGGCTACCGGTTCCGGATTCGTGTCGGGGGAGGCGCGGGCGACGGATCCCCCCGTTTCCCCCCGGCCCGCTCCGGCCTTCGGTGCCTATCTCGACTACGGCCCGAGGGGCGTCGCCCGCATCGCCGAGCTGAGCCGCTGGCTGGGCGGCGCCGATCTGACCGTGGCCCACACCTATCTGCCCGGCGACCGCTGGAGCAACATCGAGGGCGCCCCCGGCTTCCTGGACGCCTGGGCGCAATGGCGGCGCGAGCGGGACGAGCGGACGTTCGTCCTCAACGTGCCCATGCTGGAGCGCAACGAGGACCACCTCTCCGACACGGAGGTACGGGGGCTGCTGCGGCAGGGCGCCGCCGGGGCGTTCGACGACCACTTCCGTGCCCTCGCCGAACGGTTGGTGGCGCTGCGGGTGCCGGACACGGTGATCGTGCTCGGCTGGGAGATGAACGGCACCACCTACTCCCATCGCTGCGGGCCCGACCCGCAGGCGTGGACGGCGTACTGGAACCGGATCGTCACCGCCATGCGCGCGGTGCCGGGGCAGAAGTTCCGGTTCGACTTCACGCCGAGCCGCGGCCGGGACGCCGTGCCCTGGACGCAGTGCTATCCCGGCGACGCCACGGTCGACGTCATCGGCATGGACTCCTACGACCAGCCGGTCGGGCTGTCCTTCGACGAACAGGTCAGTGAGCCCTACGGCCTCCAGCAGCAGGTGGACTTCGCGAAGGAGCACGGCAAGCCGATCTCGTACGCGGAGTGGGGGCTGTTCCGCAACGGCGACGATCCGGAGTACATGCGCCGCATGCTCGCCTGGATCGACGAGCACCGGCCGCTCTACAACACGCTGACCGACTACTGCCCGCACGGCGTGTGGCAGTGCTCGCAGAATCCGAGGGCCGCGGAGGTCTACCGGTCGGTCCTCTCCGGGCGGGTCGAGGAGCCGGCCACGCCGACCCCCACGCCCACGCCGATTCCAACGCCTCCCCTCACACCGACGCCCACGCCGCCCCCGCCCCCGACGCCGCCCGCCACGACGGTTCCCACGCCGGCCCCGAGCACGCCGACGGCACCGCCCTCGGCGGACTGCTCGCCGCTGGCGCTGGGCGACTGGGTCGAGCAGTGGCTCGGCGGGAAGGTGTGCCTCCGATTCGACCGGTGGTCACGCAATCGCCAGGCGCCGGCAGGGCCGTGAGGCGTCCTCGGCGGGCTGCCGGTGCGTGGTGGCCGGGCAGGCGGCTGCCCGCGCCTCCTCGGTGCGCTCCCGCCACCGGCGCAGTGCCTGGCCGGACCGCTGTCTGGCCGTCGTGCCGTACCGCGTCGCCGACAGCAGCGGCGCGGTGAGGCGGTGGGCGAGCAGCAGGCGCCGGTTGGCGACCGGTTCGGGGCGCCAGTGGTGTTTGTACGGCTCGTCGCCGCGCAGCAGGCTCAGCGAACCGCACCCGGCCGCCTGCTCGGCACAGGCGTCCAGCAGCATCACCGCCACGTCCGCCCTGCGCTCCCGCAGCCGCGGATGGGCGCCGTACAGATAGCCGCCGGCCAGGCTCCGCGACAGCAGGGTCAGGTCGACGGCCACCACCTCGCCGTCCAGCCGGAACTCGGTGACCACCGCGTCGCCCGAGCGCACCATCGGCCCCACCGCGCCCACCAGGTGCTCGGCGAACCGCGGCCGCAGGTGCTCGGCCGTCATCTTCCGGCCCTGCCACTGCAACCGGTGCAGCTCAAGGAGCCGGTGCAGCGCGGCGTCCGCCCCGTCCGGCCGTACCGCCTGCCGCTGGACGCCCAGCGCGGTCAGCTTGCGCAGTTTGGCCCGCGCCCGCTGGGCCTTGCCCGACGGCAGCCGGGCCAGCAGGTCGGCCATGGGAACGGCGGGCAGCTCCAGGCACAGCGAGTCCCGCAGCACCCGGCGCGGTCCCGGCCAGCTCGCATAGACGCGCTCCATCGCGCCGCCCGGCCGCACCTCCCGGAAATCGATCAGCGCCGTGCGGGCGGTCGCCGCGAGCGCCGCGGTGAGCGCGGCCGTGGGCAACCCGCCGACCGCGTCGGCGTCGTCGTCGATCAGTACGTCCCGGTAGTCGGAGACCGGCCCGCCCAGCGGCACCAGCGCGGGCAGCGGGCGGCGCATCAGCATCAGCGGCGCGGCGGCCACCAGTTCGCCGCCGGAGCGCACCAGCACCAGCCGCAGCCGGCCGGGCGTGCCGTACGACCGCCACCAGGAGTGCAGCCAGGCGTGACTCTGGAAGGGGGTCGCCGTCGCGCAGTGCCGGTACAGCCGCTCCCAGGCCGGGGCCAGTTCGGCGAAGACCTGTTCGTCGGTGTGGACCTCGGTCGTCAGCGCGGGTCGCGCCGTGTCGGTCACCGTCATCGCGGTGCCTGCACATCCGCGGCGACGGCCGGGCCGGGCACGGTCGCCGGGGGCGCGGGCTGCGGCTGGGTGCGCCGGGGCCGTACCAGCAGCGCCAGGCCGCCCAGCAGTCCGCCCGCGCTCGCCCCCACCAGCCCGGTCACCTCGGGGGAGGCCGAGGCCGGGGCGGTCGGCCGTACCGCGCGGGAGAACTGGAGGAGTTCCACGTGCGTGCTCGCCTTGGTGTCGGCGGCCCGCCGGATCATGGAGCGGGTCACGGCGTCCGCCATGTCGACGGCCAGGTCCGGGCGGACCGAACTGGCCGAAACGGCGACCATCGGCGCGTCCGGCGAGGTCGCCGTCCGCACGCTCGACTGCAGCGTACGGGCCGGTACCCCCGCCCACACCTGCGCGTCGGCGAGCACCGCGAGTTGTGTGGCGACCCGTCCGTAGACCTGCGCGAAGCCGAGTGCGGCGGCCGGGTCGGACTGCTCGGTGGGGACGGCGACGACATAGCTGGTGGCCGTGTACACGGGAGTCCTGAGCACGCCGTACGCGCCGCCGAGCAGACCGCCGGCGAGGGCGCAGGCCGCGAGCAGCGACCACGCGGGCAGCTTTCGCAGGCGGCCGGAGCGGGCCGGCCGGGCGGGCTGCAGCGGTCGGTTGGGGGTGTCGGTCATGGGGTGCCTGCTTCCTGGGGGGATCGGGATGACGGGACCTGGCCGGGCGTGGGCCGTCCGGCCAGCGCCGCCGCGTAGACCTCCATGAGGCGGGCGGCGCTGCGGGCGATGTCGTAGTGCCGGGCGGCGTCCGGGACCGTGCGGGGTACGGGGCCCGCGGCGCGGACGCCGGTGAGGGCGCGGGCGTACTCGGCGGCGTCGCCGCGCACGCGGCGGGCGTTCGGGGCGGCCGTCGGCGGCAGGTCCTCGATCGCCGGGCAGGAGGTGTAGAGCACGGGCAGCCCGGCCGCCAGCGCCTCGACGGCCGCGAGCCCGAACGCCTCCTCCGCGGACGGCGCGGCCAGCACGTCCATCGCCCAGGTGAGGCACGGCAGATCGGGACCGGGCGAGCCGTCGGGGGCGTACGGGCGCTCGCCGGTGAACAGCACCCGGTCCGCGACCCCGGCCGCCCGGGCGGCGGCCCGCAGCGCGCCCTGCTGGGCGCCGCCCCCGACCAGCAGCAGCCGGCAGTCCGCGGGGAGCAGGGCCAGGGCCCGGATCAGGACGTCGAACCGCTTGCCCGGGGTGAGCCGGCCGACACCGCCGACGACGTACGCGTCCTCGGGCAGGCCGAGCGCGGCCCGGGTGCGCAGCCGCCGCACCGGGTCGAAGCGGAAGCGGGCCGCGTCGATGCCGTTGGGCACGATCTCGATGCGCGGACCGGGCACGCCCCAGCGTTCCAGCCGCCCGGCGACCGTCGGGGAGACGGCGACCGTGGTACGGCCAAGACGCTCCCCGGCGAGATACAGCGCGCGGACCCCGGTGGTGAGCCGGCGGCCCTCGATCCGGGAGTCGCCCAAGGAGTGCTCGGTGGCGACGACCGTCCGCACCCCGGCGATCCGGGCGGCGATCCGGCCGTACAGGCAGGCGCGGTAGAGATGGGTGTGCACGAGGTCGTAACCGCCCCGGCGGATCTCCCGCACCAGGCGGGGCAGCGCGGTCAGGTCGCGGTTGCCCGCCATGCCGAGGTGCGCGACCCGCACCCCGTCGGCGGTCAGCGCGGCAGCGACCGGGCCGGGCTCGGTGAGCGTCAGTACGTCGCAGTCGACCGGCAACCGGCCCAGCAGCAGCCGCAGTTGCTGCTCGGCGCCGCCCATGCCGAGCCCGGTGATGACGTGCAGGACCTTCATCCCAGCCCCTGGACCGGGCGGCGGCGCAGCCGGTGCAGCCGGCGCTTGAGGAACAGGCGCGGCGCGGTGTCGCGCTGGCCGAGGTGGATCCGGGGCAGGGCGTGGACGCCGCTGAGCGGGCCGGGGTCGATGGCGCAGGCGTAGCCGTATCC
The DNA here is from genome assembly GCF_042871185.1 of Streptomyces sp. NPDC006012. Lineage (NCBI taxonomy): Bacteria > Bacillati > Actinomycetota > Actinomycetes > Kitasatosporales > Streptomycetaceae > Streptomyces > Streptomyces sp. NPDC006012. The sequence goes on from NZ_JBIAIE010000001.1 coordinate 345,469, forward strand.
GGCGTTCCGTACGGCGGCCACGGTCCGCCGGTCGACCGAGCCGTACGGGTAGCAGAACCCGTCGACGGGCCGGCCGGTCAGCTCGGCCAGCAGGGCGCGGCTGTCGGCGGCCTCGGCGCGCAGCGTGCCGGCGTCCGCCGCGGTCAGGTCGACATGGGCCAGTCCGTGCGAACCGATCTCCACGCCCTCGTCCGCCGCCCGGCGGACACCGTCCGCGCTCAGCAGCGGCTTGCGCGGGCCGAGCGGATCCCAGTCGTTGTCGCCACCGAGCCGGCCGGCCAGGACGAACAGGGTGGCGTTGCAGCCCCAGCGGCGCAGTACGGGCAGGGCGTGGGCGAGGAAGTCGGCGTAGCCGTCGTCGAAGGTGAGCCCCACCAGGCCGGGTTCCGCGCCGCGGGCGCGGGCGGCCAGCAACTCGGCCATGGACACGCCCCGCAGCCCGCGCCTGCGCAGCCAGCGGAGCTGCCGGTCCAGACGGGCCGGGGTGACGGTGATGCGGTACGGGTCGTCCGAGCAGTCGCCCACCGAGTGGTACATCGCCACCCATGGCACCGGGCCCGGCCGGGCGGCCGCGGGGGCGGGGGAGGGAACGGTGGAGGAGGTGGTGGAGGTGGTGGAGGGGACGGCGAGAGCGGTGTGCTCAACGGAAGAGACCATGCGTGAGCCTTTGCGTGACGGTGCGTACAGAGCGGAGCGCGGGCGTGCAGCCCTCGGCGCCGAGGGCGTAGCAGAGCAGGACGAACACGGCGGCCGTCGTCGTGGCGCCGAGGGCCAGGCCGGCCGGAGCCGTCCGGGCCAGGTGCGCGGCCGACGCGCCCGCCACGGTCGCGACCACGGCCGCCCGCAGCGGCCGGCTCAGCTCGCCCAGCACCCGCCGGGTGCGGATCGGTACGGCGCGGGCCGCACGACCTTCGCGGCCCGCGCCGTGCGGACCTGTGCCGCGCAGCCCGTACAGCAGCAGCGCGGCGGTGGCAGTGATGCCGGCGGCGTTGCCCGCCGCGATCCCGGTGACACCCCAGACGCCCACGCTCAGGGCGCTGATCCAGGAGGTCACGACGATGCCGGCGGCCATCGCGCCGGCCGGGTACCAGGTGGCGCGGCCCGCCGAGAAGTACGAGCGGACCAGCGCGCCGACCAGGGTCTGGCCGAGCAGCCCGAGCGCGTACACCCGCATCACGTCCGCCGTCGCCGCGGTGTCCCGTGCGGTGAACGCGCCCCGCTGGAAGAGGAGTTCGACGATCTGCGGGGCGCACGCCACCACCACGGCGCCGCCCAGCAGCACCAGGCAGGCGGCCAGCGCCAGATCGCGTTCCACCCGGGTGCGGGCCCGCTCGGTGTCACCCTCGGCCAGCGCCCGCGCCACCACCGGGAAGGTGACCGTGCACAGCATCAGCGAGAGCGTCATCGGGATCTGGGCCACCTTCTGGGCGTAGTTCAGGTGCGAGATGGCGCCCGGCGACAGGTGGGAGGCGAGGAACCGCTCGATGAGCACCTGGGACTGCCGGCACAGGGCGAACAGCAGCACGGTGGCGATCAGGGTCAGGCTCATGGGGTGGGGATTGTCCACGGCGGTGGACTGGGCGGATTCGGTGGATCCGGGGGAATCTGTGGATTCGGCGGATCCGGTGGGCCCGCTCGGACTGGTGGGCCCGGTGGACTCGGCGGACTCGGCCGTTCGAGCGCTGCCGTCCGTCATGCGGTGCCCTCGCAACTGCCGCCACAGCGAAGGCAGTTGTACGACGACCATCAGGCAGCCGCCGAGCGCCACGCCGGCCGCCGCGGAGCGCACGCCCCAGCTGCCGCCCAGGAGGAACATCGCCGCGACGATGCCCAGGTTGTAGACGACGTAGATCGCCGCGGGCGCCACGAAGCGACGGTGCGCCCGCAGCGCAGCGCTGCAGTACCCGGCGAGCCCGAAGCTGAACGCGCAGGTCGCGGTGGACCGGGTGCAGTCGACGGCGAGGCCGGGATCCGGCAGCCCCGGGGCCAGCGCCTCGACGAACTGCGGCGCGGCGCCGGCGATCAGCGCGGAGACGGCGGCGAAGGCCAGCGACAGACGCGGGAGCGTACTGGCGAGAAGGGCGCGCACCGGGTCGCCCGGGACACCCTCCGCCCGCCGGGCCAGCGCCACGCTGAACGCCGGTACCAGGGCGAAGGCCAGCCCGTCCTCGATGAGCAGCGTCGCCGCGAACTCCGGCACGGTCCAGGCGACCAGGAAGGCGTCGGTGTCCTGGCCCGCGCCGAACAGCCGGGCCAGCGACTGGTCCCGGACCAGCCCGAACAGCGCCCCGGCGATCGACAACGCGGCCGTCACCAGCGTGGCCCTGGCGAGAAAACGCTGCGAGACCGGGGCGGGGTGGGTGCCGATACCTGACGTGGCGGCTGGTTGGGGTGGTGCGGCCGGTCGGGTCGTGCCGGTATCGGAAGTGGCGGCTGGTTGGGGTGGTGCGGCCGGTCGGGTGTCGGCATCGCACGGGGCGTCCGCCTGGGAGCGGGCGGGCGGTACGGCCTGTGTGGTGCCGGGCCGCGCGTCGTGGGCCCGCGGGCTTCCGGAGGAGGACGCGTTCACCTGCCCGCGCCCTCCCCGTCGCCGACGCTGCCTGCGCGGGCGGCGGGCCCGCCGCCGTCGGCCGGCGTGCCGCCGCCCAGCAGGGCCCACCAGCCCGCCAGACCCAGGACCACGGCGGTCAGGACCGTCGAGGAGCCGCCGATGTCGGCGTACCCGAAGTCGGTCAGCTGCCAGACCAGCAGCCCACAGGCGACGAGTCCGCACTCCCCGGCCGCCGTGTGCCGCGCACCCGGCCCGGCGGCGGCCCGGGTGCGCCACATCCTCCGCAGCGCGCACGCCAGCAGCGCCAGCCAGCTGCCCGCGAGGGCCAGCAGCCCGGTCAGGCCCTGCTCGGCGAGGACCAGGAGATACATGTTGTGCGGGGACAGCAGCGGCTGCTTGCGGTACGCGGCGCCCGCGCCCTCGGTGTCGCTGCCGGCGGAGAGCGCGAGTGAGGCATGGCCGTCCCGGTACTCGGGGAAGGACTTCAGCCCCACGCCGGTCAGCGGGTGTTCGCGCCACATCGAGACCGCGGCGGCCCACATGGTGTACCGGTCGACCACCGACTGGTCGGGCGAGTCGGCGACCTGCGTGATGGAGCTGACCCGTTCGTCCAGCAGTGCCGTGCCCACTCCGAAGCCGCCCACCAGGATCACGCCCGCCGCGAGCACGGCCGCCGCCACCGTCAGCGCCCGCCGCAGCCCCGCCGCCACCAGTTGCACGGCACAGGCCACCGCCGTCGCGATCCAGGCGCCCCGGCTGAAGGACAGGGCGAGCGGCACCAGCAGTGCGACCGCGCACCCGGCGGCGAGAACCCGCCGGTGCGCGGCGGACCGTCCGAGGGCCAGGCCGACCGCGCAGACCACGCCGAAGGACACCACGGTCGCCATGCCCATCACGTCCTGCGCCCCGAACGTGCCCACCGCCCGGATGTCCTCGCCCCGGTAGGAGGCGCCGGTCCCGGTGACGTACTGGTGCACCCCGAGCGCGCCCTGCCAGCCGGCCAGGCCCACGAACGACCAGGCCAGCAGCGTGAAGTCGCGGCGGTCGCGGAGCAGCAGCAGGATGGCCGCCGGGACGAGGACGAAGATCTGGAGATAGCGGCCGAGCCCGGAGAGCCCGGCGCCCGGCGAGGCGGCGCCCGTCGCGGCGAGCGCGAGGCCGACGACGGGCAGGCCCAGTACCACGGCGGCCGGTACGGACAGCGGGCGGCGCCGGTGCCGGAGCAGGCGCAACGCGCAGTGGGCGACGACCAGCGCGGAGACCACGTCGGCCGGTCCCGCGCCACCGCCGTCCGCGGTGGCCGACGGCAGCGCGAGCAGGGCCGGGACCGCGAGCACCGGAAGCACCGGCAGCAGGTGCAGCCACGGGGAGGGCCGGCGGGCCGGTGGCCGTGCGGTCCGGACGGCCGGCAGCGGGAGGGTACGGGTCATCGTCAGCTCCCGGTGGACCGTACGAGTGCGGCCGCGGTGCGCAGCAGGATGCAGACGTCCTGCCACAGCGACCAGTTGTCGATGTACGCGTTGTCGAAGCGGGCCCGGTCCTCGATCGAGGTGTCGCCGCGCAGCCCGTTGATCTGGGCGAGCCCGGTGATGCCGGTCCGCATCCGGTGGCGGGCCGCGTAACCGGGGTACGTCTGGCTGAACTGGGTGACGAAAAAGGGGCGCTCGGGGCGCGGGCCGACCAGGCTCATGTCGCCGCGCAGCACGTTCCACAGCTGGAGCAGCTCGTCCATCGATGTGCACCGCAGGAAGCGGCAGAAGCGGCTCATCTCGGGCTCGCCCGCCACGCTCCAGCGGGTGGCCGCCTCGTGCTCGTCGGCCGGGCGGTGGGTACGGAACTTCAGCAGCGTGAAGGGGCGCCCGTCCTGGCCGATGCGTTCCTGACGGAAGACCACACCGGGCCCGCCGATGATCCTGAGCGTCGCGGCGCAGCCCAGCAGCACCGGTCCGGCCAGCACCAGCAGGATGCCGGACACCAGCACGTCCAGCGCCCGCTTGACCGCGCTGCCGCGCCGCCGGACGCCCACCTCCAGCCGGCGGCAGGAGAACCCGGCGAGCTGGTCACGGGTCTCGTACGCCGGTGATTCGGCGTCCACCTCCCACACCGCGCAGCCCGACTCGGCGAGCGCCCGCAGCAGCGGTCCCTGCGCGGTGCGCACCGCGGGGTCGACGGTGAGCACGGTCCGTACGCCGTCGCGGACCAGGGCCCGTTTCACCTCGGTGCCGGTGGTGAGCACGGGCAGCCCGCCGGTGCCGCCGATGTCCTCGGCCACGACACCCACCGGCCGTACTCCGCACCGCGGATGGCGCAGCAGCCCGGCGGCCACCCGCTGCGCAGTCGCCGCCGGGCCGACGAGCAGCGCGGGGCACGGGCGGCGCAGCAGCGCCCGGTGCCGGTGTCCGCGTACGAGGCCGCGGCCCGCGCAGCACGCGGCCGCGTGCAGCGCCCAGCCGAGCAGCAGACCGTACGGGGACAGCGCGCGGTCGGGCGCGTACGCCGCCAGGAGAGCGGCCAGGCCCAGCCAGACGACCGCGATCCGGCCGCAGACGGCGGGCAGTTCGTCGAGGACGCCGGGCACCGGACGGTCGGCGCCCGGTCGCAGCAGCAGCGTCGCGGACATCAGCAGGGCCGCCAGTACCGGGCGGTGGTCGGCCGGGCCGAGCGTGCAGGCGGCCGGCAGGGCGGCGGCCAGGTCGGCGGTGAGCAGGGGCAGCGGGGACGGGCCGGGTGCGGGCGGCCGGTGCACGGGGAACCGGAAGCCGTCGGCCGGGCGCGGTGGCAGGACCGTGACGGCCGAGTACCCGTGGTCGCGCGGCTGCGCGCCGGGGGAGGGGACGGTGCTTTCGGCGGTCACGGGCGGCTGGACTCCCTGCACTGGGACGGCACGGCGGGTGCCGTGCCGAGGAGTTCGCGGTACAGGTCCGTGACCGCCTCGGCGGTGTGCCGTACGTCGTGGGTGGTCAGGACGTGGCGGCGGCCACGGGAACCGAGCGCCGTGCGCAGCGCCGGGTCGAGCAGCAGGGCGGTGACGGACGCGGCGAGCGCCGCCGGGCTGCGGGGCGGGACGAGGCAGTGTGCGGCGAGGCCGGGCGGCAGGCATTCGCGGGCGCCGTCGACGTCCGTGAGCAGCACCGGCCGGCCGCAGGCCATCGCCTCCAGCGGGGCCAGCGCCATGCCCTCCCAGCGGGAGGGCAGGACCACGAGGTCGGCGGCCCGGTACCAGGGGGCGGCGTCGGTGACGGCGCCCGCGAACGTCACCGCCGGCGGGGCGCCGGCCCGCAGCCGCTCCCGGTCGGGTCCGTCGCCGACCAGCACGAGCCGGGCGCCCGGCACATGTCGTACGACGGTGTCCCACGCCCGGAGCAGGACGTCCTGCCCCTTCTGCGGGCACAGCCGTCCCACGCAGACCACCAGCGGGGCCGCCGGGTCCGTGACCGGGGCGGGGGCGGTGGCCCGGGCGGGCGTGGGCGGGCGATGCGGGTGCGGGGACGGGGGCGCAAGGGCGAGCGCGGTCGCGGTGGCGACCTGGGAAACGGTGGCCGGCGAGGCGGCCGTGGCTCCGGGCGGCTCCGGGCTGAAACGCAGCGGGTCGACGCCGTTGGGGATGACGCACCAGTGCGCGCGGATCCCGGCGCGGGTGCCGGTGGCGCGTTCCGCCTCGCTCACGCACAGCACCCGGGTCGCCCAATGCGCTCCCCACCGTTCCCATTTCAGCGCCAGCGCCGCGGTGACCCCGTCGACCGCCTCGAACGACCAGGCGTGCGGCTGGAAGACCGTCGGGATCCGGCCGCGCACCGCGAGCCGTCCGGCGAGCCCGGCCTTGGCGCTGTGCGCGTGCACCAGATCGGGCCGTACCCGTGCCACCAGCCGGCCGAGCCGGTGCACCTCGCCGGCCAGCCCGGGGCCCGGCGACCGGGTCGCTCGCCAGAGCCGTACGTCGGCGCCCAGTTCCCGTGCTCCGGCGGCCAGTTCACCGCCGGGGCAGCCGACCGTGACCCGCAGGCCGGCCGCGAGCTGGGCGCGCGTCAGGTCCAGTACGACGCGGGCCACTCCGCCGTCGGCGGGCTGGGCGAGGTGGAGGACCCGGAACCGAGGGTCGGTTGCTGAGTGATGCATACGCGGGATTCCTCGCTCACGGGGGACGCTCGGGACCGCGGGCGGGAACGCGCCGGGGCGGACCAGAGGCGTCAGAGGTCAGAGAGGGGCGGAGGTGAGAGGGGGGAGGACATAGGGGAGGAGGTCGGACCAAGGGCGCGGCAACGCTGCAAGGCAGGTGTGATTTGATGGCTTATAGAGGTGTTTGAATAGTTCCGCAACTCTAGCTGCTATCCGTATTAATCCAGACGAATATGACAAGTGTGTCGGAATCGTGAAGGTTGTCCTATATCGGAGATCACTCCACTGGCGGCACAACTCGGGCACACGCGGCGCGTTGACACAGCGCCGGGCAGCCGCCCGGATGTTTGTGTCGATCCCAAGGAGCACTTCTCCATGTCGCGTATCGCGAAGGGCTTCGCCCTGACCACTGCGGCCGTCGCGGCCGTCGCCGGTGGCGCCGGTGTGGCCGCCGCCGACAGTGACGCGCACGGCGCCGCCGCCCACTCCCCGGGCGTGCTGTCGGGCAATGTCGTCGAGGCCCCGGTCCACGTGCCGCTCAACCTTTGCGGCGACACCGTCGACATCATCGCCCTGCTGAACCCGGCGTTCGGCGGAACCTGCGCCAACGACTGACGGGACGGCAGATCCCCCTCGCCGGCCGTCCTCCCGCGGCTCACCGCGGAAGGGCGGCCGGTTCGCGTTCCCCCTGACGGGGCACCACCCTGCCGGCCGGCATCACCGGCCCGGCCGCCGTGGCCGCCGACTCGTCCCGGGAGCGCACCACGCGGCGTCCCGTGCTCCCGTTCCCGGCGCCGACACGGTCCTCGCCCCTGCCCCCGGTCACGTCGGGGATCTCATATGTCTTCCGCGCACGGGGTTTCCGCCCCGGCCGGACCTCGTTGAGCACGGCGTCAGATTTTCCCGAGGTGACGTGAGTTGCCGAGAAAGGAACACGATGAAGTCCCTGAAGGCTGCCGCTGTCGTTGCCGGTTCCGTGGCCCTCGCGGGCGTCGCCGCGCCCGCGTTCGCCCACAACGCCGCCGACCTCACGCCCACCAGCCTCAACGGCGCCGTCAACACACTCACCAAGGGTCCCCTCACCGTGGACGACGCGATGCCGCTCCAGCACCAGTCGAACGTGCTCAACACCGAGAAGAAGGGCTCCCCGCTCAACGCGGTGAAGGGCGCGGCCGGCGCGGTCAACCAGCACAACCCGCTGCTGGGCGGTCTGCCGCTGCAGAGCTGAACCGCTTCGTCCAGAGCCGTTCGAGGGACGCCGGGAGGCGTCCCTCGTTCGGGTGACGGCCCCCGCGTCAATGCGCCGGTCGGGTGAGAAGACGCCGGGCGGTGCACGGGGCCGTCGGTAGGGTCGCGCGGTGACCTCAACCCCAAGTGAAACCCGCCCGTTCCGCCCGGCCGAGCTGGGCACGCTCGTCGTACTCGCCTGGAGCGGCGAGGCCGCCGACGGATCCGACATGCCGTACCTGCTGGCGTACTCCCTGGGGGACGCCGAGGGCGGCGCGGACGTGACGTCCGCTGCGGTCGAGCGGCTGCTGGAGAACAACGGACTCCCGGTCGGCGGCGACCTCGTGGACGGCACCGCCAAGCCCAGCCTGCCCGCCACCCTGCTCGTACAGTCCGGCCAGGCCGTCGTCACCCTGCCGCCGCTCAACGCCCAGTGCCCCGCCCCGCCGGAGTGGCTCGCCGCCGTCGCCGAACGCGGCTACGCCTACCTGGTGTTCACCACCCGCGCCTGGCCCGAGGCGCAGCCCGGCCTGACCCTGACCCCCGAACAACTGGCGGCCTTCGTAGGTGCGGAGGAGACCCTGACCGCAGCCGCGCACGTCGTCCTCCCGGCCCGCAGCCTGCGCACCTGACGCGTCGGCCGGCGGTGCCGCGGTCCGCCGCCGGACGTCCGACCAGCTGACTAATGCTGCACGCGGGCGATTCTTGCACTCCGGGCGTTTTCGGCTCGTTACGCGGTACGGACGTCGATTCACGCGAAGCCTGAAAGGGACCGTACCTGACATGAAGTCGACCACCCGAGGAACCCTTGCCGCCGTCGCCACGGGCGTCGCGGCCGCCGTGGGGGCCGCCACCCCCGCCGCCGCGGTCGGCACGGTCCCCGTCCCGGTGCCGCTGGACGGGGTGGAGAAGTCCCTCCACGTGCCGATGCCGAAGCTCGGCGCCGAACTGCCGATGCTGATTCCGGGAGCGCCCGAAGGACCCCAGTACGTCGAGGGGCGGCTCCTCCCGGCCCGTACCGTGCCCCGGTTGCCCGTCGGCGGCAGCCTGCCCGGCGCCGGCCTTCAGGCCCCCCTGCCGAAGGCCCTGGGCGGCTTCGACCAGGTGCGGGCCGACGCGCCTGCCTCCGGCATCCGGGCGCTGGCCCCCGGACTGTCCGCCGACGCCCCGCTCACCGCGCCGAACGCCGGCGCCTTCGGGCTGCCGGGCCCCAAGCTCCCCCAGGCCGGTGTCCTCGCCCCGGCCCTGAAGGGGGGCCCGACCGCGGACCTGGGCCTGGGCTCCCGTCGCTGACCGGCGCAACCGCTGCCCTCGGCCGGCCGACGCATGTGCTCCGCCCGGCCGGTGTCGTGCCTGCGTACGGCTGATGCGGCGGTGACCGCCGACACCCTTTGACGGTTACCGGTGCGGACACCGAAACCGTACGAGGAGTGAGCCATGGTCGTCAGTGCCGACGGAGTACCGGTGGGTGCGGAGCGGTCGAGCGGGAGCCGGGAGAGAACCGATCCGCCGGAACGGACGCGGCGGGAGGCCGGGCGGGTTCTGCTCGGCACCGCCGCGGCCCTCGCGCTGACCCCGCTCGTCGCGGCCTCCCGCCCGGCGTGGCCCGCGGGCGCGTCCGCGGGCCACGCCTTCGACGAGACCTACCAGGGGCGCCGCATCCGGGGCGCCCCGATCCCCGCCGAGCGCTCCGTCGGCGACGCGACCTGGCTGGTCACCGTGGACGGTCACCCGCTGCATCTGATGCGGCGTGCGGACGGCACCTGGCTGACCGTGGTCGACCACTACAGCTCGTACCCGACCCCGCTGGCGGCGACCCGCGCCGCCGTCGACGAACTCGGCCCCGGCCAGGGCCTGCGCGACCTGGCCCCGGGCCCGGTCGGCGGGGGACACCCGCACGCGGGAGGGCTGCATGGCGTACGTGCGTAAGGACGTGAGCACCCTGACCCGCGCCGAGCGGCGGCGGTTCACGGGTGCCCTGCTGGAGATCAAGCGGACCGGCGAGTACGACGAGTTCGTGCGCACGCACGTCGAGTTCTTCGTCGGGGACGGCGACGCGGGCCTGCGTGCCGCGCACATGACGCCCTCGTTCCTGCCCTGGCACCGCCGCTTCCTGCTGGACCTGGAGAGCGCCCTGCGCCGGGTCGACTCGTCGGTGACGGTCCCGTACTGGGACTGGACCAGGAGCCGCGGCGTGACCTCCGTGCCGTGGACCGAGGACCTGCTCGGCGGCAACGGACGCCGTTCCGACCGGCGGGTGACCACCGGCCCGTTCGCCCACGGCGGGGGCCGCTGGACCCTCCGGGAGGGCATCACCGACGGGGAGTACCTCACCCGGGACCTGGGCCGCTCCCGCGATCCGATCCAACTGCCCACCGCCGCCGACCTGAAGTGGGCGCTCGACGACCCCGTCTACGACGTCTCGCCCTGGAACTCGACGGTCACCCAGGGCTTCCGCAACAAGCTGGAGGGATGGGGCACCGGCCGGGGCAGCGTCTCCTGGCTCAACCACAACCGGGTGCACCGCTGGGTCGGCGGCGCCATGCTCAGCGCCGCCTCCGTCAACGACCCCGTCTTCTGGCTCCATCACGCCTTCGTCGACCTCCAGTGGTACCGCTGGCAGCAGCGCCATCGCAGCCACCGCTACCTGCCGGCCGAGCCGCCGGGGCCGGGCAGCCGGCAGCGCGGCCGGATCGTCGCCCGGCACGAGAAGCTGCCGCCGTGGGACGTCACACCGGACGAGTTGGAGGACGTGAGCCGGATCTACCGGTACGCCTGACCGCGTCCCGAACACGGGAGTGGCCCCGCGGGGCCCCCCGGGCCCCCCCCGGGTCCCACGCCCGGTCAGGTGCCGGAGCCCAAACCCCCCACGCCGTCGCCCGCC